>NZ_PJIW01000082.1:0-520 GCF_002929755.1 Arthrobacter sp. 4R501 | reverse complement strand
AGCCTGGACCCAGCCGGTCACGGCGATGATGATCGCCGCGACGATCACAGCCACGGACCCAAGCGCATCGTTGAGCACTTCAAGGAACGCGGCCTTCATGTTGAAGTTGTGGTTCCGGCCGGATGCAAGGACGATCAGCCCGATGACGTTCCCGGCGAGACCGATGATGCCGAACCAGAGCATCGCGTGCCCGCCGACCTCCGGAGGCTCGAAGAGGCGGCGGATTCCCTCGACGATGACGAAGCCGCCGACGCCGAGCAACAGGGCTGCCTGGCCCGCCGCGGCGACGATTTCGGCCCGCTTGTAACCCCACGTCCGTTTCGGAGTGGCCGGTTTCAGTGCCAGCGACGCGGCGATGAATGCGATCAGCAGCCCGGTGGAATCCGTGAACATGTGGCCGGCATCGGCCAGGAGTGCGAGGCTGCCGGTGAGGCTCGAACCGATGATTTCCGCGATCATGACCGTGAATGTGATCGCGAAGACGATGATCAGTTTGCCGCGGTTACCGGGTCCGGAGGCG
>NZ_PJIW01000081.1:0-524 GCF_002929755.1 Arthrobacter sp. 4R501 | reverse complement strand
CACCTGGACCCGCCAGATCTCGTGATCCACCAGTCCGGGGCCGCTTCCCAGCGGGGCCCTCGGTTCCTCCGCCCACCACTGGCGCCGCTCATACCAGCGGACCGGATCAGCACAGACCGTATAGCGGCGGCCTGCCCAGCCAAGCCTGAGGGGCGTTCCGGCGGGGGTGCAGACGACGTCGACCGACTCGCTGAACATGCCCATAGTGCCTCCCGGACCACACCATCTGTAAAAACCAAACAAGTAAACCAAGCAGGTTATTCGAACATATCTTCGAACAACTCCAGTCTACGACGGTGCCGGGACAAAACCTAGATCAGGGGTGGACGGACGCAGGCGCAGGTAGCAGGATTGAGCCATGAGCTCCCATAACGCACTTCTCAAGCACGTCAGCATCGCTGCCAAGGACACGTCCCTGGTGGCGAATTTCGATATAGACGGAAATATCCCCGGCCAAGGCGCCTATGTGGTGGGGCTGGTGTCCGCCACTGCGGACCATTCCCACCAGCGCCGGATGGGGATCG
>NZ_PJIW01000080.1:0-526 GCF_002929755.1 Arthrobacter sp. 4R501 | reverse complement strand
AAACAAGAAAAAATCACTATATTGAAGATTATTGTGTTTATCCAAAGTTCTAAAGTTTAAGAAAAGGTAACAAGGTAAGATCATGGAAACAACAAAGCAGAAGGCTAGTGACGCTGCTGCGGCAGTGAAGGCCGGAGCCGAAAAGGCGAGGGCCGATGCTACCGAGTCCGGAGCCCAGAAGGAGTCTAGCAAGGCTCAGGCCGAAGTTGGCAAGCAAGGAACTCAAGCCAAGAATGAGGTCAACAAGCAAGTTCACAAGTAAAATGCCCCAACAATATACCGGCAACTTTTAAATTTGCTTGGTAGTAGTATTTTATTCAGTTATGTAGACTTGTACGAGGTTAGAAAAGGGTACTAACGATCTTTTATTTGTTAATTAGTACTCTTGTAGTAAAGCATGTAATGCATAATAAGTTGTGACGTTTGTTTAAATTATATGTTGCTTTATTTTACCTTTTTTTCGAGTTGAGATAGTTTCATTAGTTATTAAGTTGCTTATGTAAACCATCAAGGTTTATGAGATAAT
>NZ_PJIW01000079.1:0-527 GCF_002929755.1 Arthrobacter sp. 4R501 | reverse complement strand
GAGGCCACGAAGTCGGCGCTGCTCGCGGCGAACTACGTTGCGGCTCGCCTGAACGAGTACTTCCCGGTCCTCTACACCGGCGAGGGCGGACTCGTGGCCCACGAGTGCATCCTGGACCTGCGTGAGCTGACGGCCAGGACCGGCGTCACCGCGGAAGATGTGGCCAAGCGCCTCATCGACTACGGTTTCCATGCTCCCACCCTCGCGTTCCCGGTTGCGGGCACGCTGATGGTGGAGCCCACCGAGTCCGAGGACCTGGTGGAGATCGACCGGTTCATCGACGCGATGATCACCATCCGGAAGGAAATCGACCAGGTCGCCAACGGCGACTTCACCGTGGAGAACAGCCCGCTGCGCCACGCACCCCACACCGCGTCCGCCGTCGTATCTTCCGACTGGACCCGTCAGTACCCGCGTGAGCAGGCCGCCTTCCCGGTCCACCACCTCAAGCAGGACAAGTACTTCCCGCCCGTCGGCCGCATCGACGGCGCCGGCGGAGACCGCAACCTGATCTGCTCCTGCCCGCC
>NZ_PJIW01000014.1:0-129136 GCF_002929755.1 Arthrobacter sp. 4R501 | reverse complement strand
CAGGGCACACGCGACCTCCGCGACCATGGCCATCTCCTGCCCGGTATGGTCCTCGGGCGACGTTGCAGGGCCCGCCAAAGCCTCGGCAGCGGCGGCGTAACCGGCAGCCAGCCAGGCCTTCAGGGCGGCACTTTTCGCGTCCAGCCGTGAGATCTCGGCCAGCCCGTCCAGGAAACCATCCGCCACCCGGCGCATCGGATCAGCCTCCCCGGAACAGCCGGAATCGGTCCCGTCCCGGAGCACCACCGCAAGCTCAGCGAAAGACACCGAAAGGGCCTCCGCCGTCGCCACAGCCGCTCTGCTATCCATACCCAAATCATCCCGCGAGGGGCTGACAATAACGGCGAGGCTGAATGCCTATGTGCATAACCCTGCCGCTACATGCCCCCCAGCATGCGTCCACTCGACCAGCCGAGCAGAATCCTGCAGGGCCCATCGTGTCCTCGGACGCTGGCGTGGGCATAGATGTCCCTTTGCACCATCCGGGGGCTGAATGCCTGCCGTTTTGTGGATGGGCGGTATGCTCCGGTAACCTATTCAGGTTGGTGACGTGTCCGAGCGGCCGAAGGTGCAACACTCGAAATGTTGTTTGGTGTCAAAGCCAACGTGGGTTCAAATCCCACCGTCACCGCCAATGAGAAAGGCCCTACTCCCCTTGTAAACAAAGGGGAGTAGGGCCTTTTGCTTTCCCATGAATCAGGTGTTTGCCCACATTTTGCCCACACTTGCCAGAGATACGGCGTGATCCAGTGCGTCCGAAACAGAGTCAAGATCCCCGTCAAACAGATCCGCGTACACGTCCAGAGTCATGGCTGCCGAGCTGTGACCGAGCATCTTCTGCACTGCTTTGACGTTAGCGCCAGCAGACACGGCGAAGCTCGCCGCCGAGTGCCTTAAGTCGTGCGGAGTGATCCTTGGAACACCAGACCGCTTTACAGCGCCGGCAAACCAACTCATATTGTCCTCGTGCACGCGGGCAAGCCGCAGGTGGTGCCCATCGGGGCCCGGGAACACCAGATCGTCACGGCCCTTACCCTCGCACTGCTGCGCCAACCGCTCCCCCAAGAACCGCGGGAAAGGCACTGTCCGTTTCTTATGGTTCTTCGGAGTGCCGACCTCGATCACAGAGCCAACCTGCACCGCGTTTTCCTCGATCAGGAACCGGCGCCGCAGCATGTCCAGGTGTTTTACCCGCAGGCCAGTCGCCTCGCCCCACCGCATCCCGCAGTAGGCCAGCACCAGGACCAATGTGGGGTACTTGCTCGCCGCCGCCAGCTCGTGCACCTGATCGTGACTGAGGTAGACGTGAGGCTTCTTCACCTTCCGGGGCAGCGATATGCCCCGCGCCGGATTAGTCATGGTCCGCCGGTCGCTCACGGCATCATCAAGGACGGCAGCAAGCACACCGTAGGCCCGAATAACCAGAGTCGCGCCCTTCGGATTCCGCGGCGGCGTTGCCTTCAGGTCCCCCAGCGACATCTCAGAAACCCATTGCTGAACCGCCGTCTTCTGAACATCGGCCACCGCTACATGACCCCACGTCGGCAGGACATGATTCCGCCACGCCGATTCAACCGGCCGGTATGACGACGGCTTCAGATGAGTCTGGCGCGCCAACCATAAGGTGCCCAGAGGCCCCACCAGCGCCCGAGCGGCGGTAGCGTCTACGAACTCCCCGCGGGCCTTAGAAACCTCGACAGAGGCGAGGAATAACTCAGCGTCACGCTTAGTCCGAAACCCCCGTTTATCCGTCTGCGTACGGTCAGGCTTCCGATAGCGGACCCTGTATCGCTTGCCCGCCGTCGTCTCATAGGGCTCAATCGTCGCCATGCTCGAACCACTCTTCAAACAGGCCCATATCCCGCGCCTTTTTTATCCACTTGGTGGCCGTAGTCCTAGGTAATGGATCAAGGTGCTCGGTAGCGAACATTTGCTGGACGTACAACGCCGGAGCCAGACCAATAGAGTCCGCGAACATGTACATATCCACCACATAGCTCAAGGTTGCGTACCTGGGCCCCTGGAGGCGGAGCTTCTCCAGAACATCGTCAGGAAGCCGGAGTGGACTCTCGCGCATAATCTTGCCGTCCCACTCCTCCCCATCGACTAGAAACATTCGCTGATAGGTCACGTGCTTCACAATCGCGGCGCGGTAAAGGTTTTTGGCGTTCACGTTGCGGAGGTCCGTAGACGTGACTTCTTCCCCTCGCGTGGATGTGACCGTGATTGCCGTAGGCCGCACACCTACGCCGTCAATCCAATCGACTCGGAAGGAGACGCTTTGACCCTCAACTGGCACGTTGGCAATCGTCAGCAGCCCAGGTAGATCAATTTGTACCGAACCCAGCGGGAAGCTCTCGAACCCCTCGTCTGGCACGTACGTGGAATCTAGTTCAACTTCACTCATGCCGTCATTGTTGCAGAGTGGTTCACCGACGACAACCAAGGCCCTAGGTGATTCACGTTTGACAGTCGTGACTCACATCAGTAGAGTCTCTCTTGTCAAGACTGAACCACAAGGAGGCACGGAATGACTGAAGAGCTGGTTTCCCCCGCAGCATTAGCCGAGATATTCGGCACAACCACCGGCGCACTTGCCCAGATGCGATACCGGGGTATCGGCCCCAAGTTCATCAAGCTCGGAGCGAAGGCTGTTCGTTACAGCATGTCCGACGTGAACGTGTGGCTTGCCGCCAACACCATGCAGTGCACCAGCGAAAGGGCCACGGCGTGAGCAAGGTCTACACCGAGGCCGACCTCGCCGCGGCGTGGGAGTCCGGGTACTGGCATGGCACCAGCCATGAGGGACCGCTGAATGACGCCGCGGTTGCCGCGAAAAACCCTTATCGGGTCAAGGGGATCACGCCGGCCAAAGCTTGCAAAGTTGCCCTGAAGAAAGAAAAAGACCGTGACGCCTCGCCAAAGTCCGTCACGGCCGAAGAACCAACCCATTCCTAGGAGATTCACCATGAACACTACCAAGTACCCAGTCACCGTGCGAGACCTCGCAGACATGGCCGAGAAGCTGGGCATGACGGCGGCGGAACTGCTGGAGTTGCTCGGCCCGATCCCCATGCCGCCCGCCGGCTACACCCTGGCCCCCAAGTCCGACACTCGGTGGATCGGCCCAGAGACAATGAGCCGCCGCTGGATCATCACACCGGCATGGACATGGAACTCCAACGGCGGCGCTCGCTCAATCGAGGTGTGGATGGCCGACCACGAGCGGCCGACTTACGCGAACATCACACCCGCTGAGGCTCTCCAGCTCGCGGCGGACCTAACCGCGGTTGCTTCCAAGATCGCTGCCGCTGAGGCTACGGAGGGCTGACCTAGATGACTTGGACAAAACTCAGCGACGACTTTACCGACGACTGCTGGGTGCTCTCAGATGAGGCCTACCGGCTGCATTCGGACGGGCTGATATGGAGCAACCGAAAGTTGCTTGATTTGTGCGTCCCCAAGGAAGACGTCGGCAGGTTCGCTAAGAAGCCCGAGGCTGTTACGGAGCTGCTGGACCAGGGCTTTTGGCTGGACGTTGGCACCGCCTATGTGATCAGGCACCACGCCCAGTACCAGCGCACCCGTGAAGCGGTAATCAAGCAGCAGGAGATCAACCGACAGAACGGCGGAAAAGGTGGCAGACCCAAGGGCAAGACGCGGGAGCAGGTCCAGGACGTCACCAACCTTGAAACCCATTCGCTAACCGAATCGCTAAGCGAATCGAAAACCGAAGAGATAACCGAGGTTTTTTCGAGGGAAGAACAAAACGCCATGAAGCAGGGCAACGAAAACCCCGCCAATTCAAGGGGAAAAACCGAACCGCGTATCGAATCGCCAAGCGGAAGTGAAACCGAAAGGGACAGGACTGGCCTAGAGAAGGTAGTTGTTACTCCCAGTAGTTCAAGTGATGAACCGGGAAACGCTATCGAGCCCGCTTACCCCACCGAACCCAATGCAATTGGGTGGCGTCAGAAGATCGACTCCCGGGGCATCAGGTCAGAGGCAGAGCTCGTTGCAGTGGCCGGCGTGACGCCGAACCAGGCCAAGAGAATGTGGATCGCCGCCTTCCCTGAATCGAGGGCCGCGTGATGTTTTCAATTCCCTGCGAGACAGACGACTGCATCGGGCTCAGTGGCGATGGCCGCACCACGTGCGACGACTGCCACGAGCACAACGGCTACCCCGCCGGCTACACACGTTCCATGGATGAGGCGTGGCTGAATTACACGCCATGCGAAAAGATCCGGGCCGCATGAAGCCCCCGTCGGTTGCCGTCATGAATCTGACCCGCTCGCAGTACATCGAACTCTGCGACACCCTCCGCGAGACCCACCAACGAAAAGGACAGTAAATAATGGCACAGCCAGGAATGTTCGGACTAAGAGGGGACGACTGGATCCCGCGTGAGATCGCCGACCTCAAGCGCCAGATGCAGCAGGACCGCGCCGCTAACCCGTTCAGCCCTATGGGCATCAAGCCCGTAGCTGGCGGGTTCGATGTGACCGGCACGCTCGGACTTCCCGCGGGAATCATCAACAATGACGCCCTTGCTAACCCCGTCCAGACCGGCACGGCGAGCAACGGCATTTCTAACTACGCGATCACCACCACCTCAACCGTTCGGGCTTCTGTGACGTTGACTGTCCCGGCTGGATTCACTCAGGCGATAGTGATTGCCAACGCGACGGCCATGGGCACGAATAGCGGCGCCGCCGCGGATTACCTCTATGTGGCCGCTGTGGTGCAGACCGTCAACGGCGGAGAGCTCTACACTTCCGCCCCCGCCGGATTAGGCGCCGGGCTAGCCTCCCCGTTCAACACCACGCTTACCGGCCTGTCAGGCGGGCAGACCATCACGGTAGGTGTCGCCACCCGCGCCGGCCTCAGCACGTGGGCCGAAGCCGCAGCCAATCAGGCCAGCATTGCCGCCACTGCCCTTTACCTGAAGTAGGAGATAGACCATGACCACTCAGACGCCCGAACCCACCGCCCCGGCACCTGAAACAAATGTGTCACCTGAAGCCCCGCTGACCTTCGAAGCCCCGCCACCCGCAGCCCCAGGCGCCCCGAACCCGATTCCACGCGGCATCCCATGGGGCGAGCCCATCACGCCCGCGACAAAGCAGACGGAGGCCGGAGAATGAACGACGCCTTCCTCTCAGACCCCCGGATAACCTCCGCAGTTGATCCCGACGTACTCACCTTCCTCCGCGAGAACCTACCCCCGGCTGACGCTGACGCGGAAACCCAGATCGGGCACTGGATGGGCGTCACGGCCACAGTCCTGGCCAAGGTATCCGAACTCAGCCAAGAGCTTGCACAGAGCCGCCAGCGGGTCCGGGAACTGGAAGCCGACGTATGAGCAACCACACCGAACAGGAGAACTGATGTTCATTAGCAAGGCTGCCAGCTACCAGCACAACATGATGCAGGCCGAAAGGTTCCGCGCTAACCCTGCACTTCTCACGGCGCCATCCGGTGAACAGGAGCCCGGCGTCGTTATCCGCAGCGCGGGCAAGATCCAAGGCGTTATTCCCATCTCCGCCGCCCTGCGCCTCGCCAACCAGCTGGCTGATTCAGTAGACGCCCACAACAACACCACCAATTCAAGGAGCATCTGAATGTACAGCGACAGCACCGACCACACCAGCCCCGCAGAGCGCTACGAGGCCCGCCAGCTCGAAGACAAGGCCGCGTCATGGACGCCGGCAGCCCAGGCCGAGTACGCGAACTTTCAGCGCATGCAGACCGAAGGCATCAAGCTCAGCCCGAACATGCATATGGCGCTCGGTTACCTGGACCAAGCAAAAACCGCGCACCAGCAGATCACCAACGGAAAGTAGAGAACCATCATGACTATCAAACTCAGCACTGAAGAACTCGCCCAGGAACTCGAAAGCCGCCGCCAGCAGGAACAGGCCGAGGGCCAGCGCCGCGCCGACGTAGTAACCGCCGCCCAGAAGGAATGGTCAAAAGAAATCCTCCGGACCTACAAGGAAACGGAAACCAAGCTGGAAGAAGACGGCGCCGCCGCCATCACCGCCGCAGAGAAAGCAGTCAGTGACGGCGACCTCGCCGGGGCGTTCATCGGATACACCAACTGGCACGCCTCACGGTGGGCGCGCTACCACCTACGGTCATCCGCTCAGGCCTCCATCAACCGGGTGCCCGAGTACACCGGCCCGACACCGCCAGACCTGCGCATCGCTGACGTGAAGTTCCCCGAATGGCTCAACTCGCAGTGCGAACGGCTCGCCCAGCGCAACGGAATTAACAGCTACGAAGACGCCATCGGCCCCGAGATCCCCACCAGCTACGAAGATGCCGCCGCCTGGCTGGAGGCCAGCCATGGCAAATGACGCACTCGATCCCGGACCCAACGGCGATTACCCGTACATGCCGCGCAACCCGGACGGGACGCTGGACACAGTACGCATGCCCATTCACACAGTGCAGCACCCGACAGCAAGGGACGCGCTCGGCAACCCCGTGCTGATGAACCTGGAACCCACACTCCCGGATGGCCGCAAGGTCTCCGAAGTGGTCCAACCCCAGCAGTAACCCCCATGGTCAGGCGTCAACACCACCGCAGTCCACAAGGGTGAGCTGAGAACGGAAGTGATGGGCAGTCAGAACACTGCACCAGCGCCACACGGCGCCGGGTGCGTAGGAGCCACGACGACAAGCACAAGCGACGGCCACCGCGCACCCGGCACCCCCTGGGGCCATACCCCCAAACGGACCCCCTGCACCCCACCGCTGGTGGGGTCTTTAGGTCCTGCGGAGGGTTCAAAGTTTTCGAGCATTCAACAAGAAGGCAGTTTCAAGCAACGGAAAGAGAAGTGAATCATGGCAGATAGAAGTATTTCAATAGCCATCGAGGCGAAGGTATCCAATTTCGTCTCCAACATGAAGACGGCGCAGCAGGCGACCACAGATTTCGCAGATCGCACGGCAGCGTTTGCCCGTGACAATGAGCAGAACCTGGACCGCGTGGGCAAGGCGTCAATGATCCTTGGGGGCGCGATGCTGGCTGGCGTCGGACTCGCGGTGAAGTCTTTCATGGAATTTGACTCGGCCATGGCAGAGGTGCAGGCGTCAACGCATGAAACTGCCGGGAACATGGAACTCCTGCGGGAGGCCGCTATTGACGCCGGCGCTGACACTGCATTCTCTGCCAAGGAAGCGGCGAAGGGCATTGATGAACTGGCGAAGGCTGGCGTATCTACCAAGGACATTCTTGGTGGCGGTCTGACCGGCGCACTGTCCCTGGCTGCCGCCGGATCACTGGGTGTTGGTGAGGCTGCCGAGATCGCGGCATCTGCTCTTACGCAGTTCAAGCTTTCCGGCGATGACATCCCTCACCTTGCGGACCTCCTGGCTGCCGGCGCCGGCAAGGCTCAGGGCTCGGTCCAGGATCTCGGGGCTGCTCTCAATCAGACCGGACTTGTCGCCGCATCTACCGGCCTGACTATCGAGGAGACGACAGGCGGACTCGCTGCGTTCGCTTCTGCGGGCCTGACTGGCTCCGATGCGGGCACGTCCATGAAGACGATGTTGCAGCGCCTCACACCGCAGTCCAAGGAGGCTGCGGGCACCATGGAGGAGCTCGGAATCAGCGCGTATGACGCGCAAGGCGAGTTCATTGGGCTGTCAAAGTTCTCGCAGAACCTCAAGGACTCGATGAAGGACCTGACGCCGGAGGCGCGTAACGCCGCCATGGGCGTCATGTTCGGCTCGGATGCCGTGCGCGCTGCGAACGTCCTCTATGAGCAGGGCGCAAAAGGCATCTCTGATTGGACCGACAAGGTAAACGATCAGGGCTATGCGGCCGTGACGGCATCGATCAAGACCGACAATTTAGCTGGTGACCTCGAGAAGCTGGGTGGCTCATTTGACTCCCTACTGATCAAGAGTGGCGGCGGGGTAGCCGAGTCGTTGCGCGGCCTCGTGCAAAGCGCTGAGGATCTCGTGGACGCCTTCGGAAAGATCCCTACCCCGGTTCTGAATGCTGGCGCCGGCATCGCTGGTATCGCTGGCGGGGCGCTGTTGCTAGGCGGCGGGCTCATGACGGCCCTGCCTAGGGTCATGGAGTTCCGCGGCTCGATGTCTGCACTTGCTTCGTCTTCACCGCGTGCCGCTGCTGGTATCGGCAAGGTAGCGAAGGCTGCCGGCCTCGCCGCTGGTGCGCTAGTAGCAATGCAGGTGGTCAATGCATTGTTCACCGAGAAGAACATCACGTCCGCCGAAGAGTACGGGCAGGCATTGCTGGCGGTTGGCAAGGCCGCTGGATCTTCCGATGCATCCGGGCTCGATGCGGTATTCAAGAGCTGGGACAAGTTCAAGGGCGAAGGCCCGGATATCCAGGATATGGCCGGGGCGGTGAAGGAACTCACGAACCCGCACATTCCCGCTGGTGTTCAGGACAGTCTCGATGCCATGTTCGCATGGACCGGATCCGCTAAGAATGACCTTGGACAGGTGCGTGAAAAGTTCGATGGCTTGGGCAACGCGATGGGTAACCTAGCCAAGAACGGCGCGGCGGAAACTGCCGCCAAGTCCTTCCAGGAGCTCACGAAAGAGTTCGAGAAGAACGGGCAGGGCGCCAGGGAGGCGCTAGAGGCTGTTCCCGGATACAAGGACGCTCTTATGGGCCTCGCTACTCAGGCGGGCGTGACGCTCTCTGAGCAGGATCTTCTCGACTTCGCCATGGGCAAGGTCCCGGCGTCGATGGCCGGCGCTACTACGGCGGTGGAAAACTACACCACCAAGGCGGGCAACGCCAAGCCGATCACCGAAGAGATGGCCGGGGCTCTTGAGAAGGTGGGACTGAGCGCTAGCGGCGCGGTTAGCGACATCGCAGCCTTCGCTGCTTCGCTGTTTAGCGCTGGGCTGCTTTCCCTGTCTGCTTCTGACGCCGCTATCGGCTACCAGGACGCCATCGACAAGATGACTGACTCTGTGATCAAGAACGGCACGACGCTGGATATCAACACCGAGGCGGGCCGAGCTAACCAGTCGGCCTACAACAGCCTGGCACAGGCTGCGATGACGGCCATGGAGGCCACCGCAACAGAGACCTTCGCAACCCAAGGCGCCACCGCGGCACAAGAGGGAATGCAGGGTGCGTTGCGTACCAGTTACGGCGATCTCATCAAGGCTGCGGAACAGCTTGGCATTACTGGCGACGAGGCGGACACGATGGCGCGTAAGGCGCTTGGCATTCCGAAGAACGTGAACATTGATGCGTGGATCGCTGACCACGCCAGCGCCACGCTCGACGGGATCAAAGGCAAGGCTGACGGGCTCGACGGCCGCGTTATCGACATGTACGCCAACCTCCACGAGACAACCCTTAAGAAAACCATCGAGGATCCGGGCGGCATGGGGTCTGGTGACGGAGGCAGGCAAAACGGCTCACTCCGCGGCGGTATGGCTACAGGTGGCCGCGTCTATGGCCCTGGCACCTCACTGTCGGACTCGGTTCCCGTCATGCTCTCCAAGGATGAGTTCGTTATAAAGGCGTCTGCGGCTAAGGCGATTGGTTATGGGAACTTGGACCGGCTCAACGGCGGGGATACGCAACCCCTCCGCGCCGGATTCCAGTACGCGCCGGCAGCCGCACCACAGCGACAGATGGTTGCTGCTGCAGCCCCCACCGGGCGCGGGGACGTCAATGTAGGGGCAATCAACATCACGGAGCAGTACGACCCCATAGCTACCGCAATGAGCGTTCAGCGGAAGCTCAGCGGCCTAATCGCCTAGGGCACAACGAGAGAGCCCCCGTCAGGATCATTCCTGACGGGGGCTTTCGCTTTGGTGTGAATTAGAGCTTGGCGGCTGGCGCCGCGGCCTCAACTTGAACTGAAGCCATAAGCGCCGCCGATATGCGTTTCAAGTAGCCCACGCAGATAATCAGCAGCCCAAGGACTCAGCCGCCGCCAAGAATGAATCCGTTCGTTGCACCGCTGAGCGAGCCCATTACGAAGAGCAACACACTCAGGAAGCAGAACATGATCCCGATTCCAATAAGAGTCTCGCCCGGAAGTTTGCCGTTTTTCCCCAATTTGATCCCCATGCGCCTGATCTAACCACGGACTGAGCAGGTAAGCAATGGAGCGTGAAACAGCATAGGCGTGCTAAATCCCAATTGCGTAACGTTACGGATAGCTGTAACGTTACGGATATGGAAACCAAGTGCACAGTTTGCGGCAAGGTCATGATGGGCCGCGCTGACCGTAAGTTCTGCTCCGCTGCCTGCCGCCAGAAGGCGTACCGAAACCGGGAGCCCGTCGAATGGACGCCGACCGACGCGGAATTTCTGACCGACATTAGGCAATCGCTCCGCACGATCCCGACGGCGCTGCGGCAGCGTAACCTCAGCCCGCGTGCCCTCCAGATCGTCATCGATGACGCGAAGGAACTGATAGATGCCTTAACTGAGGATCTAATCGAGGCAACGATCAAGGGCCCGGAGTAGGACCGATGCCCACATCCTGCCCACATTTTGCCCACATCAGGCGTGATTTACCGTGATTCATGTAGCTGCAATTCCGCGAATTCTAGCGAATTTTCATGCCAGCTATGGCACTGGAGAGGTTTCAAATCCCACCGTCACCGCCAAGTAGCAAGGCCCCTGTTTCCCTTCATAAACAAAGGGAAGCGGGGGTTTTGTTTTGCCGCAAACTTGGCCCCTTGATTTGTTGAGGTGGCCGTACATCGTGCAGCGCCGAACCTGAAGCAGGTCGGCGATGCGTTGGACAGTATGGTCGCCGGCGCACGTACGGCTGCTGGCGGCCGCCCCGTCGCGGGGCGGCCGCCAGTTTCAGTGCCCCTGAAGGCGTTAGTGCTCAGTCCCAGCCGCCGCCGCCTTCTTGGCGCTCTTCTCGGCGTCCTTTTCGGCGCGCAGCGCCTCCGCCACGTGCTGCTCCTCGGCTTTTTCCTGGTGGATGACCTCTGCCAGGAGCTTCTCCATCTCCTTGGCCACGCCAGCGGCTGAGGCCGGGTTCTGGCCGGTCACCAGCCGGTCGTCGACCACCACCATTTCCTCAAAGACACCAGCGGAGACATGGGTGGCGCCCTGCTCCTCAAGCCGGTCTGCCAAAAAGAACGGGATGACCTTGTCCTTCCCTGCGGCAACCTCCTCGTCGTTGGTGAAGGCAGCGACCTTCCTGCCCTCGACCAGCCGAAAGCCGTTGGCCAACTCGACGTTCAGCAGTCCGGCCGGCCCGTGACAGACAGCGCCCACCACGCCGCCGGCGTTGTAGACGCTGGCTACGAGGTTCTGCAAGCCTTCGCTGTCCGGGAAGTCCCACATGGTGCCGTGCCCTCCCACGAGGAAAACGGCGTCGTACTGGTCGGGATCAACGACGTCGACGCGGGCAGTGTTGTAGAGACCGGCGCGCGTGGTCTCGTCCTCCGTGAAGGCGACCTGGACGGGATCTTTTGAGTCCACCTCGTCGCGCGGGGGCTGGCCGCCCTGGATGGACGCGAAGTCGACGAAATGCCCTGAATCCTTGAAGACCTTCCAGGGATGTGCAGCCTCGGCCACGTTATACCCGGTCTTTTCTCCGGTATCGCCGATCTCGGAAACGCTAGTCAGTACCATGAGGATTTTCTTCATGAAGTGCTCCTTCCGTCTGACTTCCACCCTACGCCTAGCCACATTCGGGCCCTCCCTGCCCGTCTTGGACGATGGGGGTCGTCGGCGGACAGCTCCTCCGTCAGAGCTTGTCCGTCCTGTCATCGCCCTTGTGCCCGCCGCGCAGGTTTTCCTGGACCTTGCCGAAGAGGTCCTTGATGGTGGACTCGGTATTGGTGAGCATGTCCGGCTGCAGGTAGACGTGCTGACTGCCCGGGAGGCTGTAGCTGGACTGCAGGCCGCCACTTCCTTCGACGCCCTGCAGGGCGATGGTCACTCCGCCTTCCTTGCGCGCAATGGCCGCGATTTTTCCGAACACCAGCGTGAATTCGTCTGGCTCAAAACTGACGGTCTGACCCACGTGGGTCCTGTTGAGTTCGCTGGCGGGGGTGGCTTTTTCGTTGCCAGTTCCTGAGTAGTTCATCATGTGCTCCCTGAGGTGGTTGGCGACTTACGCCAGCAGTCTAGCCCGCCCCAATGTCGCGGTACATGGCCCTACTGGATGCCTGCACAAACGGGTGCGGCAACCGTGGTCACATCCTCCATTGAGCAGACCAGTGCCCTTCGGGTTGGATGAATTGGACCGGCATACCTGACCGGCACCCGATCTTTAGGACCAACCGTGACTTCGATGACGAATCGCGCCAATAGGCGGACGCAGACTCTTCCAGGTCTGCAAAGGCCTCGAAATCCCTTGGAGCCAGCCGTGACCGAAACCTGCCCCGACGACTGCCATTACTGCTCAGGCCCGGAAACAGACTGAACCCAGCCACAGGTTGGGCACCGGACGCCAGGCCTGCGAGACTGGGTCCTGAAGCCGACGTCGACCTGCCAGGAGCCACTGCATGACGCCCGAGAACAGCACCTCAGCCAGCTCAAACCGCGTCACCAAACTGTTCGGTACGGACGTTCCGGTGGTGCTAGGCCCGTTCGGCGGAGTGTCTTCCGTGGAGCTGACAGCAGCCGTGAGCGACGGCGGCGGGCTGGGTTCCTACGGCCTCTACGGTTACGGTGCCGACGCCATTCGGAACACAGCTGCCGAGCTCAAGAAGGCAACGGCGAAGCCGTTCGCCCTCAACCTCTGGATTCCCACCGGCGACGAAACCACTTCGCTCCCCCAGCCGGATTTCGACCACTTCGTCGGGACCCTGAAGACGTACTTTAACGAACTGGGTCTGCCGCTTCCGCTCATGCCGGACCGCTACCTGCCCGCCTACGACGAGCAGGTGGAGGCAACCCTGGAGGCGGGTCCCGCCGTCGTCAGCTTTGTGTTCGGTGTGCCCGCGCCGGAACTGGTTGAGGCGGCGCACCGGCGTGGAATCGTGGTGGTGGGAACTGCCACGACAGTCGCGGAAGCCGTTGCCCTGGAAGCAGGCGGCGTGGATGCCGTGGTTGCCAGCGGCATGGAATCCGGCGGCCACCGCGTCTCGTTCCTGAAGCCCGCGGAGGAGTCCCTGATCGGAACCTTTGCTTTGGTTCCGCAGGTGGTTGACGCCGTCGGAATTCCGGTCATCGCCGCCGGCGGCATTGCGGACCGCCGTGGCTACGCTGCTGCACGAGCCCTCGGCGCCGACGCGGTCCAGGTGGGCTCGGCGTTCCTGGCCACCCGCGAATCCGCGGCCGTGCCTGCCTACCGGGCCATCCTCCACAGCCCGGCCGCGCGGGAAACAGTGCTGACACGAGCCCTCAGCGGACGGCTTGCCCGCGGCATCCCCAACCGCATCATCGCCGAACTGTCAGAGGCCAAACCGGCGGCGGGTGGACTCTCGGAAGCCGGAATAGCCCCGTTCCCCGTCCAGAACTGGCTCACCGGCCGCTTCCGCCCACAGGCAGCCGCCCGTGGAAACACGGAGCTTATGTCGCTGTGGGCGGGGCAGGCCACAACGCTGATCCGGCATGACTCGGCCGCGGAAGTCCTGGCCGAACTGCTCGCCGGCAGCCCGGTTTTGTAAGCTCGATACATCCGCGGTTATCCCAGCCATCGAATGTGGGACGATCGCCCGTTGACACCGGAGGCAATCCTTGACCAAAAAGACCGGCAAATCCAAGAGCAAGAACAAGGACCGGCGGCACCTCAAGGCTGTTCCCCCGGCCCCCAAGATGCCGTTGCAGCTGGTCCTGAACCATCGGGCAATTGACTCGATGGCTGTCGAGTTTCTTCGGTGGAACGCGGCTGAAGCCCCGGACCCGGTCGATTCCTTCGAGTCCCTCGAATTGGTCAAGCTCTTCCTCACGGCCCAGCACGCCATCAACGGTTCGAGTTCGGCCACCGCTATCGACAGTGAAAGCGTGGAGCAGGCGGCCGGAGCAATCGCGGCGTCGTTGGACCCCGACGACATGGATGAGGCCTTCGACGACATCTACTTCGCCCTTCACTCGTACATCCATTTCCTGAAAGGGACCGGCCGATGGAGCGGCACGGACGCCGACTTCGAGGAACTCCATGCTGCGCTGGGAAACGGTATCGCCGCCGCTGTCCCGCAATTGCCGGTTATCCAGGTACCTGACCTTAGCGACCACCACCAGGAGGCTGCGTTCGGTGCCATGCCGCTGATCCAGCATGCCACCTCCCTGCTTGACTGGATCGGAACCGGCAAGGAAATCACCAGCACGGGTGCCTTGCGGCTTAAGGACATCGAGCTGGCAGCCGCAGCCGTAGGAGTACATGCCCGTGGAAAGCGGGCCGCGAGCCGGACCCTCCCACTTTTCGATCTGGAAACTGCCGAAAGCCGGCCCAAAACGTTGCTGGAAGTCGGAACCATGCACGACGTACCGGTGCTCCGCGAGATCTGGTCAGCCCTGGTGGGGGCAAACCTGATCAGGCTCGGATCCACCAAAGCCGTTCCCGGCCCGGAAGTGGCCGCCTGGAACAGCACGAATACTGAGGAACGGCTGGACATCCGCCGGATGCTGTCGGTGGTCCTTTTGATCGGAGTGCTCACCGACGAGGACCAGGTGTGGGACCAGGAAGCGGTAGCCGGGACACTGCTGGCCGTCCTCACCTATGGCACCACCGATGAACCGATGCCCGTGGCGGAACTCGAACGGATGGCGTCGCCGGACCTTGAGGGCGCCTTGCTTCAGGACATATACCTTGAAGACACGGAACTCGAAGAAACGGGCCTCGAGGGGATCTACGCGTCGTTCGCGGCCCTGAAGGCACAGCAGAAGCTGACCCTTCTCGCCGAACTCGGATTGGTGGAGGCGGCGACCGATTACCGCGTTCCCCCGGTCGCCATCCAGTGCCTCGACCTGGCCATGGATTTCTTGAAGTTGCCAGCCGAGCCATCCGAAACGACAGAATCTCCGTCCAACGTGATCGCGCTGCACCGCCCGTCACACACCGGTGGCCCGCCCAAAGGCCGGTAGAATCTGAACGTCGCCGAAGACCACTGGAAGAACGCGACTGAAGGACGTCACCGGCGACCGAAATAAGGAGGATCCGTGCGCACCAACCACGCCCGGCCACCCTTCCATTTCCTTCGCGCCGCCTCCCTGTCCACGGGAATCCTGACACTTGCTGCAGGCGCCCACGTGGCCGGCGGCGGCGACCTTCCCGCCCCAGGCATCATGTTGGCGGTGCTCGCACTGACAGTGCTGGCAGCCACCTCCGCCACGAGGCTGCGGCTCAATTTTCCAGCTCTGCTCGGCGTCCTCGGCGCGGGCCAGTTCATCCTGCACGAAGCCTTCACGGCTTTCAGTTCCTCAGGTACCGCTGTGAGCACTGCTGCCCTCGGGCTCCATAACGCCCACCTGTCCGGCGCCGCCGCCCCCGCCATCGCGGCCGTCGGACACGTCCACGATTCCGGCTCAGCGGGGATCATGATGCTCCTGACCCACGCACTCGCCACCGGCGCGTGCGCCCTCCTGCTTGCCAAGGGCGAGGCCGCGCTGTGGGCACTGGCCGCGTGGCTGAGGCCCCTCGTCCGGCTCCCCGAAGCAGTAACGCCCGACGCCGGCACACCGCGTGCGGCGCCCGGCCCTCCAGCGGTTCTACCCCTCCGCCCTTGGCGGAACCTCAGGCAACACAGCCGACGCGGCCCGCCTTCCGCCGTCGTACTTTCCTGACTCCGCCCGCACCGCACTTCCGCAGGCCGCGGGCCCCACCCCGTACTTCCGCACGCCCCCATCCGGCGTGCGACCGAAAGGCAACCCCATGACCACTACATTCCTTCGCCGCACCCTCACCGCTGCGGCAGCCACCGGCGGCGCAGCCGTCCTGATCCTGACCGCAGCAGCAGGTGCGTCCGCCCACGTCGGCGTCAAGCCGGACAAGACTGACGCCAACTCGTATGCCCTGCTGACCTTCGGCATTCCGCACGGCTGCGAGGAGTCCGGCACAATCAAGGTGACCATCACCTTGCCGGCCGAACTCAACGACGCGCAGCCCACGGTCAACCCCAACTGGACGGTCGAAAAAGTGACCGAGCAGCTGGCCGAGCCGAAGAAACTGGCCGACGGCACCTCCATCACCAAGCGCACCGGTCAGATTGTGTACACGGCCAAGGCTCCGCTGGAGCACGAGCTGCGCGATGCGCTGGTGCTGTCGGTCAAGCTGCCCGACGCCGCAGGCTCCACGCTGTACTTCCCCACGCTGCAGACGTGCGAAACGGGGCAGACTGACTGGTCGGAGATCGCCAAGGACGGCCAGGACCCGCATTCCCTGAAGGCCCCGGCGCCGTCCATCACCATCACCGAGGCGGCAGTGGACGGCCACGGCGCGGCTGCTTCCGCGGCGCACACCACCGAGGCTCCGGCTACCGAGCAGGCGGCCGCGGTGACTGACAGCGACGCCGACGCCCGCAGCTGGGCGGGGCTTGCCGCCGGCCTCGGCGGACTCGCCCTGGGCGGCGTGGCCTTCGCACGCAGCGGCTCGAAGCGCCGGCAGGACTCCGCCACGTAACATCGCGGGATTTGATGCCCGGATGATCACGATCCGGGCATCAAATCCTCCCGATGGCCCGTGGCATCGTTGACTCCCGTCACAGCAGCAACAAAGGTTATGCCATGACGTCTCTGCGCATTTCCCAAGGGTTTGTTTTTACGACGGCGGTCGCGGCGGCGGCGCTGATGCTCACCGCCTGCGGACCGGGCCAGCCTCAGACGCAGGGGACGACGACGCCGGGGACCAACTCCGCCAGCCCGTCCACCACGCCGGCGTCTCCGGGCGCGTCCCAGTCGCCGTCGTCGACCGCCGCAACTCCGGCCGGTCCCGCGCTCTGCAAAGCGGCCACCCTGTCGGCGGCTACCGATGCGTCCGGCGGGGGCGCGGCGGGCAGCGTCTACATGAAGCTGAACCTCACGAATACGGGCACGGCGCCCTGCCTGCTCAAGGGCTACCCGGGGGTATCTCTGACCACCAACGCCGACGGTGCACCGATTGGTGCGGCGGCAACCCGCGACGAATCCACCCCTGTCGCAGACGTCCTGCTGGCGCCCGGCCAGACCGGAACCGCTGTCCTCCGCTACACCCAGGCCGCGAATTACAGCGACTGCACACTGACGGACGCGGCCGGTTACCGCATCTACCCGCCCGAAGACACAGCGTCGTTGTTCCTGCCCCAGCCCACCAGCGCGTGCACTAATGCGAACATCGCCCTCCTGAGCGTCGGAGCCTTCCAGCCTGCCTGAAACTCTGGGCCCGACGATCTGGGCCTGACGGGTCATGATAAGTACACTTAGCTTCCATGACGTCGCTCTGGTTGGACCGCGGGCAATCCTTCAGCACTGACACGTTCGAGGCAGGCGGCAGCTACGACACCGTGGTGGCGGGGGCCGGGCTGACGGGGCTGGTCACCGCACTGCTGCTGGCGCGCTCGGGGCAGCGAGTCCTGGTCCTGGAGGCCAGGTTTCCCGGGGCTGTAACCACCGGAAACACAACGGCGAAAGTCAGCCTGCTGCAGGGGACCGTCCTGGCTGCCCTGGCCAGGCAGTATGCGCAGAAGCAGGTTGGCGCCTACGTTGAGGCCAACCGGGAGGGGCAGTCCTGGCTGCTCCGCTATCTCGACGATCACCACGTGCCGTATCAGCGCCGGGATGCCTACACGTACGCCACCACCGCCCTGGGGACGGAGCGGCTGCTTGAGGAACTCGGCGCGGCGACCACCGCCGGCCTGGACGTCGAGTACGTGCGCGACGCACGCCTCCCCTTCCCCATCCAGGGCGCCCTGCTCCTGACCAATCAGGCCCAGATCAATCCCATGGATGTCGTGCAAGCCTTACTCAGGGACGTCCGCGCCCGCGGCGGGAGCGTGGTGGGCGGGACACGGCTGCGGAATGTCTCCGGGACTGGGCCGTTAACTGTCCACACGGACCAGGGCAACGTCACCGCCAACAACGTTGTTCTCGCCACCGGAATCCCCGTCCTGGACCGCGGGCTCTACTTCACCAAGCTCAAGCCCTTACGCTCCTACGCCGCGGCCCTGGCGCTGCCTGCCGGAGTCACCGCGCCGCCCGGAATGTACCTCTCGGCCGAGGAACCCACCCACTCCTTGCGGGATTATGAGGCTGATGGCCGCAAGTACCTGCTGGTGGGAGGGCACGGGCATCAGGTGGGGCGGACCGGATCGGAAAAGTCCCATCTGTCGGGGCTGCTGGACTGGGCCACGGAGCACTTCCCGGGTGCGGTTACCACCCACACGTGGTCGGCCCAGGACTACCAGGCCACCAACCTGATGCCCTTCTTTGGCAAACTGCCACGGGGCCGAGGTCGCATCTTTTTCGGCACCGGTTACAACAAGTGGGGCATGACCAACGCGGTGGCCGCCGCCCTTGGCATCTCCGCGGACATCCTCGGCGGCAGCCTCCGCTGGGCCAACACGATCCATCACCGCGTGACGTCTCCGGGCGGGGCAATGACCGCCGTCGCCGTCAACGCGGGCGTGGCTGCGCGGCTGGCCGCCGACTGGGGGAAGCTGGCGGTTGGCAAGTCGGTGAGTGGCAGGCCGGTGGTTGAGCCTGCCGTTGAGCCTGCCGAAACCGGGGTGCCGACTGGCCCACCCCCCGGAGGTCCTGTACCGGCCGACGGCGACGCGACGGTTTACCGCGACGGCGCCCGGCCGGCGGCGGTCTCCACGGTGGACGGCACCACGTGCAGGCTCTCCGCCGTCTGCACCCATCTGGGCGGGATTGTCCACTGGAATAACAGCGAACTGACCTGGGACTGCCCGCTCCACGGCTCGCGGTTCAGCCCGGACGGCAAGCTCCTCGAAGGACCCGCCACCAACGATCTTCCGAGGCTCGAGCAGGGTTGATCCGCGCCTCCAACGGTGCCGGCAATACTGTCGGTGGGGTAGGGCATGATGGAGGAATGCAGGAGGATCAGCCAGCGGAAGCGGGCCACGCAGCCCGCCCGGCCGGGCGCAAAGAGGAACCCATGGGCCGTTTCAGCCGGCCCACGCGGGACTGGTTCCTGGGCGCGTTTGCGGAGCCCACCCCTGCCCAGACCGGCGCCTGGAACGCCATCTCGTCCGGCTCGCACGCGCTGGTGGTGGCGCCCACCGGGTCCGGCAAGACGCTCGCGGCGTTCCTCTGGGCCTTGGATCGTTTGCTTGTTGAGGCTCCTTCCCCTGGTCCGGAACTGGGTGACCCTGTATTGCCGGGCGTGGATGCTGTATCGGTCAAAGGGCAGGCCAAAGGACGACGCCCCCGCCCGCCCAAACGCAAGACCCGCGTCCTGTACATCTCGCCGCTGAAAGCCCTCGGTGTGGACGTGGAACGCAACCTCCGCTCGCCGCTGATCGGGATCACCCAGACTGCCAAGCGGCTGGGACTTCCGGCGCCCCTGATCACCGTGGGGGTCCGGTCCGGTGACACCACGACGGCGGACCGTCGCGCGCTGCTCAGCAACCCGCCGGACATCCTCATCACCACGCCGGAATCGCTGTTCCTGATGCTCACCTCCAGGGCGCGCGAGACCCTCACCGACGTGGACACCATCATCGTTGACGAGGTCCACGCCGTCGCCGGAACCAAGCGTGGCGCGCACCTGGCGGTCTCGCTGGAACGGCTGGATGCGCTGCTGTCCAAGCCCGCCCAGCGGATCGGCCTCTCCGCAACGGTGGAGCCGCGCGAGTTGGTGGCCCAGTTCCTGGCCGGTGCTGCGCCGGTGGAAATCGTGGCCCCGCCGTCACGGAAAAACTGGGACCTCACCGTATCCGTCCCGGTGGAGGACATGTCCGACCTCCCGGGCGCCGCAGGCGCCTTCGACTCCGGTCCGGCATCCGGGCTGCAGCCCCAGGCCTCGATCTGGCCCCATGTGGAGGAAAAGATCGTTGACCTGGTGCTGGCCAACCAGTCCACCATCGTCTTCGCCAACTCCCGTCGCCTGGCTGAACGGCTCACCGCACGGCTCAACGAGATCTACGCCGAACGGCAACTGATCGCGGTCGGCGGCGGCTGGGACCTGCCTGACGCTGGTGCTGCAGATCCAGGTTTTCCGTCCGGCGCCCCTGCATTCAGTCCTGCTTTCAGCCCTGCCTCCACTCCCGCTTCCACGGCGACTCCGGCCCACATGATGGCGCAGGCCGGCAGCACGGCGGAAGCCGATCCTTTGTTGGCCCGTGCCCACCACGGCTCCGTTTCCAAGGACCAACGGGCACTCATTGAGGACGATCTCAAGTCCGGCCGGCTGCGCTGCGTCGTGGCCACTTCGTCCCTGGAACTCGGCATCGACATGGGCGCTGTGGACCTCGTGGTGCAGGTGGAATCACCGCCGTCGGTGGCCAGCGGGCTCCAACGTGTGGGCCGTGCCGGGCACCAGGTGGGGGAAATTTCGCAGGGAGTGCTGTTTCCCAAGCACCGCGCAGACCTGGTGCACACGGCCATCACCGTGGAGCGGATGCTCGAAGGGAAGATCGAGCGGCTCTTTGTCCCGGCCAATCCGTTGGACATTCTGGCCCAGCAGACCGTCGCGGCCACCGCCCTGGGCAGCATCGATGTAGAGGAGTGGTTCGCCACCGTCCGCCGGTCCGCCCCGTTCGCGTCCCTCCCCCGGTCCGCCTACGAGGCAACCCTTGACCTGCTGGCCGGCCGGTACCCGTCCGATGAATTCGCGGAACTGCGGCCCCGGATCATCTGGGACCGGAACGCCGGCACCATCGAAGGCAGGCCCGGGGCCCAGCGGCTTGCCGTGACGTCCGGCGGCACCATCCCGGACCGTGGACTTTTCGGTGTCTACATTATCGGCACGGAGGTGGAAGGCTCCGGTGCGCCGGGAGCGGACGGGAAACGCGCCGCGTCACCGGCAAAAGGCGGCCGCCGCGTGGGCGAGCTGGACGAGGAAATGGTCTACGAGTCCCGGGTGGGTGACATTTTTGCGCTGGGCGCCACCAGCTGGAAAATCGAGGACATCACCCACGATCGCGTCCTGGTCTCCCCCGCCTTCGGCCAGCCGGGCAAACTCCCCTTCTGGAAGGGGGACTCGCTGGGGCGGCCCGTTGACCTGGGCCGTGCGCTGGGCGCCTTCGTGCGTGAACTGTCCGCGTCCGACGTCGGCCCTGCCACCGAACGCTGCAAGGCCAGCGGGCTGGATGAATTCGCCGCCAACAACCTGATCCAGTACCTCAGCGAACAGAAGCTCGCCACCGAAGTGGTCCCCTGCGACACCACGCTGGTAGTGGAGCGCTTCCACGACGAACTGGGCGACTGGCGGGTGATCCTGCACAGCCCGTTTGGGATGCCGGTGCACGCTCCCTGGGCACTCGCCGTCGGGCAGCGCCTGAAGCAGAGGTACGGCCTGGACGGGTCTGCCATGGCGGCGGACGACGGCATCGTGCTGCGGGTCCCCATGATGGAGGACGAACCGCCCGGTGCCGAGCTGTTCCTGTTTGATCCCGACGAGCTGGAGCAGATTGTCACCGCCGAGGTGGGCGGGAGCGCGCTCTTCGCCTCTCGTTTCCGGGAGTGTGCAGCGCGTGCCCTGCTGCTTCCCCGGCAAACCCCCGGCAAGCGGCAGCCGCTCTGGCAACAGCGCCAGCGGTCGGCGCAGCTGCTCGACGTCGCTCGGAAATACCCCACGTTCCCCATCGTGCTGGAAACCGTCCGTGAATGCCTGCAGGACGTGTACGACCTCCCGGCCCTGAAGGACATTGCGGCCTCGGTGGAACGCCGCGAACTCAGGATCGTGCAGACCACCACGCAACAGCCGTCGCCGTTCGCCAAGTCCCTGCTGTTCGGGTACGTGGCCCAGTTCCTGTATGAAGGGGACTCGCCATTGGCCGAGCGCCGGGCCGCAGCCCTGGCTCTGGACTCGACGCTCCTGAACGAGCTGCTCGGCCGCGTTGAGCTCCGCGAACTGCTCGACGCGAGGGTCATCGAGGCCACCGAGCTTGAACTCCAGCGCCTTGCGCCGGACCGCCGGGCCCGCGGCATGGAAGGCGTCGCCGACCTGCTCAGGTTGCTGGGTCCGCTTACGCCGGAAGAAGTCGCCGCCCGCCTGGAGGCTGCGCCGGTGGTTGCGCCGTCCGTGGTTGAGCCTGTCGAAACCCCGGAGCCCACCGAAACGCCGGTGATTGAGCCTACCGAAACCCCGCATGCCGACGCTCCTCTGGCCACGACGCACCTGACCGCACTGCTGCGGGCCAACCGGGCAATAAGAATCAACATCGCCGGTGCCGAGCGCTACGCAGCAGTCGAGGATGCCGCCCGGCTTCGTGATGCCATCGGCGTTCCGCTTCCCATGGGCGTTCCCCTGGCCTTCATCGAACCGGTGGCAGACCCCCTGGGCGATCTGGTTTCCCGGTACGCGCGCACGCACGGACCGTTCACGTCGGCGGAAGCCGCGGCCCGGTTGGGGCTCGGCGTCGCCGTGGTCAGCACCGCACTGAAACGGCTCGCCGCGGACGGCCGGGTGGTGGAAGGCGAGTTCCGGCCGCACGCCGCTCCAGCGGAACAGGCGGCCAGCTATGGACCATCGGACGAAACACCGGTTGAGGATGTCCAAACGGGTCAGCCGCTCCCGACAGAGCCCACGCAGACGCACTTTCCCGCCCCCACCACCAGCGAATGGTGCGACGCCGAAGTGCTCCGCAAGCTCCGGCGTCGTTCGCTTGCAGCACTGCGCGCCGAAGTGGAACCGGTGGACGCCGCCGCCTATGGGCGCTTCCTGCCGGCCTGGCAGCATGTCCGCACTCCGGGAGCCGGGCGCGGGCAGCCGTCCCTGCGGGGGCTGGACGGTATTGTCACCGCGATCGACCAGCTTTCCGGGGTGCCGGTACCGGCTTCGGCGTGGGAGCCGCTGGTCCTGGCCAGCAGGGTTTCGAACTACCAGCCCGCCATGCTCGACGAGCTCATGGCCGCCGGCGAGGTCCTCTGGTCCGGGGCGGGAGCGCTGCCTGGAAACGACGGCTGGGTCAGCCTCCACCTGGCCGATTCCGCCGAACTGACGCTGAATCCCGCCGTCGAATACGAACCCGGTGACGCGCAGCAACGCCTGCTTGACCACCTGAGGAACAACGGCGGCGGTTACTTCTTCCGCCAGCTGAAGGACGTGGCCGGTGGCATGGACTCGGTGCTCAGCGACCAGGAAGTGGTGTCCGCGCTGTGGGATCTGGCGTGGGCAGGCCGTATCACCGGCGACACCTTCGCCCCGGTCCGTGCCCTCATCGCCGGCGGCCACACGGCGCATCGCCAGGTGGCCCGCCCGCCCCGCGCCCGTGCCCCCAGGCTGAGCAGGCTCGGCCGCTCGCACGGCACCGGCCTCCTGGGATCGCCCGGGCTGGGCTCCTCTGGGCTGGGCTCCCCTGCGCTGGGCGGCGGACGGTACGGCTCGTTGTCGGGCACTGCGGCAACACCGCCGATGGCCGCGGGGCGTTGGTCTGCCCTGCCCTCGCCCGAGCTGGATGCCACCATCCATGCCCGTGCCACGGCTGAGCTGTTGCTGGACCGGTATGGCGTGGTGACCCGGGGATCGGTCATGGCGGAGCAGATCCTGGGCGGGTTCGGCCTGATGTACAAGGTGCTGGCCCGGCTGGAAGAGGCCGGACGCTGCCGCCGCGGGTACTTCATCGAGCACCTCGGGGCCACCCAGTTCGCTGTCCCCGCAACCGTGGACCGGCTGCGCTCCTATTCCGAGGACACCCAGCTGGCCAAGCCCGAACCAATGGCGCTGGCCCTTGCGGCCACGGATCCCGCCAACCCCTATGGGGCTGCTTTGTCCTGGCCTGCCCTCGACGCAGAGGCAGGAACGGGCCACCGGCCTGGGCGGAAAGCCGGGGCGCTGGTGGTCTTGGTGGACGGTGCCCTGGTCCTCTACGTGGAACGGGGCGGGAAAACGCTGCTGGCCTTCAGCGAGGACACAGCCGTGCTGTCAGCCGCCGGCGCGGCTTTGGTAGGTGTCGTCACCCGGGGAGCCGTGGACAAGCTCATCATGGAAAAGGTCAACGGCCACGGCATCCTGGACACGCCCGTGGCGGCCGCACTCGCGGCCGCCGGGGCATACTCAACGCCCAAGGGTCTGAGGATCCGTGCCTGAGGGCGACTCCGTCTGGCGGGCCGCCGCCGAACTCCACCAGGCCTTGGCTGGGCAAACGCTGACGGCATCGGACTTCCGCGTGCCGAGGTTCGCCACGCTCAACCTGGCCGGCTGGACCGTGGCGGAGGTGGTCCCGCGCGGCAAGCACCTACTGATGCGCGTGCTGGGACCGGACGGGAATGGACCGGAGGAGCGGAAGCTCACCATCCATTCGCACCTGAAGATGGAAGGCACCTGGCAGGTCTATCCGCCGGGCGGGCGCTGGCGGAAGCCGGGATTCACCGCCCGGTGCGTTCTGCGCACGGCGGCAGCGGACGCCGTCGGATTCTCCCTGGGCATCGTGGAAGTGGTCCGCACCGCGGACGAGGACACCATAGTGGGCCACCTGGGCCCGGACCTGCTGGGTCCGGACTGGGACCCGGCCGAAGCGGAGCAGCGGATCCGCGCGGCACCCGACGTGCCCATCGGCGTCGCCCTGCTGGACCAGCGCAACCTCGCGGGCATCGGCAACATCTACCGCTGCGAAGCTTGCTTCCTATCCGGCGTGCACCCGGCGACACCGGTCTCAGCTGTCCACGACGTCCGGAGCCTGATGACCGATGCCAAGCAGCTGTTGGAAGCCAACCTGGGCCCGGCACGCCGGGTGACCGTCCTCAACCCGCGAGGCATGCCCGTCGGGCGCATGGCGGGCCGTCCGGGCTACTGGGTTTACCGGCGGGAACACCAGCCGTGCCTGAAATGCCGGACCCCCATCCGCCGCGGCGTGCTGGGCAAACCCATCGGCGAGGAGGAACGGGACATCTACTTCTGCCCGCAATGCCAGCCGGTCCTGCCCTGAGCGTCGTGTCCTGAGCGGTCCCAGGCGGTCCTAAGGAGTCCTGGCCACGCGTTCGACGGCGACCGGCTCGTCCGTGTCCGACCCGCCAGCGTCCAACTCGCCGGCGTCCAACTCAACGGCATCCTGTTCGAGGACTGCGGCTTCGGCTGGCAGAGCTGCGGGCACCATGAACCACGGCATCAACAGCTGGACCAGCGGCCCGATGGCGAGGGCGTAGACCACCGTGCCCACGCCCACGGAACCGCCCAGCAGCCAGCCGACTCCCAGCACCACCACTTCGATCAGGGTGCGCGAGACCCGCACGGACCAGCCGGTGCGCCGTGCCAGCCCGGTCATCAGGCCATCCCTGGCCCCCGGACCGAATCGTGCGCCGATGTAGCAGGCGGACGCGATGCCGTTTAGCAGCACGGCACCGGCAAGCATGCCGATCTGGCCGCCCAGATGCGAGAACGCAGGGATCAACGCGAGGCCGATGTCAGCGAAAACGCCCACCAGCACGGCGTTGCAGAGCGTGCCGAACCCTGGCCACTGCCGGAGCGGGATCCAGAGGAGCAGCACCAGGAAACTCACAATGATGACCACCACCCCGATGCTCAGTCCCGTCCGGCCGGAAACTCCCTGATGGAAAACATCCCACGGGTCCAGTCCAAGTCCGGCACGGATGAACATGGCCAGGGAGATGCCGTACATGGCGAGGCCGGTAAAGAGCTGGAGTAGTCTGCGAGTCAACATAACGACCACTCTGACAGCTAACTGGCATTGAATTACATAGCCAGTCTGAGATACTGGCATCATGTCCCCTTCGCTGAACCCGCCTGCGCTGGCCCGTCTCCTGGGTGAGTGGAACGTCGGCGTCGCTCCCGCCTACCGCGAGCTGGCCGACGTCGTCCGCCTCCTGGTCCTGGACGGCCGGGTGGCCCTGGACACGGCCCTGCCCAGCGAGCGGGCACTGTCTGGGGCGCTGGGCGTCAGCCGCACCACCGTGACAGCCGCCTACGGCCACCTCCGCGAGCAGGGTTTCCTCAGCAGCGGGCAGGGCAGCAGGGGCCGGACCCGGATTCCGCGCCTGACGGCGTTGGGTACCACGGTGCTCACGGACCCGGGCCTGACAACCGCGGGGCGGACGCCCGGAACAACGTCTCCCGGGCTCGCGGCGCCGGAGGGTCTGATTGACCTCGCCTACGCGTCGCTGCCCGCCAGCGGCGAGGTGGTGCACCGCGCGTTCGCGGCAGCCCTCACCGAACTTCCGGCACTGCTGCCGGGATTCGGCTACGACGCCATGGGTCTGCTCCCGCTGCGCGAGACGGTGGCGGCGCGTTATACGGCGGCCGGCGTGCCGACCACCGCCGAACAGATCCTGGTGACCTCGGGCGCGCAGCACGCCCTGAACATCATCATCCGCGCCGTGGCGGGCCGGCAGGACAGGGTGCTGGTGGAACACCCCAGCTATCCGAACGCCCTGGATGCCATCCGCGCGGCCGGCTGCCGGCCCCTCGCGGTGGCATTCACCACAGCCCAGGGCGACAGCACCAAAGAGGCCGACGGCGGTGCGCCCGCCCTGGTCTGGGACATGCACGCCCTGCAGGCCGCCCTGGTACAGCAGCGACCCAGGATGGCGTACGTGGTGCCGGACTTCCATAACCCCACCGGGCAGCTGATGCCTGACGTCCAGCGCCGCCAGCTGGTCCGGGCGGCCGCGGCGGCGGGGACAGTTCTGGTGGTGGACGAAACGCTCCGTGAGCTGAATCTCGACGGCGTCGAAACCAGTCCCGTGGCAGCATTCGGTCCCGCAGTGGTCACCATCGGCTCGCTCAGCAAATCCCACTGGGCCGGACTTCGGACAGGCTGGATCCGCGCCTCCGAAGCCATGATCCAGCGCTTTGCGGCGGCACGGACGTCCCTGGATCTGGGCGGACCGCTTATGGAACAGTTGGCGGCGGCCCACCTGGTCCGCGCCCTCGACGAGCCGCTTCCCGCCCGGCTCAGCGCCCTCCGGGACAACCGCGCTGCACTTCTGGAGCTCCTTGCCGGACACTTGCCGGACTGGGAAACGGCACGCCCGGCCGGCGGACTGTCCGTCTGGTGCAGGCTGCCAGCACCGGTCAGCACGGCGCTGACGATGATCGCTCCGGACTTTGGTATCCGGCTGGCCGCCGGGCCGCGGTTTGGCGTCGGCGGCGCGTTCGAACGCTACCTCCGGGTACCTTTCACCCTGCCGCCGGACCAGCTGGAGACCGCCGTTCTGGCCCTGCGCTCAGCCCAGGACCGGCTCGATGCCGCCCCGCAGCTCCGCCGGACCCTGAAGAACGCGCCGGCCCTGGCTATTGCGTGACGCGTGGGCTTTCGGGATCAGGTGCCGCTGGCACCGCGGCCTGCGGCCCGGCCCATCCGCTGCTTGGCCGTATTGGTCCCGGCCCCGACCGGGACATGAGCCGTCGCCTTGGCCAGCCCAAACTCCGGCATCCCGTTGTAGACAACCTCGATCCCGCCGGCCGGCACCTGGTACGTCTCATGCCAGACGCCGACGTCGCCGGTCCCGGAGAGTTCCTTCATGAATCGTCGCCACGGTTCCAGGTGCGGGGACTCGCGGTCCGCGGCGAACTTCCGCAGGTGCTCGGGGCTCTCCCAGTAGCTGAGCAGGATGGTGGTGCGTCCGAACCACTGCTCGCAGCCGAGCATTCCCGTCGCGGGGTCGGCGGCAAGGTGCTGGAGCATCCGCGGCATGGCGGCAGCCACCTTGCCGACGGTCCCGACCTTCCACCATCGGTTCGCCCGCATGCCGATCAGGAAGACCGTCACCGATTCGCGACCCGGGTCAGCGGTGTACCGGCCCGGAAATACCTTCTGCGCCATGGGAACTCCTTCGGTTCGCGGTTTCATAACCTTGTTTCATAACCTTGTTTCATAACACCGTTACGAAACAAGGTTATGAAACAATGAACTCCATGGCAAGACCCATAGTGCATAACGATTCCCTCAGGCAGGGCCTGCTGGCCGTCACGGCTGACCTGGTGGACCGTGACGGTCCTGCACGCGTGAATCTGCGGGATGTGGCAGCGGCCGCCGGCACGTCCACTACGGCCGTCTACTCGCTGTTCGGCGGAAAATCCCAGCTCCTGACGGCCGTCGTGGACGACGGGTTCCGGTCCTTCCGCGACTCACAGGTGGCTGCGGCCCCGGGCGGGCTTCGGGGACTCGGCGCGGCCTACCGGACCTGGGCGCTGGAGCATCGGGCGCTCTACCGGCTGATGTTCGGCGGCGCGCTGGCAGCCTACGTCGATTGCCAGCCAAGCCCCGATGCTGCCGCCGATGCCATGGAGCCCCTGATGGAAGCAGTGGCCTCCGCCCAGTCCGCGGGCGCCGTGCTGCAGGCACCCGTGGAAATGGTCGCCGTCGCAATCTGGGGCCAGGTCCACGGCCTCGTGAGCCTGGAACTGGCCCAGGTGGGCCCGCCGGACGCAGACTGGGCTGCCGCATACAACGCAGCCCTCGACGCCGTCGCCCGCGGCTGGGCGGCCTGACGCGACCAGACGCCGCTGCGTGCGCGCGCCCGTGCGGACTTTCCCGACGCGCCGATCCGCCCGCGACGCGCAAATTATCTGACGCAGGTGGATTTCCCGGTGCGCCAGACAATGTGCGAGTCGATATTCGGGTGCTGGGCTCAGGAGCCCTTACGCGTAGACCTTCCCGAGGAAGCCGCCCCAGGCCTCGGCGGTCGCTGAAGAGTCACCGCTGCCGCTGAAGTCGTGCACAGTCATACCCACCGGCGCGCCGAATGCGTTGCGGCCGAAGAACCGGTACATCGCATCCGACGTCCGCAGGCCCAGGAAGTGCTCGTTGGAGAAGTCCACTTCCCCGGACAGCCGCCCCACGCCGTCGAGCTCCAGCTCCACAGCGGAACCCTGCGCCGCAGAATCCACGCCGAGCGCCTTCTTCAGGCGGTCGAAACCGTCCGGGGTCTGCGACGCTGCCGGAGACTGGATGTCCGTAAACACGACCGGCTTGCCGTCGAAGTGCTGCAGGTATTGGCCCAGCGTGTGCAGGTAGAACGCCGTGTGCTTGCTGGCGCCGTCGTACTGCTCATCCCAGTTGTCGGCGAAAATCCCGCTGTGGACATAGTGCAGCCGGGCGCGGCCGCCGTCGAGCGGTTCCAGGATGTGCTCCAGCTGGTTGTACCAGCCATCCGGCCCGTCCATCCGGGATACGAGATGCGTGGGGTGCTCCTGCACGGTCTTGACGTCCGGCCACTGGTCCGTGGGGAACATCCACGCCGGCGTTCCACTTGTCACGGCTTCCCAGACACGCTCGGGCGTGCCGGGCAGTTCGGTGTCGTACACGATCTCAAATTCACGGTTGTCAGTCATTGTCCTGCTCCTTCGCTGAAAGGGGTTTGATGGGGGTTTTGAGAACGGGGTGAAGGGCGACGACGAGCCTGTGCTTCCGCCCGCCGCCCGCGGAAGTGCCACTTGGGTGAGTCCCGCTTGAGGAAGCGCCGCCCGCCGGGGTGCCGCCTGGGCCGGCGACCGCGCCGCCGTCGTGATACTTGTCCACCAGGCGGGTCACGGCGACGCCGAGTTCCTCGGCAAACGCGGCCCGGTCCGCGGCCGTCCGGAAGGTAATCTCGCCGTCGATCGCGAACGTTGCCAGCTTCTGCCGGGCAGCAGCCGCGCCGGCAATCAGCTTGCCCACTTCCTGGACCATCCGGCCCGCGAGCGCCAGCAGCCAGAAGGCCGAGAACCGGTCCGAAAACCGGTGCGGATCCGGCGCCACCGACGCCAGGGCCACCGGCGAAATCAGGTAGGAGGCCGCCGTCGCCTGGAGGACGCGCTCGGTGACGTTCCCCTTGCGCCGCTCCTCCACAAGTTGCACCAGCCCGTGCCGTTCTAGGGCTTTGAGGTGGTAGTTGACCTTCTGCCGCGGCAGGCCCACCTTGGCGGCAAGTTGCGTGGCCGACCCCGGCTCCGCGAGTTCCTGGAGGATGCGCGTCCGGATCGGGTCCAACGACGCTTCCGCCGCGGCCGGGTCCTCGATCACTTCGATGTCCAACATGCTTCCATCATGCCAACCGACAACTTTTATTGTCAAGAACTTTTTTTCCGTCGGTTGTCAGGGTCGCCGGGAACACTCCGATTCGATGGTTCCCTGCGCAGACGAACCATCGTCTGCGCAGGGAACCCCCAAAATGGGGGCGGGTAGAATGGACCGGTGATGCAATCCCCCCTCCCCGTGCGCGAAGGCGTCAACGCCACCCGCCTGCGCCTCCCGGACGAGGGGCCGTGGACCACCGCGATGGACTACATGATGCACCGGTGGGGCCACATCGATCCGCAGGGCATCGAGGACAGGTTCGACGCCGGCGAGATCGTGGGCGAGGGCGGCGTCGCCCTGGACAGAGCCACCAGGCTCGAGGACCACACCTTCATCTGGTACTACCGTTCATTGCCGCCGGAGACCCGTATCCCGGTGGAAATCAGCATCCTGCACCAGGACGACCACCTCCTCGTGGTGGACAAGCCGCACTTCCTGCCCACTACTCCCGGCGGCACCTACATCCAGGAATCGGCCCTGGTCCGGCTCCGGAACCAGCTCAGCCTGCCGGGCCTGATCCCCATGCACCGCCTGGACCGGATGACCGCCGGCGTGCTGCTGCTGTCCACCAACCCGGAAACCCGCGGAAATTACCAGGTGCTCTTCGAGAAGCGGCAGGTGCAGAAGGAATACGAGTGCGTGTCCGCCGCGGAGCCCGCCGCCGGACACCCCGCCGTCGACTTCCCCGTGGTGGTCCGGAACCGGATGACCAAATCCCGCAGCTACCTGCTGGCCGAAGTGATCGACGGCGAGCCGAACGCGGAGACCCGGATTGAACGGCTGGAAACGTTCGACGGCGGCACTTCAGCAGGTGCCGCCGGTACCCGCGCGCCTGGCACCCCTGCGGCTGGCACCAACCTCGTCGAAACCCACTCCGCCCGTCTGGCGCGCTACCGGCTGGAGCCGCACTCCGGAAAGACGCACCAGCTGAGGGTGCACATGGCCTCGCTGGGGCTGGGCATCGTGAATGACGCGTTTTATCCGGACCTGCTGGACAAGGCCCCGGACGACTACTCCAAGCCACTGCAGCTGCTGGCACGCGGCATCCGCTTTGTCGACCCCATCAGCAAAAAGCCCGTGGAATACCGCAGCAAGCTGAAACTCAGCGAGGCTGCTCAAACACCGCGCTGATCAAACACGGTCTTGAAGGCCTGCTCCATCTCGGGACTGAACAGCACAAACTCTGCCAACTCGAGCGCGCTGGCCGGTTGTGAGGCACCAAACCCTGTGACGGCGTCGTACGCGGCCTCCGCCACCTGGCGCACGTGCCAGCCGTAGACTCCCCCGCCCACCGCCGGGAATGCGATGGAAGCCGCGCCCAGCGAGTCCGCCAACCGCAGGCTTTCGCTGAAGCAGGAGACCAGCAGCGCCGGGTTGGTCTGCCCCGCGTGCCGGTTGGGCCCAACAGTGTGGATGACCCAGCGTGCCGGCAGCCGGAATCCAGGAGTGGCGACGGCGGCTCCGGGCGCCAGCCCGTGCGGCAGATCCGTTTCGCACAGTTCGCGGCAGGCGGCCAGCAGTTCCGGCCCGGCGGCCCGGTGGATGGCCCCGTCCACACCGCCACCGCCCAGCAAACTGGAGTTGGCCGCGTTCACGATCGCGTCAACCGTGCGGGTGGTGATATCGCCTTGGAGGATGATGATCCGCATGCCGCCAGTTTCCCACTTACGGGGTGCGGCTCATAGGCCCCGCATCACCGCAGCCGAGGCACGCAACCAGTTTCCTGAGCGGCTGAGTTGATGCCGGCAGGCCCCTTTTGAATGAAAACCGGCGCCATGCTGATTGACTTGACATGATGCGCCCCAGTGCCACGATGGTTATCTGGGGTATCGCGTGTTGTGTTTTCCAGCCGGCTGGAGGGCGAACTCGTTGTCCTGCCCTCAAGCAAGCTGAGCGAGCTTGTGTCGGCGTTCCATCCGCACTGATCAAGCATCTGCAGTGAGCGAGGAATCATCATGGATACCCTCATCGAAATCCCCGGAGACCGCACGGCGGCCAAGTTCGCCTACGCGGCCGCCGGCGTGGGCGTCGTAGGCGTGGCATCACTGGGCGCCATGTACGCCATCGAAGTGCCAAAGAACGGACCCTACGTCTTCGGCACCATCAACGATGCCACCGGCGGCGTCTTCCAGTTGGTGATCATCCCGGTGATCGTTCAGGTCCACCGGCGCCTGCGCCGCACACCCGGCTCCGAGGCCGCCAAATGGCTGGTGATCGCGGCCAGCGGCGCAGGTTCAGCAAGCTCGTTCCTCCTGGTCGCGAAGAAGCTCGATTTCACGGTGTCCACTGGCATCTCGGTGGGGGCAATGGTGGTCCAGGCCGGCTGGTTCCTGCTGGCCCACCGGGCACTGCTCAAGAGGGGCAGCTATCCCCGGGAACTTGCGAAGCTGGGACAGTTCATTGGCGGCGCATTGGTGGTGGCGTTGCCCCTGGCGGCGCTGACCGCGGTGGAACAGGCGCCGGCCTGGATCCGCTGGGGCATCGGCGGGGCGGGACTGGCCTTTGGCGCCACAGCGTGGGTCGCCTGGCCGTACTGGTATTTCCTCGCGGCCCGGCACCTCAGCCACGCCCCCAGGGAAGTTCCCGGCGGAGCCCCGGGTCCACGCCGTCGGAACATCGGCACCGGGTACTGAGGCACCCGCTGAACCCAGCGCCCGGCAAGTCCGTGCCGTCGCCCGGCTCAGGCCGTACTGCCGCTCAAAGTGCGGTACTTTGTGGCCATGGACTTTGGCAACGCCGACAGCTGGGGGGCGGCGATCTACTTCTGGATCATCCCCGTGGTCCTCGGCGATGCCATCTTCCCGCCCATCCCCTCAGAGATGGTGGTGATCACCGGCGGCGCCCTCTCGGCCGACGGCCGGGCCAACGTCTTCCTGGTGGGGGCACTGTCCGCGGTGGCGTCCTGGGTAGGCGATATGGTGGTGTTCCAGCTCTTCAAGCGCCGGCTCAGCCATGTCCTGGACCGCTGGCGCTGGGGCCGGAAAGTCCACCACGGCATCCATGCGGCCATCGCCAAGGCCGGCCGCTCCTCCACCTACGGAACCATCATCGGCGCCCGCTTCATCCCCGGCGGGCGGCTGGCGACGTCGGCGGCTTCGGGCATCGCCGACGTTTCGGCGCGGGGTTTCAGCCTGTGCGCCGGCCTCGGCGCCGTCCTCTGGGCCAGCTGGCTGGTGGGCCTGGGCTACTTCACGGGATCGGCAACCAACCTGCCGTTCTGGGCGAGTTCGCTGATCGGCGTGTTGCTGGGCCTGGTGATCGGGGCCGCCGTCGGCGTCATTGTCACCCGCCGGCGCGGCACCCGCTCACCCGTGGACGAGCCTGCCCCCGGCGAGTGAGCATGCGGCCGGTGATTGAGCCTGTCGAAATCAGGTCTCGACAAGCTCGACCACCAGTTCAAACGGGCGCCCAGCGGCCGCGGTTGCGGCGGAGCACCGTCAGTGAGCCGGTGAGCGCAACGCGTTCGACGGCGTCGCGCATCATCGCTGCCGATTCGCGCGCCTGCTGGATCTCACCGCTGTATTCGGTCGCCTCCACAAGGAAACGGAGGTTCAGTTGGGGGACGCCGGCGGCAAGTTCGATCTGGTTAGATTCCACATGGTGACGGGTCTCCAATGCCTCGACCGCGGCGGCCATCACGGCTTCCGGCGGATTGCCAGGCTTCAGTCCGGTGATTTTCAGGCGGGTCTGGAACGAAGGCATGCGTCAACCCTAATACGGGGGTGTTCCTGGTCCCTTCCCTGTGGCGGGACAGCGGGACAGCGCCAGCGGCAGGCAAAGAACCTCAAACAGCTGCCGAGGTCCGTCAGGAACCGCACCACCATGGTTTTCCGAGCGGGACAGGACTACAATTTGGCCGCGGTCTCATAGTCACACCTGACAATCATCAAGAAAGAAGACTGAACATGAGACGGACCACAATGCGAGTGATTGCGGCGGTATCGGCAGGCATGTTGGCATCAATGTTAGGGATCGGCGTCGCTTCCGCCGACGGCCGGAGTGACCTGGCCGAAGTGCGACAGGCCACAACCCAATATCACGACGTTAGTGCGGCCATTGCCGCGGGCTACCAGCCCGTGGGTGAATGCGTTCCAGGCATGGGCTTTCACTACGTCAACTTCAGTCAGTTCGGTCAGATGGATCCATTGGTCCCGGACGCACTGACCTATGCAGCGAACAAAACGGGCCAGCTCAGACTGGTCGCAGCGGAGTGGTTTATGGTCGACGCCGACCAGGACCTGGCGACCGACACAGACCGGCCGAGCATGTTCGGCAAGGCATTCGACGGACCAATGCTCGGGCACGCTCCCGGCATGCCGATCCACTACGACCTCCATGCATACCTGTGGCAAGGTAATCCGGACGGCGTCCTGGCAACCTACAACCCGAATGTTCACTGCCCCGAACCGTAAGAGCGATCCTTTCGGCGAGGTCAGCGGGCCGCTGGCTGTGCAACATGGGTCCTACCCCGTGTTGCGCAGGCCGGCCGCCACCCCGTTGACGGTGATCAGCATGGCCCGCTGGAGCCGTTCGTCGATCTCGGCGCCGCTGATGCTCCCGCCTTCGGCGTTCTGGGCAGCCCGCACGCGGCGAAGCAACTCCACCTGCAGGTAACTGATGGGGTCCAGGTACTGGTCCCGGATCTCCAGCGACCGCTTGAGCGTCGGCTGCGCGTCCAGGAGCACGTTCTCGCCGGTCAGGTTCTGGATCTCGGTGACCGTGAGTTCGTACTCTTCACGGATGACCCGGAAAATGTGGTGCAGGTCCTCGGGAACCAGGGTGGCCACGTAGTACCCGGCGATGTCCATGTCCGTCTTGGCCAGCGTCATCTCCACGTTGGAAACAACGGACCGGAAGAAGTGCCAGTTCTCCATCATCTCCACGAGCTGCGCGGAGTTTCCGGCCTCGCGGGCAGCCTTCAGGCCCGAGCCCACACCGAACCAGCCCGGGACGATCTGCCGGGACTGGGTCCAGCCGAACACCCAGGGGATGGCACGCAGGCCGCCAAGCCCCGCCCCGGAATCCGGGCGTTTGGACGGGCGGGAGCCGATGTTCAGGGAGCCCAGCTGCTCCACCGGAGTGGAGGCCAGGAAGTACGCGGGCAGGTCAGGATGGTCGATCAGGTTCCGGTACCGGTCGAAGGCGCCGTCGGAGATGATTTCCATGACGTGCCCGTACCGTTCGCGCTGGTCGTCCGACGTGCGCGGATCCCGGTGCAGGGCCGAGCCCTGGAGCACTGCCGCGAGGGACAGCTCCAGGTTTTCCCGGGCCAACTCCGGCAGCGAGTATTTGTCCGAGATGACCTCGCCCTGTTCGGTGAACTTGATCTCGCCTTCCAGCACGCCGTTGGGCTGGGCCATGATGGCGTCGTAGGTGGGTCCGCCGCCGCGGCCCACGGAACCGCCGCGGCCGTGGAACAACCGGACACGGACGCCATGCTTGGCCGCAACGTCGCGCAGGTTGCGCTGGGTCTTGTGGATCTCCCACTGGCTGGTCATCACGCCGGATTCCTTGTTGGAGTCCGAGTAGCCCAGCATGATTTCCTGGACGTCGCCGCGCAGCCGGACCAGGTCGCGGTAGGACGGAACGGACAGCAGCTGGTCCACGATCTCCGCCGAGGCACGCAGCTCCTCCACGGTCTCCAGAAGCGGCGCGAACCCGAGCTTGGCGTAGGGGGCTTCGCCGAACAGGTTGATCAGGCCTGCCTCGCGGGCCAGCACGGCCGCGGCCAGGACGTCGTCCGCGCCGCGGGTCATGGAAATGATGTAGGTCTCGATGACGTCCGGACCGTACGTGCGCAGGGCACGGCGGATCTCACGGAAGACGTCGTACGTGCCGTCAGCGACGCCGTCGAGCTTAATCGGGTGGCCGGACAGCGGCCGGCGTGAGGCGAGCTCCGAGCCGAGGACCTCGAAGCGTTCCTCACGGCTCAGTTCGGCATAGCGGATGCCGGGGCCGCCCAGCCGGTCCATCAGCTGGCCAACCGCGTCGTGGTGGTGGTCGGCATGCTCGCGGATGTCCAGGGTGGCCAGGTGCAGGCCGAAGGACGCGACGGCGCGGCGGACACGGGCCAGTGCGCCGTCGGCAGCGAGCGACGCCGAGTGGTTGCGGAGGGACAGCTCCAGCAGTTCGAGGTCGTTGAGGAGCTCCTCGGTGGAACTGTAGTCACGGCCGTGCTCGTGCGTGGAGTCCGCGGCAACCCGCTTGCCCGTGTTGATGAGCTTGGCTTTGATGCAGGTGAGCTTGAGGCGGTAGGGCTCCTGGGCGTTGAGTTCCAGGACGCGCCGGTCCAGGCCCGGCAGCTTCTTCAGGTCCGCGTCGATGGAGTCCAGCAGGGTCTGGTCCGCGCCGGACAAGGCAGTGGAGTTGGACAGGATGGAGATCAGCTCGTCCATCATCGCGATGCTGATGCGAACGGCGTGCTGGTTCTGGATCTGCAGGATTTCCCGGGTGACCGCCGCCGTGACGTTGGGATTGCCGTCCCGGTCGCCGCCGATCCAGGACCCAAACCGGATGGGTGCGTCCTGGGACGACAGGCTGACCCCGTGCTCACCGAGCAGTTCCGAGAAATCCGAGAGCATCTCGGGCATGGCGTCGGTCAGGATGCCGCCGAGGTAATAGATCGCGTTGCGGGCCTCGTCCACCGGGGTGGGGCGGACCTGGCGCAGTTCGTCGGTCTGCCACATCTGGTCGATGACCTCCGAAAGCTGGCGGTCCTGCCGGCGGCGCGCGGAGGTGCCTTCCTTCGTGGGCTCGGCCAGGACATCAGAGAGCTTGCGGATCTTGTCCAGCACGGAACGGCGCGAAGCCTCGGTGGGGTGGGCCGTGAAGATGGGGCGGACGTCCAGCCCGTTGACCACTTCCTGCAGGACTTCGGGCCCCGCCTTGGCGGCGATTTCGGTGACGGCCTTGGCCAGCCACCCGTCCTTCTCCTGCCGGGTCCGCAGGCCGCGGACCCGATGGACCTGCTCGGCCGCGTTGGCAAGGTGGAAGTAGAACGCGAACGCACGCACCAGGTCTGTGGCCTGCTCGATCGGCAGGGAGCCGAGCAGTTCGCGGACCTGTTCGACGACGTCGTGGGCACTCCATGGGCCGGTGGCATCGGCACCGCCTCGGGCGGCTTCCTTGGACTCCTTGGTAAGGAGGCGGACCTGCTCCACCAGAGCAAGGAGTTCGGGGCCGTGCTGGCGGACCAGGGATTCACCCAGCAGCGTGGAGACGCGCCGGACGTCGGCCCTCAGTTCAGAGGCGAGGTCGGTTGCGGAGTTCATTGCAGTGTTAGCCATGGAAACTGTCTTTCGAGGGTTCGGACTTGGCTCGTACACTGCGCTGGATACTGTGAGCCACGTTACTAGCTATCGATGCTACCTGCACGGGATGGCGAAGGCGGAATCCGTCTCAGATATTGCGCAGGTCTCCGCCCCTGCCGCGCCGGACTTCAGCGGACGATCTTGAAATTGAAATCCGGAGTCCCCAGCACCGACCAGAGGCGCAGCCACACCGGGAGCATCATCTCCGCTCCCCGGGCGGTGGTGATGTCTCCGAGGTCAATAATATCGCGGTGGCCCAGCTCCTGGAGGAGCGCCGTCACGGTGTTCTTGGCACCGGCGTCGTCGCCGGAGACAAACACCGAGTGGTCCCCGCCGCCCAGCCGTCCGGGGTCAACCATCAGCCCTGCGTTCATGGTGTTCAGGGTTTTGACCACCCGCGCCTCCGGGAAGGCGTGCTGGATCCGTTCGGCGTTGCTGTCCGTGTTGACCGGGTTCAGCACCGGGGGCATGCCCTGGGAGAAGTCGAGCGGGTTGGAAACGTCCACCACCACTTTCCCCGACAGGTTGGCCGAACGCGCGGCACTGAGGGCACTGAGTGCGCCCGCTCCGTTTGTTGCATTGACTATTAGTTCAGCCGCGGCTGCTGCCTCCGCGAATGTTTCCAAGGCTATGTGCTGGTTCGCTGCGTGCCATTCGCTGAAGGGCGGGGTGCCCATGGCATCCGGCGCGCTGCGGGCGAGAGTCTCCCCCGGGTCGCGGGTGCCCAGCACCACGTCGTGTCCCAGCGCGGACAGCGCGCCTGCGAGGGTCCGGCCTGCGAAACCCGTGCCCAGGACCGCGATTTTCATGGTTCCTCCAAGGTCAGCCGTGGGAGTCCGGAAACGAGGTTCCGTCGCCTCCGACGTTACTCTCCGCCGCCGGCAAGACAAGGGCCGCGGCAGCAACGCGGCGCGAGGTCCGTGGCTCCGCGGCGGACCGTGGTGGAATGGACAGCGTCCGCGCCGGGTTGTAAACCCTGACGTCGTAGGCGGGGAATCAGAACCCCTTTTGGAGGAACCATGGACACCACCGCAACCGCGCAGCTGGAACGCTGGCAGCGTTTCCGCACGAACCGGAACAAGGCCCTCGCCACCCGTCACGGCTGGCTGACGCTCACCTCCTTCCAGTGGCTGGAATCCCGGCCCGCCGGCGTCGAACTCGCCCCCGGCCTCTGGTCAACGGACGGCACGACGGCGACACTCACCGCTGCGGCGCACGACGGCCTGACGCTGGTGGAAACCGGCGAGCCCGTTGACGGGACCATTACCGCCTCCCTCGCCAACGAGGAATCCCTGATGTGGGTGCAGTTCGGCGGCGCGGACGGGCAGCAGGTAGTGGTGGAACTCGCCATGCGCGCAGACCGGTACGCCATCCGAACCCGCGATTCCGGCTCGCCGGTGCTGACGGAGTTCGACGGCGTTCCCACCTTCGACTACAACCCGGACCTCGTGATTGAAGCAGCCTACGAGGCGTACCCGGAACCGGTGGCCGTCCCGATCGGAACGGCCAATCCGCTGGTGGACGGCGTCCATTATTCGGTGGGCGAACTGGTTTTCCGGCTGCCGGGGGTCGACCATGAGTACCGGCTGCACGCCGAGGAGGAAAAACTGGGCGCGCTGACCATCACGTTCCATGACGGGACCAACGGCGAATCAACGGATGAGTGGCGGAAGGTATCCACGCCCCGGCCACGCATTGACGCGGCCGGAAAGGCCACGGTGGTCCTGGACTTCAACCGCGCCATCAACTACCCCAGCGCCTTCACCCCGTTCGGCACCTGCCCCATGCCCGTGAAGAACAACAGCCTCGATGCGAGAATCGAGGCCGGCGAAAAGCAGCCTCTCCTCGCTGATTGAGGGCGAACTGGCAGGTAATACCCGCAAAGTCGCGTTTTGAGGGTATTACCTGCCAGTTCGCGCTGCCTGCGGGGCCGGGGTCAGACGATCGCTGAGACGCCGGTGACCGCCCGGCCCACAATGAGCGTGTTGATTTCGAACGAGCCCTCGTAGGTGTAGATGGCCTCGGCGTCGGCGAAGATTTTGGCCATCCGGTAGTCGGTCACGATGCCGTTGCCGCCCAGGAGGGACCGGCCCAGCGCCACTGTCTCGCGCATCCGTGCGCTGGTGTAGGACTTGGCGAGGGCCACCTGCGGCATGTCCGCCACGCCGTCGTCCTGCAGCTGGGCAATACGCGCCATTATGGCCATGCTGGCTACGGCGTTGCCCAGCATGGTGACCAGCTGCTGCTGGATGAGCTGGAATTTCGCCAGCGGCCGGCCGAACTGGTGGCGTTCGACGGCGTACTGCCGGGCGACGTCGAACGCCGCCAGCTGCTGCCCCACCGCCTGCCACCCCACCATGATCCGCGAACCGCGCAGGAGCTGGTTGGTGTCCTCGAAACTGCTGATGCCGGCGAACCGGTCGGCCTCGGCGACCTGGACATCCTTAAGCACAATGTCCGCGTTCTGCACGGTCCGGAGCGCAATCTTGTTCTCGATCCGGCTCCGGCTCACACCCGGCAAGGAAGCATCAACGATGAACCCTCGGACCGCGCCCTGCCCGTTGGCAGCCACGGCCTCGTCCCTGGCCCACACGAGCATGTAGTCGCAGAACGTCCCGTTCCCGATCCAGCGCTTGGCGCCGTTGAGCATCCACGCGTCGCCGTCGTCGTCGGGCTCTCCCGTGGCGCTGGAGATGCGCCGGGCACTCGTTTCCATCCCGCCGGCAACATCGGAACCGTGGCCCGGTTCGGTGAGCGCGAAGGCGCCCGTGATGCGCAGGCTTGAGGCGTCCGCCAGCAGCCGCTCTTTCTGGCCGGCCGAACCGAAACCGTAGAGCGACTCCACAAAAAGGTCGTGGTGGACCAGGAAAAATGTTGCGATCGAGGTATCCACGCGCGTCATCTCTGCGATGACCAGTCCGGCGAACAGGTTGCTGTAGCCGCGCTGCGCCGGTGTGCTCAGCTCCAGCGCGGCGAGCTTGGGCAGGATCTGCGCCGGGAACTCCGCTTTGTTCCACCAGTCCGACGCGTAGGGGGCGATCTCCGTGGCCAGAAACTCCCGCAGCTCGGCCAGTTTGGCTCGCTCGTTCGAGCTGAGGAGCGACTCGAACGCGAAAAAATCGGCGGTGGGCAACTCGTCGATCGCCGGCTCGGTGGCGGAGGGCGCCGTGGTGGAGGGCTCGGACGTGCCCGGCAGGCTCATTTCGGCCCCATTCGGATGGCACCGTCGAGCCGGATGGTTTCGCCGTTGATCATCGCATTTTCCACAATGTGGGCCACCAGCCCGGCGTATTCGGCGGGCCGCCCAAGGCGCGACGGATGCGGGACCTGCCGGCCCAGCGAATCCTGCGCGTCCTGCGGGAGCGTTGCCATCATGGGTGTTTCGAAGATGCCCGGGGCGATGGTCACCACCCGCACCAGGGAGCGGGCCAGCTCACGGGCCAGCGGCAGCGTCATGGCGGCGACGGCGCCCTTGGAAGCGGCGTAGGCGGGCTGGCCGATCTGCCCGTCGAAAGCTGCCACGGAGGCGGTGTTGATGATGACGCCGCGCTCGGGGCCGCCGAGCTCAGTACTGATCGGTTCGGTGGAAACCATGGCCGCGGCGGCCAGGCGCAGCACGTTGAACGTCCCAATGAGGTTGACCTGGATGACGCGGTTGAACGTGTCCAGCGGAAGGACGCCGTCCCTGCCCAGGACCTTGCCCGGCGTGGCGACGCCGGCACAGTTCACAACAATGCGCAGGGGTCCCAGCGACACGGCAGTGTCGACGGCGGCCTGCACCTCAGCCTCGTTGGTGACGTCCGCGGGGACAAAGGCCGCTTGTGCCCCCGAACCGCCGGCGGCGTTCAGCGCTGCCACGTTCAGCGCTGAGGCGTTGAGCTCGGCGGCGTAGGCTGCACCGGCAGAGGACGGCAGGTCGATCAGCACCACCGAGGCGCCAGCGTCGAACAGGCGCTTCGCTGTGGCAGCGCCCAGCCCGGAAGCCCCACCCGTAATCAGCGCAACAGTACCCAAGACGTCCATACATCCTCCTTGATGCGGCCCCAACACCATAAGACCGGCGCGGAACATTAGTTAGTGCATGTTAACTGAAAATCCTGTGGGCCGCACCCACTAGGCTGAACGGATGACCATGCCGGATGCCGAACCTGCCCCCTGGCAGGACCGGGCCAACGTGGCGGCCCGCTCCGTCACCGGACTCTTCGGCCGGCGGCTGCTGTTCCTGCCGGGAACCCACCTGGCCGCCGTGCAATGGCCGTCAAAACACCTGAAGAACCTCCTCCACCCCTGGCACTACTGGTGGCAGGCGCACTACGTGGACTGCCTGGTGGATGCCGGGCGCCGCGAACTGGGCAACGGAGCCACCCCCGCGGCAAGGTTCAACGGCCCACACCACCCCAGCGCCGGCCGGCTCGCGTCCTGGCTGGTCACGGGCATCCGGCTGCGCAACGCCTTCACCTTCGTCAACAACTACTACGACGACATGGCCTGGCTGGCACTGGCGACGCACCGTCTGCAAAGCCTGGCCGAGGAGACGCGGCAGCCCGGTCGCCGCCGGAACGCCAGGGTCCGCAAGACGCTGACCCTGCAGTTCGATTCCGCCTCGACCGATGACCTGGGCGGCGGGACCTTTTGGAGCAAAACGCGCGACTTCAAGAACACTCCGGCCACCGCCCCCGTGGCGCTCTACTACGCCCGGACAGGCCAGCGAGCCAAGGCGCAGCGGTTGGTGGACTGGCTCAATGCCGTGCTGTTTGATGAGGCCCGGGGCCTCTATGTTGACGGGGCGCGGCTCAGCCCGGCTGGGGAAGTGCTGGTGGAGAAAACCCTCTACACCTACAACCAAGGCCCCGTACTGGGAGCCTTGCTGGAGCTCGGCGGCGACGCCAACCTCGCCAGGGCCGCGGCACTGGTGGACGCGGTCGCAAAGCGGCTCACCGTACCGGGGCAGCGCATCCTCCGCTGCGATGGAACGGGCGACGGCGGACTCTTCACCGGGATTCTCTGCCGGTACCTGGCACTCGCGGCCGTTGATGCCCGGCTCCCGGAGTCCGCCCGGAACACCGCGAAGGAGCTCGTGACAGCTACTGCCGAAGCCTTCTGGGCGGGCCGCCGGCCGGCCGGCCGAGCGGTATCAGCCACGGCTGGGAGCGTCCTGTTCTCCATCCACGCGGCACAACCGGCGGACACAACCTATCCGCCAGGTGCCGTCGTCGAACTTTCCACCCAGCTGCAGGCCTGGATGGCGCTCGAGGCCGCGGCGGCCATCCGCAAAAGCGATGAATGAATTAGGGCACGCAACAGTTCCGTAATGCATGTGATCCTGATCACTTAAGGGCCTTGCCGCTTGGTGTCTTAGGTTTGGCTAACCTACAGTTTCTCGGGTGAGCCACCCCTTATCCCCAGCTCACCAGGACCGTCGGTCCACACACTTTTCCCCAGAAAGTAGCACTCAATGAAGATCCGCAACAGCGCTCTGGCCGGCATCGCACTCGCCGCCACCGCAGCCTTGGGACTGACCGCCTGCGGCGGCACCACCCCGGCAGCCACCGGTTCCGCCTCTGCAGACGCCAAGGTGTCCGGCGAGATCACGGTCTACAACGCACAGCACGAATCCATGACCAAGGCCTGGGTGGAAGAGTTCACCAAGGAGACCGGCGTCAAGGTGATCCTGCGCCAGGGCAAGGACACCGAGATGTCCAACCAGATCATCCAGGAGGGCGACAAGTCCCCGGCTGACGTCTTCATCACCGAGAACTCCCCCGCCATGACCCAGGTGGAAAACGCAGGCCTGTTCGCCGATCTCACTGATGAGGTCAAGAAGCAGGTTCCGGCCGAGTACCGCCCGTCCACCAACAAGTGGACCGGCGTCGCAGCCCGCTCCACCGTGTTCGTGTACAACAAGGAAAAGCTCACCGAAGATAAGCTGCCGAAGTCCCTCTCTGACCTGGCCGGTCCGGAGTGGAAGGGCCGCTGGGGCGCATCGCCGTCCGGCGCCGACTTCCAGGCGATCGTATCCGCCTACCTTGAACTCAAGGGCGAGGCCGAAACCGAGAAGTGGCTCACGGCCATGAAGGAAAACTTCAAGGGCTACCAGGGCAACGGCGCGGTCATGAAGGCTGTCAACGCCGGTGAAATCGAAGGTGGCGTTATTTACCACTACTACTACTTCGGTGACCAGGCCAAGACCGGCGAGAACTCCAAGAACGTGGCCAGCCACTACTTCAAGAACCAGGATCCGGGCGCGTTTGTCTCCGTATCCGGCGGTGGCGTGCTGAAGTCCTCCAAGAACAAGGCCGCTGCCGACGCGTTCCTCGCCTTCATCACGGGCAAGAAGGGCCAGGAGCAGCTGCAGACGGGCAAGGACTTCGAGTACACCGTGGGCGCCGGCGTGGCATCCAACGACAAGTTGGTGCCGCTGGCCGAGCTGCAGGCACCGACAGTTGACTCCTCCAAGCTGAACTCCAAGAAGGTCACGGAGCTGATGACCAAGGCCGGTCTGCTCTAGCTTTTGGTTTCAACCCCAGAACTAACCGCCAAAGCGGCGATGGCGGGCAAGGGCAACAGCCCTCGCCCGCCATTGGCGGTTGCGCTCCTGGCCACACTGCTGGCCCTGTTCGCCCTCATCCCGCTGGGCTATGTCATCTACATGACGGCGGTCACTGGCTGGGATACCAGCATTAAGCTGATCTTCCGCCCCCGGGTGGGCGAACTGCTGGTCAACACCCTCCTGCTGATGCTCATCGTGGTGCCCGCAACCCTGGTGGCGGGCGTGGGCGGCGCGTGGCTGGTGGAACGCACCAAGCTGCGGGGCCACAAGTGGTGGGCCGTGCTCCTGGCGGCGCCGCTGGCCATTCCCGCGTTTGTGAACAGCTACGCCTGGGTGTCCGCCATCCCTTCCCTGGAAGGCGTCTGGTCAGGCGCGCTGATCGCCACTCTGTCCTACTTCCCGCTGGTCTATATTCCGGCCGCTGCCACGCTCAGCCGACTGGATCCGGCCATCGAGCAGTCGGCGGCGTCCCTGGGCCTGGGCCCGTGGCAGGTCTTCTTCCGCGTGGTGCTGCCCCAGCTGCGCATCGCCGTCACCGGCGGTGGCCTGCTGGTGGGCCTGCACCTGCTGGCCGAGTACGGCGCCTTCGCGATGATCCGCTTTGAGACGTTTACGACGGCGATCATGCAGCAGTACGCTTCCACGTTCAACGGCACGGCCGGAAACATGCTGGCCAGCGTCCTGGTGTTCTTCTGCCTGATACTCCTGGTGTTGGAGGTCCGCAGCCGCGGCACGGCCCGCTACGCGCGGATCGGCTCCGGCGCCCAGTCCAAGCCCCTGCGGCTCCCCCTGCACCGCTACCAGGTTCCCGCCCAGCTGGGACTGATGGCGCTCACTGGCCTGGCGTTCGGCCTGCCGCTGTGGTTTGTGATCCGCTGGATCGTGGCCGGCGGCGTCGAGATCTGGGATGTGGACGAGTTTGTCCCCGCACTGCTGCAGACCTTGGGGCTGGGCCTTGCCGGCGCAGTGGCCGCGACCGTCGTCGCCTTCCCCATGGCTTACCTGGCCGTCCGGCATCCAGGGTGGTTCAGCAAGTCCCTGGAGCTCTCCAACTACGTCACCAGTTCGATGCCCGGCATCGTGGTGGGTCTGGCTTTCGTCACCGTGGCCATCAACGTTGCCCCGGACATCTACCAGACCACGGGGCTGCTGGTAGCCGCATACGTGCTGCTGTTCATTCCGCGCGCGTTGGTGAACATCCGCGCCGGGCTGGCACAGGCCCCCAAGGAACTGGACGAAGCGGCCCGCGCCCTGGGCAGGTCTCCGTTCAATGCCTTCCTGAAGATCACGTTGCGCCTCACGGCTCCCGCGGCCGCCGGCGGCGCAGCGCTGGTGTTCCTCGCCGTCGTGACCGAACTGACCGCCACGCTGCTGCTCTCCCCCAACGGGACCAGAACCCTGGCCAGCGCGTTCTGGAGCAAGAGCAGCGAAATCGACTACGCCGGCGCAGCCCCGTATGCCCTGCTGATGATCCTGCTCTCGGCACCCATGACCTACCTTCTCTTCCAGCAGTCCAAGAAAGTGGCCGGACAGTGACCGATTCCTACACTCCGCGTGATGCCCCCTCCAGGCTTCCGGAACCGCGGATCGCGCCGTCGGTGGCACCCACCACCAACAGTCATCTGCAGATCACCGACGTCACCAAGAACTTCGGTTCCCAGGCCGTCCTCAAAGGCGTCAACCTCTCCGTGGCCAAGGGCGGGACCACTGCCATCGTGGGACCCTCCGGCTCGGGAAAGACCACCCTCCTGCGGCTGATCGCCGGCTTTGAACACCCCGCCACCGGCAGCATCTCGCTCAACGGCGCCAAAGTTGCGGGCGACGGCGTGTGGTTGCCTGCGCATAAGCGCCAGGTGGGGTACGTGGCTCAGGACGGGGCGCTTTTCCCGCATCTGACGGTGGGCCAGAACATCGCGTTCGGCTTGGACACGGCCAAGCTCGCGGGTGGCCGCCGCGGGGCCGCGGGCCGCATCAGCGAGCTGCTGGACATGGTCTCCCTGGACGCCTCCATGGCCAAGCGGCGGCCGCACCAGCTCTCCGGCGGGCAACAGCAGCGTGTGGCCCTGGCCCGTGCACTAGCCCGCGAACCCGAACTGATGCTGCTGGACGAGCCCTTTTCAGCCCTGGACGCCGGCCTGCGCATGGCAACCCGGCGGGCCGTGGCCAAGGTCCTCAACAAAGCCGGCGTCACCACCGTCCTGGTCACCCACGACCAGGCCGAGGCCCTGTCCTTCGCGGACCAGGTGGCCGTGATGCGCGGCGGCAAGCTGGCCCAGATCGGCAACCCATTTGTGGTTTATACCCGCCCCGCCGACCGCGCCACCGCGGAATTCCTGGGCGACGCCGTCATCCTGGACGCCTGGATGGAAGGCTCGCTTGCCACGTGCTCGCTGGGCGAAGTTCCTGTCCGCCGCCCGCCGGCCCAGGGCCGGGTGCAGCTGATGCTGCGTCCTGAACAGATCCGCATTGCCGAGGATGGCCCCATCCGCGGCGTCGTGGTGGACACCGACTACTTCGGCCCGGAAACCACCGTGCGCCTCAAACTCTCTGTGCCACCCGAACTGGCCGACCGCGCCGACCACCGCTACCCCGGCGGCGGCGAAGTCATCACCATCCGGCACTGGAACGCCTCCATTGCCCGGCCGGGAATGGAACTCTACCTGCGGGTGGTGGGCGAAGCCGTCGCCTTCCCCTTCGACTCCGTGGGTGATTGAGGCCGTCCCGCACCGGTGATTGAGCCTGTCGAAATCCGGCTCTACTGACCCCCGGCGGGCTTCTTCTTCTGCGGATACGGTGCCTCGCCCCGGGCCAGCATTTCCACAAAGCCGGAGATTTTCCGTTCCCGCGTGGACGCCTGCTTCACGGAATTCGTCCGGTAAATCAGGGCATACCGGTTCACGGAGGTGAGGACGTCGAACATGGCCTGGGCCGCGGGGACGGCAGCGATGGCGGCGGCCAGATCCGGCGGGACCTCCGCCGTCGCCTGCCCCGCATAGGCCGCCTCCCAACGCCCGTCAGCTTTGGCGGCGTCGACCGCCGCGCGGCCGGCCGCGGTCATCCGGCCGGCAGCCTCGAGATTCCCGATTCGGTCCACATTCCGCGCCGACCAGACGCTCTTCGGACCGCGGCGGGTCATCCGCTGGAAGGAACTGTCGTCGTCGCGCCTTTTGCCCTGACCGTCGATCCAGCCAAAGCACAGTGCCTCCTGCAACGCTGCTTCGTAGTCCAGTTCAGTGGTGTTGCCGCCCTTCTTATGCAGCACCAGCCACACGCCGGGGCTGCTGGCGTGGTGCTTTTCCAGCCACAGCCGCCACTCCGCCGCATCCGCTACCAGCAGTTCCTCGAGTTCAATGGCCATGGCACTATTCTGCCCGCCTCATGCAGGAAGTGGCATGATGGCGGTAGCCGACCTGTCCTGGTTTCGAGGAGGAACTCATGCTGCGTGTCAGACCCGTCCATTTCACCTCCCTGCCGGACAGTTGGGAACAGCTCCTGACTGCCCTGGGCCTGGCCAAGACCGTCGATGACGGCCCGTGGCGGGAGTTCGACGCCGGTTCCGGCCGGCTGGCCCTGCATGTGGCCGACACCGGCGCCACGGACGACGGCACCACTGCCTTGGGCGTGGAGGTGGGCGATCTGGCGGAATTCGCCCGGCGCACCGCCCTGGCCGCGGAGGAATCCGGGAACACGGTCGCCGAGCTCATCGCCGCCGACCACGGCGAGTCGTGCCGCATCACCGGCCGGGACGGCTTCAGCTTCCTGGCGGACAAAGGCGCCCGGGAGACGAACGCGGCTGACGCTGATCCGGCGCTGACCGTCGTCGGGGTCTGGTTTACGGAGGATCCCGGCGCCGCCGCCGTGACCCTGCAGGACATCGGCGCCAGGTTCCGCCCCGTCCCGGACGCCGACGAAACCGCCGACTTTACCGCCAAGAACGGCGGGGTGCTGATGGTGCGGCCGGCATCCGGGCCACCGCGGTCCGGCCTGGGATTTGAGTACGACGGCGATCTGGGCGCCTTGCGGGACCGGCTCACCGCCGCCGGGCTGGACGTCAGCGAAACCGAGGAAGCCTTCGGCCGGACCCTGCACGTGGCCAACCCCGACGCCGCAGGCAGCGCAGGTACCGCCGACACAGCCGCAGCCACACCCGCCCCGCATGTCCCGCCCACCCTCTGGATCTCGCAGCGCCCCGCCGCGCCGTGATCCGCTTCATTCCGGACCGGGGTGCCCGGGCTGGCTCTGCGGATGAGAGGCCCGAGGGGTGAGATTCCGGCGCTTTGGGCGCCGCTTTACGCTGATAGCTCACCCCACAGCGGTCCGAGGCCGCCCGATGGGGTAGAACTTAACCATGAACGTTCGCACTCCTGACCCCAATCCCGGCTGGCTCTCCGAAGAAGACCTCTTTGAGGCCCGCGGGAGGCTCCCCATGATCTATGTGGAGGCCGTGCCGGTGAGGCTCGATCCGCTGGGTTTTGTGAACGAGGTCGGTACGCTGCTGCAGGCGGACGAGGACGGGAACATGATCCGGTCGCTGGTGTCTGGCCGTGTGATCTACCGCGAGACCATCCGCGCCGCACTCCTGCGCCATATGGAAAAGGACCTGGGGCCGCTCGCCTTTCCGCAGCTCCCCATCAGCCCGGTCCCCTTCACGGTGGCCGAATACTTCCCGGCCCCGTCCCAGACCGGCTTCACCGACGACCGCCAACACGCCGTGTCCTTGGCGTATGTCATCCCCGTGACGGGCGAATGCGAGCCACGCCAGGATGCCCTGGAACTGACCTGGATGACTCCCGCCGAAGTGCTCAGCGCCGACGTCCAGCTCGAATTCAGCGGCGGCCGCGGCGCCCTGGTCCGCCAGGCGCTGGCCTTTGCGGGAGTGGGTCACTGACGCCCGCGGGATCCCCGGCGTCCCCGACTTCCGGCACCCCGCTTTGTAGACTGTAGGGCGGACCGCAAGAGAACTTAAGGACTCCCATGACCGAAACCCCAGCCGCCAGGCACTACAGCGAACAGCAGGCTGGATCTCTGACCACCGGCGATCAGCTCCTCCTCCCCGACGGTGAACGCACCGCCGAAATCCAGCACGTGGAGTTTGAACCGGATGATTTCGGGACCCCCGCGGTGGTCCTGGCAAACCTCACCGGCGGCGGCACCCTCCGCATCGCGGCCTGCTCCACCGTGAAGATCCTGGACACAACAGTCCGGGTCATCACGGTTCCGGGCACCACCGTTCAGGACACCCCCGTTCAGGACACAACGCCCGACGCCGTCACGCAGCTTACGGTCGCGGCGCAACCCCCTGCCGAACAGCCCCAGCACACCGGCGAAGCGGGGGCAGCCCCGGCGGCTCCCGCCGTCGTCGTACCTCCCCCGCCGGCCATCCCGCCCGCGATGAGCGGCCCGTCCGCGGAAGAACTGGCGCTGATTCCGGCGCCGCAGGGCACACCCGAAGCGGTGGTGGAGGCTGCCGCGGAAGCCCACCCGGACGCCGTTGGTGTGCTGCTGCTGGCGGACAAGCTGGCCAAGGGCATCAACTTCAAGTCCGGCAGCTGCCTCAAGGACCTCAGCGACCTGGCCCACGAGCTGTTCATCACGCTCAAGGATCCGGACGGGGCGCTCACCGTGGCGGACCTGCTCAACGTCCTCCCGTTCGACGGCAACCCGGGCCGGTGGGCGTCCGTGGAGGCGTCGCTGGCGTTGTCCAGCTTCATCTGCCGCCAGGACCGGCAGGAGGAGCGCGCCGAAGTCTATGAAAAGCTGCTGCGTTTGCCGGAAACCCAGGAAACGGACCCGTTCAAGGCGCGGATGAATGCCAAGGTGCGCCAGCGTTCGCTGAACGAACCCAACCTTTACGACAAAGAGATCTTCCGTTCGATCGACAACTCCAACCACGAGGCCGAGCGGGAGTGGCGGCTGCTGCGCCTCGAATCCCTGCTGTTCCTGCGCGCACACGGCGGGTCCGAGACGATCGGCGTCGGCGAGCTCCAGCGCCGGATCAGCAACGAACTCGAGGCTGTCCGGGCCTAAGCAGTCGGGGTGGGGGAATTGCCCCCTACCCGGGGCTGCGCCCGCGTTGTAGATTCGGGCTATGACGAACAATCTGAGCGTGGTGATAAATGCTGATGCGCCGCAGGTCTGGACCATGCTGCGTGAACCGGCCAAAGTTGCCCAGTGGCACGGCTGGGAGGCTGACGAACTGGCCGACGAGATAGACGGGATCTATTTCAGCGGCAACGTGGTTGAAGCCCCGGACCACACCAGCCTGACCACCAATGGCGGCGACGTTTTCGACCTGAAACCGGTGTCCACCGGGACGCTGGTCAGTGTCACGCGGGCAGCCCTGGACCACAACTCTGAGTGGGCGGCCTGGGACGAGGACATCACCCAAGGCTGGCTGACGTTCCTCCAGCAACTCCGCTTCGCGCTGGAACACCACCCGCACGGCAAGCGGCATACGATGTTCTTCGAGTTTCCGGGCACCCCGGATTCCGAAATCGAAAAGCTGGGATTGTCGGACGTGCCCGCACCGGGTGAGACGTACAAGCTGACGCTGTCCACCGGCGAGGAGATTACCGGGAAGGTCTGGTTCCGCAGCAACCACCAGGTGGGGCTCACCGTCCACAGCTACGCGGAGCACGGGGACGGCCTGCTGATCGTGGCGGACCAGCCCGTCATCGAAGGGGTAAGGCCCCACGGTGGCGCCATGGTGATCGCGTCGACGTTCGATCTGGGTGCCCACAAACTGGAGTCGATCCGATCGCTCTGGGACAGCTGGCGGGCTGAGAACTACCCCACATCGGAAGCGGCCCACTGAGGGATCGGCGGCGTTTGCTGGCACACTGGAACCGTGCCAGCCAACCCCGCCCCCGCGCCATCCGTCTCCGTTTCGCCTGTCCCGGCCGATCACGTAGCAGCGGCGGCCGGCTCCGCCGCTGCAGCCGACCAGTCGCAGTTCTCCTTCACCGTTGGCACCCGCCTTGCTGACAGCTGTGCGCTGTCGGCCGCGCAGGCAGCTGCCAACGGCGGAAAATTCCTCGGCCGCACGGGGACCATCACCACTCCGCATGGCGAGATCCGCACCCCGGCGTTCATCGCCGTCGGGACCAAGGCCACGGTAAAGTCCGTCCTGCCGGAATCCATGGCGGACCTCGGGGCGCAGGCGCTCCTGGCCAACGCCTACCACCTGTACCTCCAGCCCGGCGCGGACATCCTGGACGAGGCCGGCGGGCTGGGCGCGTTTATGAACTGGTCCGGGCCCACGTTCACGGACTCCGGCGGGTTCCAGGTGATGAGCCTGGGGTCCGGGTTCAAGAAGGTCATCGACATGAAGACTGTGTCTTCCGCGGACGCGGCTGTCCCGGACGACGCCGTGGCTCCGGGCAAGGAACGCCTGGCCCACATCGACGACGACGGTGTCTGGTTCAAATCGCATCTCAACGGCGACCGCCACCGGTTCTCCCCCGAGATTTCCATGCAGGTCCAGCACCGGATCGGCGCGGACATCATGTTCGCGTTCGATGAGCTGACCACGCTGCAGAACTCCCGCGGCTACCAGGAGGAATCGCTGGAGCGCACGCGGTTGTGGGCCCTGCGCTGCCTGGAGGAGCATTTCCGGCTGACGTCCGAGCGGGTGGGGAAGCCGTACCAGGCCCTCTTTGGTGTGATCCAGGGTGCCCAGTACGAGGACCTGCGCCGGAAGGCGTGCCGGGACCTTGGCGCCATGGACTTCGACGGCTACGGCATCGGCGGGGCGCTGGAGAAGGAGAACCTGGGCACGATTGTGCGCTGGTGCAACGAGGAACTGCCGGAGGACAAGCCGCGGCACCTGCTGGGCATCTCCGAGCCGGACGATATCTTCACGGCCATCGAGAACGGCGCGGACACTTTCGACTGCGTCTCCCCCACGCGGGTGGCCCGCAACTCCGCGTTCTATACGCCAGCCGGCCGCTTCAACCTCTCCGGCGCAAAGTACAAGCGCGACTTCGGCCCGCTCCAGGAGGGCTGTGACTGCTACGCCTGCGCCAATTACTCGCGCGCCTACATCCACCACCTGTTCAAGGCCAAGGAAATGCTCTCGGCTACGCTGATCTCCATCCACAACGAGCGCTTTGTGGTGAAGATGGTGGATGACGCCCGGCTGGCCATCGAAGCCGGGACCTTCTTCGAGTTCAAGGCCGAGACCCTGGCGCAGTACTACCGCTAAGTGCGTGCCCGGCTCGCTGCCCGCCCGCCTTCCCTGCGTCCCGCCGTCGTCCTCCGCTCAGACCCCGTAGCTCGGTTCGCGCTTCTTGATCCAGCCGATCACGAGAGACGTCACCGGCACAAACAGGAACTCCACGAGTGTCTTGTAAACAAAGCCCACTACCACGTAGTTCAGGAACGTGCCGAAGTCCGTGATGCCGATGACGGAGGCGGCGATGCTGCAGAAAATCAGGGTGTCCACGAACTCGCCCGCGCCTGAGGAACCCATCAGCCGCGCCCAGAGTGACTTCTCCCCGGAGCGGGCCTTCATCTTCACCAGGATCCACGAGTTGATGGTCTGGCCGGCCAGGAATGCCAACAGCGAAGCGAGCACAATCTGCGGCACCGGACCAAGGGCCCCCTCAAGGGCGGCCTGCTTGGCCGTGCCGAAATCGTCATCAAAGCCGGGCAGTGCGATGATCACCCAGTAGCAAACTGAGGCGAAGACGGACAGCGCGAAGGTGGTGAAAATGGCTTTACGGGCCACTTTGAAGCCGTACACCTCGCTGATGACATCCCCCAGGATGTAGGCGAGCGGGAAGAGGAAAAAGCCGCCGTCGGTGATGATCGGGCCGATCGCGACGCCCTTGGACGCCCCGATGTTGGACAGGATCAGCACCACGGCCATAAACGCCAGCATGATGCCGAAGTACGGCGAGCCGATTGATGCGAATTTCGGCGCCGTCCGGGCGGAGTCGGCGATGGGCTGGGTGTCAGGGCCTGAGGGGGAAGGCATGCGGGATTCCATTCGTAGTGGTTCGCTCGGCATACCGTTCCCGCAACGAAAGTTGCGCGGGCCGCCGGCTGTATTAGCACTGTCACGACATTCTCCCACTGAACAATAGGGCCCGACGCCGGATGGCAGGATAGTGCCATGACTTTAGCTTCAGCTGCCCTCCAGTCCCCCGTGTCCGCTCCCGCCGTCGTCCTGACCATTGCGGGATCCGAAGCCACGGGTGGCGCCGGAGCCCAGGCCGACCTGAAGACGTTCCAGGAGCTGGGCGTGTTTGGCATCGCCAACCTGACCTGCATCGTCTCCTTCGATCCCAGCGACAACTGGAACCACCGCTTTGTGCCCGTGGACCAGCAGGTCATTGCGGACCAGTTGGAAGCCACGACGGCGGCCTACGGTCCGGCGTCAGGGGTCACCGCCTCCGAGAGTGCTTCGGGCGAGCCGTCAGCTCCAGGCCGTCCGGTCCTGGACACCGTGAAGATCGGCATGCTGGGCAGCCCGGCCACCATCAGCACGGTCGCCGCGGCGCTGGAAACGGGCCGGTTCCGCAATGTAGTGCTGGATCCGGTGCTGATCTGCAAGGGCCAGGAGCCGGGCCACGCACTGGACACGGACCAGGCCCTGAAGGCGCAGATCCTGCCGCTGGCCACATTTGTCACACCCAACCACTTCGAAGCCGAATCGCTGTCCGGCCTGGCGATCACCGACGTCGAGTCCCTGAAAGCCGCAGCAGTCCGCATCCACGAGCTCAGCGGCGCCGCGGTCCTGGCCAAGGGCGGGGTGCGGCTGGCAGGCCCGGACGCCGTCGACGTTTACTACGACGGCGAGACCCTGGAGGTCCTCAGCGCTCCCAAGGTGGGCGAGGTGGCGGTCTCTGGCGCCGGCTGTTCCCTCGCCGCGGCGGTGACGGCCGAGCTGGCCAAGGGCGCCACGCCGCTGGAGGCTGCCCGGGCGGCCAAGGACTTTGTCACCGCGGGAATCCGCAACCGTGTGGCCTCCGGTGCGCCGTTCGACGCCCTCTGGCAGGGCGGCGCGCGCTAGCTTCTTGAGTCTTCCAACGGCGTCTTTTCCAGCCGGGCCTCTTCCAGCAGGGCGTCGGCTACCAGCGTGGCTGTCCGCACAATAAAGGCCCGACGGCGGTCCAGGCGGTCCGGAGCGGAGCCCGCCAAAACCGCGTCGATCTCAGCCCGGGGAGGCCACGGTCACGAGCGCGGGTCGGCCACCGTTCCCATAAACAGCGGCAGGCCGGTTTCCACATGGACGATCTGGTAGTGGAATGGCCGGTCGAAGCTGATGGACCGCTCAGGCTGCGGCGGAGCGCTGGTGACAACTCCGTTGATCTGGGTCACCGCGGCTGCGATGGTGCCCTTTTCGGCGACCGTGATGTTGGCAGCCTGCGCGGCCTGGGTGATCGCCATCTTGGGCTGGATGTTGTTGAAATCCTCCGTGGTGTCGAGCGTCTTCTTGAGTCCCAAGGACCCAAACACCTTCCGCAGGTCAAAGCTGCACTTGTGGTCCCAGCGTGGCAACTGGATCTGCACTGTCTCCAGCGCTGCGGTATCGAAGGCGTCCGAGATTTCCGCTAGCGTTTCCGCACTGAAGGCAGCCGAGGCGGGGCGGGACGCGGCCCCGGCGTCCGCGTCGGATCCGGCCCCCGGCAGGACCAGACGCATAACGAAACCGTCGGCGTAGGGAAGGTCCACGCCCTGCCAGCCTGCACCTTCCGCGTACTTCATCTCCGCCTCGTTGTGCATGGCGGGCGCGTCAATTTCCTCGCCGGCAGCCGTTGTGAAGGGGAGGTCCGAGGTGGCATTCGGGTCAAACGGTGCGCTCCAGGCGGAGGCAAAATACAGGGAATTGAGGAGGCTGAAGGTGTTCCGGCGGTCGTACTCTGCCGGGGCTTCCTTGATCCGGCCGCCCGTGTTCCTGTTGACCCAGGCATCGATGGCGGGCTTCGTGGCACCCTCATCGCTGAAGTCCACGGGATACACTCCGGTTCCGTAGTGCCGGGCCAGCGTGTCCAGGAAGGACTCGCCGGTGGGCACACCCTTGTCTACGAACAGCCCGTTGGCGGCATGCATGACCGGTTTCCGCGGCGGGTTGTCCTCATCCACTGCGCCGGGGTCGCCGTCGAACTTCGCAAGTGAGCTGAGGACCGCGTTCATGGCCTCGTCGCGATTCTCTGCGGGGAGTCCCAGGACGCTGTCCATCTCCGCCGCGGTCTCGCCCGACGCGCCGGAGCGAAGCATCGCGAGGGCAATCAGCAGGCTCCCGGGCGAGGACACGACGTTCCCGTTGGCGCCGTCTCCGCCGTCCGCCAGCAGCGCCTCGCCAAGGCCCAGGGCGGAAGCCCGGAAGGAGCGCAGTTCAGCGGTATAAGCCGCGCGGTCCACCGAAACCCGTTCCACGCCGTCGGCCGCCAGGAGCTCCGGAGGCGCAGGGGCCGGGGCCGGGGCCGGGGCCGCACATGCTGCCAGTCCCAGCACCGCACCCAAGGCCACCGCCCGCTGAAAACGAAACACCACTGTCGCCTCCCCGGCTCACGAGGGCGGGAATCCGCCTGCTCCCAGTGAACCAGCGACGGCGGCGCGAGACGATGCCTGAACGGTCACGCTTTGCACTCATTTTGGTCTCATCCAAACGCTCTCTCACTTAACGCAAGAAAACCCGGGACGCTCTCTCACTTTCCTCAAGAAAGTGAGAGAGCGTCCCGGGATTTGCCGCATTATCTGAGAGAGCGTCCGGGGTGCGGGGGCGGCGCGGTGGGCGTACGACGGCGGGTGGCCACCCGCCGTCGTACGCCCACTGGAGCTGCCCACAGCGCTAGGCGTTGATGAGGTCCTTGTCCTTGTCGTCGTCCTTTGCCGGGCGGTTCCAGGCGTCGCCCTGTTCGCGGTCCAGGTGCGTGGTTTTCTTGTTCTTCAGGGCGAAGATGTAGACCAGCAGTGAGATGGCAATGGCTACGGTGACGTAGGTGAAGAACAGGTCCACGCGCTCGGCCTTCTGGAACGCCGCACCAAGCAGCGGGACGGTGCCGCCGAAGAGCGAGTTCGCGATCGCGTAGCCCAGCCCGACGCCGAGGGCTCGGATGGAGGCCGGGAACAGCTCGGCCTTCACGAGGGCGTTGATGGAGGTGTAGCCGCCGACGATCAGCAGGCCGCCCAGCATCAGCAGGAATGCCGTGAACGGGTCCTTGGTGTTGGACAGGGTGGATAGCAGCGGCCAGGTGAACAACACACCCGTGATGCCGAACCAGAGCAGCAGCGGCCGGCGCCCGACCTTGTCCGAGATGATCCCGTAGACCGGCTGGAGCAGCATGAAGATGAACAGCGCCCAGAAGTTGATCACGGAGGTGTCGGTCTTGGCGATCCCGGAGGTATCGTTCATGAACTTCAGAATGAAGTTGGTGTACGTGTAGAACGCCACGGTGCCGCCGAGGGTGACGCCGATGCAGATCAGCAGCGGCTTCCAGTGCTGGGTGAACAGCAACTTCATGGTGCCGGGTTGTGCAACGCCGGCCACGGCCGGAACCTTGGCGGCCTCGACCTGCTCGGCGGACACGGTTTCTTCCATGGAACGCCGCAGCCACAGGACCACGAGCGCGGCGACGCCGCCGATCGCGAAGGGGATGCGCCAGCCCCACTCAGTCAGGGCGCCCTTGTCCATGGTGTTCTGCAGGATGACGAGCACCAGCAGGGCCAGCATCTGGCCGCCGATCAGCGTGACGTACTGGAAGCTTGAGAAGAAGCCGCGGCGTTTGGATGTGGCGGCCTCGGACATGTAGGTGGCGCTGGTGCCGTATTCGCCGCCCACGGAGAAGCCCTGGACCAGTCGCACAAGGATCAGCAGAATCAGCGCCCAGACGCCTATCTGCTGGGTCGTCGGCAGGATGGCGATGGCGAAGGAACCGGCGGACATGATCGTCACGCTGAGCGTCAGGGCCGCCTTGCGGCCCTTGCGGTCGGCATAGCGGCCGAAGAACCAGGCGCCCACCGGACGCATCAGGAACGACGTCGAGAAGACGGCCATGGCCTCGAGCCCGGCCTGCAGGTCGTCTTGGGAATTGAAGAAGTGCGACTGGAAGTACGCCGCGAAGACTGTGTAAACGTAGAGGTCGTACCACTCCACGAGGTTGCCCGCTGAACCCTTGAGGATGTTGCTCACGGCCCGGCGGGTCTGTGCGGCCTCGCTCTGGACCGCGTGCTGGGCGCTCATCGCTGAACCTCCCCGGGTTGCGGCGCTGTTCTTGCTTTCGTGCTGTCCATGGCTACGTTGCCCATGGTTCCTCCTCGACGTTGACGGGCCCCCCTCAAACGCCGAGGGCCTCATCCAAGTTATGCGTGATGCAAGGCACATCCAACGTGGGAGGGCTTTTCCTAACACTTCCTTAGGTTTCGGCGGGAGACGGGGTAATCTCCAAAGCGGGCAGTTTGCGTTGCCCGCTCAGCGAATAAGGGAACCAGGCCATGGAGTTGCTCATCGTCGAGGACGACGACGCCATGGCGTCCGCCCTCGCCGCCGCCGTCGCGACCGCGGGGCACAACCCCACCCGGGTTGCCCGCGGAGCCGACGCCCTGCTGGTCCACCGGAAGTTCGAAGTGATCCTCCTGGACCTGGGCCTTCCCGATATGGACGGGCTGGAGGTGCTGCGGAAACTGCGCCAGGTAACGGCGGCGCCCATCCTGATCCTCACCGCGCGCGACGACGAACGAAGCGTGGTGCTCGGCCTGCGGTCGGGAGCGGACGACTACCTCGTTAAGCCTGTGAAGCTCGTGGAACTTCTTGCCCGCATCGAAGCCGTCACGCGGCGTGCCGGCCGCTATCGCGGCACGCGGCAGCAGAGTGTGGTGCTGGGTGATCTTGAGATCGACCTGGAGCGGCGCGTGGCGGCCCTCCGTTCCGCGGTGCTGCCGCTGACGGCCACCGAGTTTGACCTGCTGGCACTGTTGGCCAGCCACGCCGGTTCGGTGGTCACCCGTGAACAGATCCTGGACGCGCTGTGGGGCGACGCCTTCGTGGCCTCGTCCCGGTCCCTTGACGTGCACCTGACCGGGCTGCGGGCCAAGCTCCAGTTGCCCGGCTTCATAATCAACGTCCGCGGCGTAGGCTACCGGGTCGAGGCGGACCCGGCGTGAAACTGCGCGTCCTGGGCATCCTGAGTGTCCTGGCGGTACTTATCGTCATCATCACGTCCAACGTGATCCTGACCTCGGCCGGCCGGGAACTGACGCAGGAACTCCAGATCAACCGGGCCGCGTCGCTCAACCGCCTGGCACAGGTGGCGTTCGACGCAGCTTCCGCCGGCGAAACGGCTCAACTGCAGACGGAGATGGACCGGTATTCCGAACTCTACGGAGAGGGAGTCCTGGTCCAGCTCCAGCAGGGAACCCTGCGCTCCGGCGGCCTGAGCGAGGACCGGCCGGACGTCCGTGACGCCGTGGCCAGGGCGAACCTGAACCTCAGCGACACCACGCTCAGCCCGCTGCAGCCGTTCGGGCCATCCTCCGAGGTGATCTCCCGCTCCTTCGGCAGCGCGAGCCAGGTCCTGGGCGAGGCCGTCCTCGAGGTCAACCTGGTCCCGGCCCGGCAGAAACTGCGGGAACGGTGGCTCATCGTGGCATTGGCGGCGGCGGTCCTGGCCGCTGTGCTCCTGCTTGGTGCGGCCCGCGTGACCGAGTGGGTGCTGCGCCCCGTACATCGGCTGAACGCCGCCGTCACGGAGCTTGAGGCAACAGGCCGGACCGGTCAGCTTCCCGAGGCCGGGCCGCCGGAACTTCGGCAACTGAGCCGTTCATTCACCACCATGGCGCAGACCGTCAGCCACAGCCTCGATTCGCAGCGGCAACTGATAGCGGACACATCGCACGAACTGCGCAATCCGGTGGGCGCCCTGCGGCTCAGGATCGATCTGCTGCAGCTGGAACTGAGGACCGCCCGGGAGCACGACGCCGCCGCAGGCGTGCTGGCCGAGCTTGAACGTGTGGAGGAGATCCTGGACGGAGTACTTCGGTTGGCGGCCGCCGAGCACCGGGCATCCGAGGACTCCGCCCGGGGCCCGCTGGGAACCCTGTCGCCCGCGGCACAGGCGCCGCTTGATCCGTACCCGGTCCTGCAGGAAGAAACCGAACGGGCGGGCCCCGCCGCCCAGCGCGGCGGAGCATCCATCCTGCTGGCAGATCCGCCGGCCCCCGCCGTGCATATCACCTGCAGCGCCGCAGAACTGGCCCAGATGGTGGGCGAACTTCTCAACAACGCCATCAAATACGCTCCAGGCGCCCACATCTCGGTTGCTGCCCGCGAGCGCCAAAGCATGGTGATCATCGAAGTGTCTGACGACGGCCCCGGGCTTTCCGCCGACGAACGGGCAGCGGCCACCAGCCGCTTCTGGCGGTCCCCGGCGCACCGGAGCATCCGCGGGACCGGGCTGGGCATGACCATCGTGGACAAGCTGGCAGCGGCCAACGGTGGCCGGCTGGTGCTTGCCGAGGCCTCGCCGCATGGACTGATCGCGCGGCTCGAGTTTCCACTTTCCGCGGATGTGCCAGGGCTTTTTGCCGGGCCGGAGCACGCCGGTCCGGAGCAGGCGGCTCCGCGTGGCTGACCTATTCGTGGGGCGCTTCACCGGAGCACGGACCCTGCCCCCGAGTCCCCCGCTTCCCCCTGATCCCCCGCGGCGGGCCGTCCTGAAGGCAAGCCTCGCGGCCGGTTTGTCCGGGCTGCTGCTGCCGGCCTTGGGTGCGTGTACGCCCACGGACCGCCCGGGAACCGTGACCGTGGCCGGTGGCGAGCCCGGAGGCTTCTACCTCGAGTTCGCCGAGCTGCTGGCGGCATCCCTCCAACGTCACGGCGTTGCCGGCCAAGCCACGGCGCTGACTACCGGCGGCAGCCTGGACAACCTCGAACATCTGCTGACCGGCAAAGCCACGTTCGCCGTCGCGCTCGCGGATTCGGCTGCCCGAAGCACAGCGGCGGGTAAGCCGCCCGCCGTCGGACTTTCCGCCGTCGGAAAGGTGTACGAGAACTACGTCCACTGCGTCATCCGGCACAACAGCGAAATCCGGGACATTAGCGGGCTTGCCGGCCGGACCGTGGCTGTCGGCGAGCCCGGCTCGGGGACGTCGCTGACCACTCCGCGGCTGCTCGAGGCTGCCGGGCTGAGCACCACTGCGGGCACCGCCGGCGGCGTCACGGTGCTGAGCCTCGGCCTCAATGAGGGCCTCGCGGCGCTGCGGGACGGAACGGTGGACGCGTTGTTCTGGTCGGGCGGCGTGCCGACTGCGGCCATTGCCGCCGCGAACGACGACGTCGGGCTGGGTTTCCTGGATCTGTCGCCGCTGCTGCCGGCACTGCGGGCGAAATACGGCGTCTTCTACGACCGGGTGCTGATCCCGGCGGGCGCCTACGCGGGCATTCCGGCCGTGTGGACCGTGGGCGTGGCGAACCTGCTGCTGTGCCGGAGCGATCTTGATGACCGGACCGTCAAGCGGACCGTCGAACTGCTGGTGGGCCATGCCGAGGAACTGATCCCGCGCTCCAGCCTGGGCGTCCAGTTCCTGAGCCCCGAATCCTTGATCAACACCGCGGGTTTGCCCCTGCACCCCGGCGCCGTCGCGGCGTACCGGGAGCTCCACGGCTGAGGGTGGTCCGGCCAACTTCGTCCCTTGGCCCTCTACCGTGTCACGCACAGCATGCTCTTAGCGGGCTTCGTCCACGGCACGCGACTGCCTTTCGCGGATTTCCGGGGTTTTCCAGGCCAGACCCGCCCCGCAGCCAGCCAAGAGCGTGCTCTGCGTGACGGCCAGCTCAATGTCAGAGGTGCTCCCTAGCCTTGAATCATGAATGTATCCAGGACGCTGCCCTCAATTAGTGATCTGCACGACGCGGGACGACGCGAGCGCAAGAGTATTGCCTTCGACGTGGGAGTCATATTCATCGGCGGCCTGACGCTGTTCTCCATGCTTCTGTTGTTGCTGGCCGGCCCAAGGTGGATACTGACTGCCCAAGGCTTCCCCGCGCTCACGACAGTATTCGTCGACGCATTCTCCTTCCTCGCGTTGGACCCTTCTGGCATGGCTCAGTTCGTGGCCATAGCAGGAGTGATTCTTGCATTAAATCGTTTTGATCGTCACTCCCCACAGGAACTGGGAATGGAAGCCGCCGTCCAGCTTTCGACGCGCCTGGATTTCAGAAGCTTGGTTCAATTTGTCCTGACGTTGATTGCCGCAACAGCGCCATACCGTGCCATGACCTGGACAATTCTCCATATGGGCGCTCCAGGCTGGAATCTGCACGCAGCTGCAACCGCAGGAGCCTGCGTCATCCTCTGGCTGTTACTGCTTCTCGCTGGACCCACGCGGACGGTTTTTGGGCTTCAAGGCATTCAAAGGCAGCTGCACATGAACGACGTCATTCATCGGGCCGGACGTCTTGAACAGGCTTGGGGGCAAAGGTGGGGATACTTGCTTCATTCACCAGCAGGAAGCCGCCTGCTCCCACTGCGCATCGCGGCAAATTGGTTTACGATCATCGCACTTGCCACAATCGCTGCTATTTTTCTAACGATGATGGTGAATCCTGGTTATGAGTTCTGGGCCGATCCCAAATACGCCGGCTTCGCCCTTCTATTGGGAATCTATCTCTCCGTGCTGGGTTTTACGGGACTGGCCGCTGCCGTCGGGTTTGCCGTGCTTTCCTTGAAGGCAGAGAACCAAGATCGCCCGGCAGAATCGAATACGTATAAATGGCTAGCCATAGCCGTTCCCTATTTGTTTGCGGTCGGCACTGCTATCGCGCTGGGGACTCCTTACGTTCCTGCCTTGGGCGCAGCGCTGCTGGTAACCGGTGTTCAACATGCTTGTGTGCTCGGCATTCTAAGCAGGCGGTCACTGGCCCAACAATCTTGGAATCCGGCACGCCGCCTCACCCTGAATCTCAGGCAGGTATTTCACCATGAAGCGCACACACGCTGGGCCTTGCTCCGAAGGCAGTGGTCCTCCGCTGTCGAAAAATTGCACCGGCGAGACGCCAAGAAGGCAATCAAGGAAGCCAGGCTGTGGCGGACGAAGAACGGCCTCGCGTTGCCATTCCTGGACTGATCGAGTGAGAGAGCGTCCTGGGGTCAGCTCCCCGAGTGCGCAGCCAGGAACGAGTAGACCTCGGTCTCGTCCACTCCGGGGAACGCGCCGGGCGGCATCGCGGCCAGCAGGTGCGTGTTGGCGCGAGCCGCCGGCCAGGCGTTTCCAGCCCACTCGGAGGCCAGTGCTGCCGGAGGCCGCTTGCAGCAGTTCGGGTCGGGGCATGTGGACTTTTCGCGCGCCGTGGTTTCCCGGCCGCGGAACCATTTCACGTGCTGGTACGGCACCCCGATGCTCAGGGAGAACTCGCCGCTGGCCGATCGCTCCGTCCGGGCCGTGCACCAATATGTGCCGGACGGAGTATCCGTGTACTGGCTGTACGCGCTGAACTTGTCCGGCACATCAAACACCGCCCGTGACGTCCACGCCTTGCACGACGGCTGGCCCTCGATGGCGCCGGTGTGGTCCATCGGGAACGTCACGCCGTCGTTCTCGTAGGCCTTGTAGATGATGCCGCTCTTGTGGGTCTTCTGGAAGTGGGTGGTGATGCCCAGGTGCTTCGTGGCCAGGTTGGTGAAGCGGTGAGCGGCGGTCTCGTAGGACACGGCAAAAGCATCCCGGATGTCCTCCACGGCGATTTCCTTGGCGGCCTTGGCCTTCTGCAGGAAGTCCACGGTGGCCTGCTCGGGCAGCAGGAGCGCGGCCGCGAAGTAGTTGGTGGCCACCCGCTGGCCGAGGAAGTCGCCGTAGTTTTTCGGCGTCTCGTGCCCCAGGACGTAGTGCCCCAGCGCCTGCAACAGCACCGAGCGGGGGTCGTGGTCCTGCCGCTGGCTCTGCGTCAGGTAAATTCTGTGATTCTTCAAATCCGTCACTGAACGGGTGGAATGCGGCAGGTCGCTCACGTGATGGAGGGTGAATCCGAGCTTCTCGGCGATGTCGGCGATGACGTGCTGGCTCAGCGGCCCGGCCGTGTAGCCCACCAGTCCCAGGACCTTCTGGGCCTCGGCCTCATACTCCGGGAAGTAGTTGCCGCGCTCACGCATCATGGCACGCAGCTCACCGTTCGCGCGGCGGGCTTCCTCCGGCGTCGCCACCTGCTCGTTCAGCTTGCGTTCGAGCTCGTGCAGCAGCCCCACCTGCGCCTCCAACACATCGACCGGAAGCCGCGAGCTGATGCGGATTTTGGGCAGATTAAGGGACTCGTACAGGGGCCCGCGCTGGTAGCGTTCCAGCTCAATTTCCAGGGCCGCGCGGCGGCTCGGCGGCTCGGCGCCAAGCAACTGGTCGATGCTCACGTTCAGGGCCGCGGCCAGCCCCTGCAGCAGGGAAAGTTTGGGCTCCCGCTTGCCGTTTTCGATCAGGCTCAACTGGCTGGGGGCGGTCCCGACGGCGGCGCCCAGGTCATCGAGCGTGTACCCGGCCTGCTTGCGCAGATGCCGCACGCGGCGGCCCAGGCTGATGACGTCCAGTTCCGGGGAGGCGGCGGACGACGGCGGTAGGGCGACTTCGCGGTTCCAGCTTCCAGGCGTCATTTCTTGAGCATACGCGAAGAAATGCATTTCTTTCCATGGTTTTCCCCTAGAGAAGTGTTGTGAAGTGCTGAAAAGTAGTAATCACGGAAAGAAACACCGCACCGGGAAGCTGGTCGGAGCTGCAAGGAAGCAGCTTCGGCCGGCCGATAAACACCCGGAGCTCAATCAAGGAGACAACGATGACTGCAGCATTTGAGCCCACCCAGCAGACGCCCGAACAGCAGGCCGCCGCCCTGGAGCTTGAGTGGGCCGCCAACCCCCGCTGGGAAGGTGTGACCCGTGACTACAAGGCAGCGGACGTCGTCAAGCTCCGCGGCCGTGTCTCCGAAGAGCACACGCTGGCACGCCGCGGTTCCGAGAAACTGTGGAAGCAGCTCACCGAAGAGCACAAGACCGGCGGGTACACCAACGCCCTGGGTGCCCTGACCGGCAACCAGGCCGTGCAGCAGGTCAAGGCCGGCCTCCGTGCCATCTACCTCTCCGGCTGGCAGGTCGCCGCGGACGCCAACAACTCCGGCCACACCTACCCGGACCAGTCGCTGTACCCGGCCAACTCGGTTCCGACAGTGGTGCGCCGCATCAACAACGCCCTCCTGCGTGCGGACCAGATCGAATTCTCCGAAGGCATCCAGACCGTTGAGGACTGGATGGTCCCGATCGTTGCCGACGCCGAGGCCGGCTTCGGCGGCCCGCTGAACGCCTACGAGCTCATGAAATCCATGATCCAGGCCGGCGCGTCAGGTGTGCACTGGGAAGACCAGCTCGCCTCGGAGAAGAAGTGCGGCCACCTCGGCGGCAAGGTCCTCATCCCCACCCAGCAGCACGTCCGCACACTGAACGCCGCCCGCTTGGCGGCCGACGTCGCCGGCACCCCCTCGGTGGTCATCGCCCGCACCGACGCCGAGGCAGCAACCCTGATCACCTCCGACGTCGATCCCCGCGACCAGGAATTCGTCACCGGCGAACGCACCCCGGAAGGCTTCTACAAGGTCCGCAACGGCATCGAACCCTGCATCGCCCGCGCCAAGGCCTACGCACCGTACTCTGACCTCATCTGGATGGAGACGGGCACCCCGGACCTGGAGCTGGCCCGCAAGTTCGCCGAGGCCGTCAAGGCTGACTTCCCGGACCAGATGCTCTCCTACAACTGCTCGCCGTCGTTCAACTGGCGCAAGCACCTGGACGACGCCACCATCGCCAAGTTCCAGCGTGAACTCGGCGCCATGGGCTTCACGTTCCAGTTCATCACCCTGGCCGGCTTCCACGCCCTGAACTACTCGATGTTCGATCTCGCCCACGGTTACGCCCGTGAAGGCATGAGCGCCTACGTCGAGCTGCAGGAAAAGGAATTCGCCTCCGAGTCCCGCGGCTACACCGCGACCAAGCACCAGCGCGAAGTCGGCACCGGCTACTTCGACGACATCGCAACTGCGCTCAACCCGAACGCATCAACCCTGGCACTGGTGGGATCCACCGAAGAAGGCCAGTTCCACTAAATTTTCCCCAAGTAAGTAGCACTAAGTGTCGTTTTGGAGGCTCAAAACGACACTTACTGCTACCCAGTTGGGCCCTGCACCAGGAGACCGAAATGAACACCTTCACAGACAGCTTCACCATCAACGGGATCACTTTGACCGCGCAGCCTATTTGCCGGCAGGACGAGGTTCTTACTCCGGATGCACTGGAGTTTGTCGCCAAGCTGCACCGGGCCACGGCTGAGCGCCGGCAGGAACTGCTGCAGGCACGCCGGACCCGCCGGGCGGACATCGCCGGCGGCCAGGACCCCAGGTTCCTCCGCGAAACCGAGGACATCCGCAACGACCCGTCGTGGCGCGTCGCTCCCCCGGCCCCGGGCCTGGAGGACCGCAGGGTGGAGATCACCGGACCGGTGGACAAGAAAATGACCATCAACGCGCTGAACTCCGGTGCGAAGGTGTGGCTCGCTGACATGGAGGACTCCTCCACCCCCACGTGGCGGAACGTCATCAAGGGCCAGCTGAACCTCACCGACGCGCTGGAACGCCGGATCGATTTCACCTCCCCCGAGGGCAAGGAATACAAGCTCCGCCCGGCCGGCGAGCTGCCCACCATCGTGGTCCGCCCCCGGGGCTGGCACCTGCCCGAGAAGCACATGATCATCGACGGCGCCCCCGTGGCCGGCGGCATCGTGGACTTCGGCCTGTTCTTCTTCCACAACGCCCACCGCCTCCTGGCCCAGGGCAAGGGCCCGTACTTCTACCTGCCCAAGATCGAGAACCACCTCGAGGCACGGCTGTGGAATGACATCTTCATCCTCGCCCAGGACCTGCTGGGCATCCCGCAGGGCACCATCCGCGCCACCGTGCTGATCGAGACCATCACCGCGGCGTTCGAAATGGAGGAAATCCTCTACGAACTGCGTGATCACGCGTCGGGCCTGAACGCCGGCCGCTGGGACTACATCTTCTCCCTGATCAAGAACTTCCGCACCCGCGGCCCCCGGTTCGTCCTGCCGGACCGCGCCCAGGTGACCATGACCCAGCCGTTCATGCGCGCCTACACCGAACAGCTGGTCCGTGCCTGCCACAAGCGCGGCGCCATGGCAATCGGCGGTATGGCCGCCGCCGTCCCCAACCGCAAGGACGAGGCTGCCAACACCAACGCGTTCGAGAAGGTCCGCGCCGACAAGACCCGCGAGGCCAACGACGGCTTCGATGGTTCCTGGGTGGCCCACCCGGACCTCGTGCCAGTATGCCGCGAAGTGTTCGACGCCACCCTCGGCGAACGCCCCAACCAGCTGGACCGCACCCGCGAGGACGTCATCCCCGACGACCGCGCACTCATCAACGTGGCCGCCACCGAAGGCACCATCACCGAGCAGGGCATCCGGAACAACATCGAGGTAGGCATCCGCTACATCGAGTCCTGGCTCCGCGGGAACGGCGCCGTCGCCATCCACAACCTCATGGAAGACGCCGCCACCGCGGAAATCTCCCGCTCCCAGATATGGCAGTGGATGTTCGCGTCCGCCATCACCGACCGCGGCGAAATCATCACCCACCAGTGGATCGAGGAACTGCTCGACGAAGAGTTCGCACGCCTGGAACGCTTCGACGGCGATCGCTTCGAAGACTCGCGCGACATCTTCGAGGAAGTCACCCTCAGCCAGGACTTCCCGTCCTTCCTGACCCTCCCCGCCTACGCCCGCTACCTCACCGAAGCCCGCGAAAAGGCAACCAAAGAGGAGCTCGCCGCGGCCTAGGCTGCAGCAGGCTCACTGAATAGACTTCCGTCCGCCGGGCAGGCACGCCCTTCGCAACAGGCACCCCCGAGATCCGGGGAGCCGGCCCGGCGACGGAACACCCCGTGTGACCCGCGGACGCTCTCTCACATAATGCGAGAAAACCCGGGACGCTCTCTCACTATCCTCAAGATAGTGAGAGAGCGTCCGTCGTTAAGCTGCGTTAAGTGAGACAGCGTTGGCAAATCATGCAGAGGACAAGGCAACGTACGACGGCGGGACGCGTCAGCGTCCTTTCGGCACCAGCCGCACAGCCAGGGTTGTGCAGACGAAGAACATCAACACCGAGCCCAGGATCACCAGCAGCGCGGGGGTCCAGGAACCCGAGGCGTCGCGCACGAAGCCCACCAGCGGCGGGGCCACCGCGCCGAAGCAGTAACCGAGCCCCTGGACCGTGGCGGACATCCGGCCCGCGGACACCTGGTCCCGGGCCAGCTTGATGATCGCGATGAAGATCAGCGTGATCCCGCCGCCCTGCGCGATGCCGCCGAACGTGGACCACAGCCACCACAGTTCCGGCGCCAGCAGCAGCCCGGCCGGCACGGCCGTCCACAGCAACCCCACGGTGACTGCCGTCGTCGTCGTACTGAAATATTTGGCCGCGAACGGCACTCCCAAGCCGCCAACGATGGCGAAGATCTGGAACAGCGATGAGCCTGCCCCGGCGGCTGAGGCGGACATGCCAAGTTCGTCGTTGAGGTAGCTCGGCAGCCACGCCGTCACCGCGTAGTAGGAAAACGCCTGCCCGGCGAAGCCTGCGGTGAGCCCAGCGGTAATCCAGCCGGAACCCTTGACGGCCGGGTGTTCCTGCCCGCCGGCCACCACGGTGCGGGAGGGCACAAACGCGGTGCGGGCGCCCACGGCGAGGGTCCAGAAAACGATGGCAATCACAGCCAGGATGCCCACGGCGGCCAAGGCCACACGCCAACCGGCCAGCTCTGCCAGGGGCGCCGTGACCATCGAGGTCAGGAATGATCCGATGTTCAGGGCCGCGGTGTACACACCCATGGCGGTCCCTTGGCGCATCGGGGAGAAGTCGCGGCGGATAATCAACGGCACCGCGATGTTGCCCACCGTGATGGCCAGGCCGATCATCACCGTGCCCACCACCACCGGTCCCGGGCCGCCAGCCGAGCGCACAATCACGCCAGCCAGGACGCCAAGGATGGTCAGCGAAACGGCGAACTCCGCGCCGAGTTTCCTCGTGGTCAGAGACGCCAGCGACGCGGCGAGCGCGAAGCACAGCACCGGGATGCTCGTCAGCAGGCCCACCATCACGGGGGTAAATCCGAGGTCGGCCTGCATCAGGTCAACCACCGGGGCAACGGCAACGAAGGGCCCACGCAGGTTCAGCGCCAGCAGTCCGATACAGCCCAGGAGGATCCAGCCCTTGGGAACTTTGGCCAGGAACTGTCCGCTCACAAGGATTCCGCGGTGGCTAAATACGATTTCATCACTTCCATTGCTATCACGGCGTATTGCCCCGGACGCCACAGGCAACGTCATGGCGCCCTGGCATACGATGAAGCTCACACCCGCGGGCCCCAAGTGCGGGTACAAAAGCCGCTTACCTCGGACGAAGGAACAGACATGCAACAACGGCTTGCCATCCTCGACGACTACCAGGGCGTGGCGCACGGCTTCGCCGACTGGGCCGCCCTGGAACAGGCCGGCGTTACAGCGTCCGTCTTCCGCGAGCCCTTCCAGTCCGAGGACGCCCTGGCAGCAGCCCTCGCCAACTACCAGATCGTCATAGCGATGCGTGAGCGGACCCCGTTTCCCCGCACCGTGCTGGAACGTCTCCCGGGGCTGAAGCTGCTGGTGACCACCGGCATGGCCAATGCATCCATCGACGTGGCCGCAGCAACCGAACTCGGCATCACCGTATGCGGCACGCCCGGGTCCCCCACGGCCGCGCCCGAACTGACCTGGGCTTTGCTGCTCGCGATCTCCCGCAACCTCCCGGCCGAGGAGAACTCGCTGCGCGCGGGCACGTGGCAGACCTCGGTGGGGATGGAACTGTCCGGCAAGACCCTGGGCGTCGTGGGCCTGGGCAAGATCGGGCGGCGGATCGCGGCGTACGGGCAGGCTTTCGGCATGGAAGTGCTCGCCTGGAGCCAGAATCTCACCGCTGAGGCCGCCGCCGAGGCAGGCGTTCAGAAGGTCAGCAAGGTGGAACTTTTCGAGAATTCCGACGTCGTGTCCCTCCACCTGCGGCTGTCTCCCCGTTCCGAGGACATCGTGGGTGAGCAGGAACTGCGGCTCCTGGGGCCGGAAGGCATCCTGGTGAACACGTCGCGGGGTCCGCTGGTGAACCAGGATGCCCTGGTGCGGGCTTTGAACGAGGGCTGGATCCGCGGCGCGGCCCTGGACGTTTTTGACCAGGAACCGCTTCCCGCGGGCCACCCGCTGCTCAGCGCCCCCAACACTGTGCTGTCCCCGCACCTCGGCTACGTGACGGCCGAGAGCTACCGGCAGTTCTACGGTGGCGCGTTCGAGGACGTCAAGGCCTGGCTGGAGGGAACGCCGGTCCGCGTGATCACGACGGGATGACTCCCGAAAAGCCGCCTAACCGGCCGCCTGGAGCGTCGCCTCAATGGCTGCAGGCGACAACACGTACTGCGTGACCATCTGGCTGGCACCAAGAATTGCAGCTTGGTCCCCGGCCACGGAAAGGGCGATCCGCAGGTGGCTGGTTGCCAGCGGCAGGGACCGCCGGTAGACGACTTCGCGGACGCCGGCCATCAGGTGTTCCCCGGCCTGGCCCAGGCTCCCGCCGATGACAATGACGGACGGGTTCAGCAGGTTGACCACAGTGGCCAGCACATCGCCCACATCCCGGCCGGCCTGGCGCAGCGCGTTGATGGCCTGCGGGTTGCCCTCGCCGACCAGCCGCAGCACATCACTGCCCTTGCGCGCCGGCACACCCTGCCGCTCCAGTTCAGCGGCCAGGGCCGGTCCGGACGCCAGCGCCTCGAGGCAGCCGTAGTTGCCGCAGCGGCACAGCACGTCATCGCCGCGCGGCACGCGGACGTGGCCCAGATCGCCCGCCGTTCCGTTGGCGCCGCGTTGCAGTTCACCGTTGCTGATGATCCCGGATCCGATGCCGGTGGCAACCTTGATGAACAGGAAATTCCTGTTGTCCGCCCAGTGCGCCGACCGCTCCCCCAGCGCCATGATGTTCACGTCGTTGTCCACCAGCACCGGCACTGGCAGCGAGCGCTGGACGTAAGGGACGACGTCGAACCCGTCCCACCCCGGCATGATGGGCGGCTTGACGGGCTTTCCGGTGGCGTGCTCCACGGGCCCCGGCAGGCCGATTCCGATGCCGGCGAGATCGCGCGGGCCCCGTCCGGCCTGCTCAAGCAACGCGCGGCCCTCCTTGACCACCCGGCCGAGCACCGCCTCGGGGCCGGCGGCAACATCCTGGGCCAGCCGCCGCTCGGCCAGGACCCGGCCGCTGAGATCGGTAACGGCAACAATCACGTGGGTAGCGCCGACGTCGACGGCCAGGACGGCGCGTGCGGCCGGGTTGAAGGCAAAGCGCGACGGCGGCCTGCCGCCACTGGAGTTCGCCTCACCCGCCGCGCCCACCAGGCCGGAGGCGATCAGGGCGTCAATGCGCGCAGCGACGGTGGAACGCGCCAAACCGGTGGTCAGTGCCAACTCTGCCCGCGTCCGCGCCTGGCCGTCCCGGAGGAGCTGGAAGAGGTCACCGGCGCGCGCCAGGCTCACGCCGTGGTCTGGGGCGGCGTGCTCGGTTCCGGGGCTGAGGCTCATGGATTATGAATAACACATGCAACTTCTGCCTGTCACGCGGAACAAAGAATATCTGCTTCCGCGCAACTTTTGCTTGACGATCGGCAAAAGTCATTCTAGCTTTAGTGGCAGTGGCATCGCCCTCAGCACCGCAGCACCCAATCAACGTGGATTCGTCTGCAATCAGGAGAACCAATGAACTACTCGATCCAGCTCTACACACTCCGGGACCAGATCCAGGCGGACCTTCCCGGCACCATCCGCAAGGTCGCGGAGATCGGTTTCACCAAGGTTGAGCCGTACAACTTTGTCGCCACGGCCAAAGAGCTCGGTGCTGCGCTGAGGGAGAACGGCCTGACGGCTCCGTCCGGACACGCACCGCTGCTGAGCCAGGACCAGGATGAGATCTTCGCCGCGGCCAGGGAACTAGGGATCACCACGGTGATCGATCCGTTCATCGCGGCTGACCGCTGGCAGTCCGCGGCGGACATCCAGGCCATCGCTGCCGGCCTCAACGCCGCAGCCAGGAAGGGCGCCGAATACGGCATCCGCGTGGGCTACCACAACCACCAGTGGGAGCTGGAGTCCACCATCGAGGGACGCACCGCGCTGGAGTACTTCGCGGACCTCCTCGATCCCGAAGTTGTCCTCGAAGTGGACACGTACTGGGTTGCCGTGGGCGGCCAGGATCCCGTGGCGGTGCTGGAGCGGCTCGGCGACCGGGTGAAGTTCATCCACATCAAGGACGGACCACTGAATACGGACACCAAAGCGCAGCAGCCTGCGGGCCAAGGCAAGGTCGCCGTGCTGGAGGTCGTTGCCGCCGCCAGGGCCCTCGAGGTAGGCGTGGTGGAATTTGATGACTACGCCGGAGACATCTTCGAAGGCATCGCTGAGAGCCTCGCCTACCTCAATGCCGCACAGGGCACCGCCGGAGCACGCGCATGAGCCTGGCAGCACCGACCCGCCGCGGCCCCGTGGGAGTTGCCGTCATCGGCGCCGGGAACATCAGCAAACAGTACCTGGACAACCTCACCGTTTTCCCGGACCTGAAAGTCCTCGTCATCGCCGACCTCTTTGAGGAAGCCGCCGAAGCCCGTGCCAAGGAATACGGCATCGCGGAGTGGGGCGGCGTGGACGCGGCGCTGAACCATCCCGACGTCGAGATCATCGTGAACCTGACCATCCCAGCGGCGCACGTGGAAGTGGCCACGGCAGCCGTCAATGCCGGCAAGCATGTCTGGACCGAGAAGCCCTTCTCCCTGGACCGCGCGTCAGGGCTCGGCCTGCTCAAAACCGCCGACGCTGCCGGGATCCGCCTCGGCTGCGCCCCGGACACCTTCCTCGGCGCCGGCCTGCAGACCGCACGCCGGCTGATCGAACGCGGCGACATCGGCACCCCCCTGACGGCCATGACCACCTTCCAGACCCCCGGTCCGGAATCCTGGCACCCGAACCCGGCTTTCCTTTTCCAGCACGGCGCGGGCCCGCTCTTCGACATGGGCCCGTACTACCTCACCACCTTGATCCAGGCGTTCGGCTCCATCCGCAAGGTGGCCGCCGTCGGCTCCAAGGCCAAGGAAGTCCGGGTCATTGGTTCAGGGCCCAGGGCCGGCGAGGAGTTCACCGTCGAGGTGCCCACGCATGTGTCGGCCATGGCGCAGTTCGAGAGCGGGGCGTCCTCGCACAGCGTCTTCTCCTTCGAATCCCCCCGTGTGCGGATGGGCTTCGTGGAAATCACTGGCACGGAAGCCACGCTGTCCCTGCCGGACCCCAATAATTTCGACGGCGACATCCGCCTGTGGCGTGCCGGTGACGAGGACTGGACCACCATCCCGGCCACGGGACCCGCCAACGGCCGTGGCATGGGCGTCCTGGACATGGCACGCTCCATCCGCGCCGGGGTGCCGCACCGCGCCACCGGCGACCTGGCCTACCACGTCCTGGATTCCATGGTCTCAATCACCGAATCCATGGAATCCGGAACTTTCGTTGACGTTGAAAGCTCCGTTACCGCGTCCCCGGCCCTCCCCGAGGACTGGGCCCCGGAAACCGCAACGCTCTAGGAACGACGATGACGACCTCACCTGAATCAGCCACCAATCGCCCGCTCGGCGTCGCGATGATCGGCTACGCGTTTATGGGCAAGGCCCATTCCAACGCCTGGCGCAATGTGGCCAGCTTCTTCGACGTCCCGGCCTTCGAACAGAAGGTCCTGGTGGGCCGGGACCCCGCCGGAGTGGAGGAAGCGGCCGCGAAGTATGGCTGGGCCGAGACCGCGACGGACTGGCGGGCAGTCCTGGACCGCGATGACATCGACATCGTGGACATCTGCGCGCCGGGCTGGATGCACGCCGAGATCGCCATCGCCGCGCTCGAGGCCGGCAAGCACGTCCTGGTCGAGAAGCCACTCGCCAACACCCTGGCCGAGGCCGAGGCCATGACAGCGGCTGCCCAGGCCGCCCGGGCCAAGGGCGTGCAGTCTATGATCGGCCTCAATTACCGGCGGGTGCCCGCGTTGGCCCTGGCGAGGGAACTCATCGCGGAAGGCCGGGTGGGAACCGTCCGGCACGTCCGGGCCGCCTATCTGCAGGACTGGCTGGCGGACGAAACCGCGCCCATGAGCTGGCGGCTGAGGAAGGAAACCGCCGGTTCCGGGGCGCTCGGGGACATCGCCTCGCACGCCATCGACCAGGTCCTGTTCCTGCTCGGGGACCGGGTCACGGAGGTTTCCGGCCGCCTGCACACCTTCGTGGACCGCCGCCCCGGGGCCGCCGGCCTGGAAGACGTAACGGTCGACGACGCCGCCTGGGCCACGCTGTCCCTCGCCTCGGGAGCCATCGCCTCAGTGGAGGTCTCCCGGGTAGCTACCGGCCGGAAAAACTCGCTGAAGCTGGAGATCTACGGGGATAAGGGTTCCCTGCTGTTCGACCTGGAAAACCTCAACGAACTCCACTTCCTCGATGCCGCCGTCCCGGTCCGGGAGCAGGGCCTCAGCCGGATCCTGGTCAACGAACCCGAACATCCGTTCATGGATGCCTGGTGGCCGCAGGGCCACATCATCGGCTGGGAACACACGTTCACGCATGAGATCCGCGACTTCCTCACTGCCATCAGCACCGGAACCCCGCCGTCGCCGTCGTTCGAGGACGGCCTCGAGGTGCAGAGGATCCTGAACGCCATCGAAGAGTCCGCCGCAGCGAAAAGCGCCACCATCCCGCTGGCCCGCACTACCATTTCTGAAGGAGCCTGACATGCCTCGCCCCTACACCCTGTTCACCGGCCAGTGGGCCGACCTCCCCTTTGAGGAAGTCGCCCGCCTGGCATCCGGCTGGGGCTACGACGGCCTGGAAATCGCCGTGTCCGGGGACCACCTGGACGCCTGGCGCTGGGACGAACCCGGCTACGTCGAATCCAAACTCGCCATCCTGGAGAAGTACAACCTCAAGGTCTGGGCCATCTCCAACCACCTCAAGGGCCAGGCCGTCTGCGATGACCCCATCGACTTCCGCCACGAAGCGATCGTCGGTGCGAAGGTCTGGGGCGACGGCGACCCCGAAGGCGTCCGCCAACGCGCCGCCGAGGAAATGAAACACACCGCCCGGCTCGCCAAGGCACTCGGCGTGGACACCGTCGTCGGATTCACCGGCTCCTCGATCTGGCAGTACGTGGCCATGTTCCCGCCCGTGCCCGCCGCAGTGATCGAGGCCGGCTATCAGGACTTCGCGGACCGCTGGAACCCCATCCTGGACGTCTTCGACGAATGCGGTGTCCGGTTCGCCCACGAGGTCCACCCCTCCGAGATCGCCTACGACTACTGGACCACCGTCCGCACGCTCGAAGCGATCGGCCACCGGCCCGCGTTCGGCCTGAACTGGGACCCGTCGCATTTCATGTGGCAGGGCATCGACCCCGTCTCCTTCATCTGGGACTTTAAGGACCGGATCTACCACGTGGACTGCAAGGACACCAAGCTGCGCCCCACCGGCCGGAACACTGTCATGGGCTCGCACCTGCCGTGGGGTGACCCGCGCCGGGGCTGGGACTTCGTCTCGGCCGGCCGCGGCGACGTCCCCTGGGAATCATCCTTCCGCGCCCTGGCCGCGATCGGCTACACCGGACCCATCTCCGTCGAATGGGAAGACGCCGGCATGGACCGGCTCCACGGCGCCCCCGAAGCGCTCGCCGCCCTGAAGAAGTTCGACTTCCCCGCCTCCCAGACCAGCTTCGACGCCGCCTTCAGCACGAAGCCCTAGGAAGCGCACGTAGAATCCCTGCATGACCCACACGATTCGAAAGGCAACAACGGACGACGCCGGCCCGCTCGCCGACCTGACGGCCGTCACCTTCCCGCTGGCGTGCCCGCCGTCGTCGTCACCGGAGGACATTGCCGCGCACGTGGCAAACACGCTCAGCGAACGTCACTTCCGGGAGTACATGGCAGACCCTGATGTCACCATCCTGGTCATTGACGCGGACGGGGCGCTCCGCGGCTACAGCCTGCTGGTGAACCGGCCAGCAGAGGATCCGGATGTCGCGGCGGCGCTGAAGGTGCTGCCCACCATGGAGCTCAGCAAATGCTACGTCCACCCCGAACACCACGGCCTGGGCGCGGCCGGCGAACTGATGCACGCCAGCCTCCAGGCGGCGGCGGAAGCGGGCGCGGCCGGAGTATGGCTGGGGGTCAACAGCCAGAACGCCCGGGCCATCCGGTTCTACGAAAAGTCCGGTTTCCGCAAGGTGGGCAGTAAGTCCTTCCGGCTGGGAACCACTGTGGAGCACGACTTCGTCCTTGAACGGGCCCTGCCCTAAGCGCTCCCCGAGAAACCTGCCGCTAGTCTCCGGCCCGTCCACCCAGTCGTTCGTCCAGGGGCGGACGCGGTTCCTTCAGCAGCTTCAGCCGCGCTGGGAGGCCGTCGATGCGGCCCTCCCTCCCGCGCGCGCTGATGGCCACACGCGAAGTCCCCAGCAGGACGTTCTCGGCCCTGAAGTCCCCGATTTCCTCCGGGAGGATCGGTGCGAGATGGACCACGTTGCGCGTGAAGTCCGGGTCGAAGCGCAGCAGGATCCGGGCAAGCTGGATGGGAGCTGCCGCGGCCCAGGCCTGGGGCGAGCATGCCGTGGGGTACGGGACAGGGCCGTGGAATTCGGACCGGTCGAACCCGCAGAACAGCTCCGGCAGCCGGCCGTCGAAGTGTTCGGCGGCGTCCAGGATCCCGCTGGCGATCTTCATGGCCTCATCAACAAATCCATAGCGCATCAGCCCTGTGGCCACGATCGCCGTATCGTGCGGCCACACCGATCCGTTGTGATAGCTGACAGGGTTGTAGGCGCCCATGTCCGAAGCCAGGGTCCGGATCCCCCAGCCGGTGAACAGTTCGGGGGACATCAGGCGCTCCGCCACTGACGGGGCTTTTTCCTCGTCCACGATGCCCACCCACAGGCAGTGGCCCATGTTTGAAGTGCACGCGTCAACCGGAGTCTTGTCCTTGTCCAGCGCGATGGCGAAGTAGCCCCTGTCCGGCAGCCAGAACTTCTCGTTGAAAGCCTCCTTCAGGGCGATTGCCCGCTCGGCCCAGTGGTGCTCTGTCTCAGGATCCCCGGCCCAGCGCGCCAGCAGGGACCGTCCCACATAGGCGGAGTAGACGTAGCCCTGGACCTCGCACAGGGCAGTGGGTGGTTCGGCCATCCGCCCGTCGGCAAAGTTGATCCCGTCCCAGGAGTCCTTCCAGCCCTGGTTGAGGAGACCGTGCTGGTTGGGGCGAAGGTATTCCACAAAGCCGTCGCCGTCACGGTCGCCGTATTTTTCGATCCAGTCAAGGGCGCGGTCGGCATGGGGAATCAGCGAATCAATGATGTCCTCGGACAGTCCCCAGCGGCTCAGTTCGCCCAGGAGACTGACAAAGAGCGGGGTGGCGTCCACCGTGCCGTAATAGGCGGTCCCGCCCAGGGACAGCCCCGCCGTCACGCCCAGCCGAACCTCGTGCGGGATGCGTCCCGGCTCTTCCTCGGAGTCGGGATCCACCTTCGTGCCTTGGAGGGTTGCCAGCGTCTGGAGGGTTCCGGCCGCCAACGTGGGGTCAACCAGCAATGACATGTAAGAGGACAGCAGTGAATCCCGGCCAAAGAGTGCCATGAACCAGGGTGCTCCCGCGGCCACGGCCGCACGGTCCGGGTGCTCGGCGTCGAAAATCCGGAGGGACCCCAGATCGCTTTGGCTCCGGCGCAGGGTGGCCTCGATATTGCCGTCCGCGACGCTGATGCGCGGAATATGTTCTTCCCATGCCAAGTGCCGCTGCACGCCCACGCGTCCGCGCGGTTGTCCCTCTTGCGTGAACGGCGCCGCGGGTCCCACACCGTTGATGAGCGGGACCACAATCACGCTGGTGGACCACTCGCCGCGCGCCGGAATGGTTGCGTGGAAGCGAAGCATCTCGGTGGAGACTTCGGCGCCGGCTGCGCGGATGGCGGAGCCGCGCCGCTGGCCGTTACGGAGGGCCTCGATCAGCATCCCACCGTCGCTGACCGTGCGGCTCACCCGCGCGCCCTGCGGAGTCCGGCCGCCCTTGACGTCGAAGAGGTCGGCCTGGTCGGCGTCAACCAACAGTTCGATATCGCAGTCCACGGCTTCCGCTGAGTAGTTTTCGAGGGTGATGTCGTCCTGCAGCCCGGGTCCGATATGACGGACCTGACGGACCACCAGCGGACTGTCGAACCTGCCGCCGGGCCACTGGGCGCGGCCCACGAACGTGGCCTCGTAGGAGTTGGGCCGTTGCGCCACCAGCGGCTCGCGGAGCGCGCCGTTGATGCGCAGTATCCACCGGGACACAATCCTGGTGTCCTGGTAGAACGCGCCATTCGTTTCACCGTCGGCACGGATGTCGCCGCTCCGGGTAGAGATACAGAAGGAAGACCCTTCCACCACCGTTATGGCCTCAGCCCCGCCGACATCAGCCTCAGTGTCGGCATTCCATGCAGTCATGGATGCGCTCCTTCCTCATGACCGCCCGCTAGAGATCGGGCCCGATCCGACGCCCAGATAACTGCTCTCCCTGTTTGATTCTGGCCCACATGGGAAACATCCGGAACCCCGGGAAGCGGGCTCGTTTCCAGCAGTTTTGTGTAGAGGTCCAGGTGGTTGCCCACCATCCGCTCGGTGCTGAACAGTTTGAGGGCCCGGTCCCGGCAGTGCGCCCTGTCCAGCTGTGCCGCAAGGGGCAGGAAGGTGTGCAGGCTGTCCGTGGGCGCAAGGTAGCCGGTCTTTCCATGGTCCACAATCTCCGGTGCGGATCCGATCGGAGTTCCCACTACGGGAGTTCCGGTTGAAAGGGATTCGATCATCACCAGCCCAAACGGCTCGGACCATTGGATGGGGTTCAGGAACGCCATCGCCTCACCCATGAGCTGAAACTTGTCTGTGTCCCCCAGCTCGCCCATAAAATCCTCGTTGGAGCCCAGAAGCGGCTCAATGACGGAGCGGAAGTACGCGATCTCTTCCGGCTCGCGCATCTTGGCTGCGATCCGCAGCGGAATGCCGGCCCTGCGCGCGATGTGGATGGCTTCGAGAACGCCTTTATCCGGGCAAATCCTGCCGACAAAGCAGACGTACCCGCCTGCGCCGGAACCGACCGGGACGGCAGAGACGTCCATTCCGTGATGGATCACGCGGGTGATCGGAACATCCGGCACACGGGAAGCCTGGTCACGTGAGATTCCGATGATGGCCGTGTCGGCAGCCATCGCGCGGTACAAATCCGCCGACGCCGGGGTGAGGGGGCCGTGAATGGTGGTCACCACGGGGGCGGCGGACCTTCGTCGGGCCAGCAGCGGCCCGGCCAGTGTGTGGTCGTGGATGATGTCCACGTCCCCCAGTCCTTCATAGGCCCTGATGACATGGCTGAGCTCCGAGAGTGTGAACCCCATTGCAGCCGGCTCGGATGGCCTCATCCCCGGCACCCTCGGCGCCGGACACGTGCTGTCCGACGCTGCAGCCAACAACACCTCGTGCCCTGCGGCGATGAATCCCCGAGCAAGGGAGTCAACAACCCTTTCGATGCCCCCATACCCGGCCGGGGGAACCGGAATCCATGGTGCCGCGACAAGTCCTATCCGCATACTGTGCCTCCGGGAGGATCAAAGTCCGGGTCCCCCGACCGACTGATGTGTTCAGAATGGCCTCTGCTTAACCCGCTGCTTCGACTATCGCCCCGCGCGGGGAGCCATTTCAAGGCCCAATGTGACAAATCCGACACTGCCCGCGCGGAATGGGCGTCTGACCTGCACAGTTGTGGCAAGCATGAAGATTGAGATCTGGTCAGACGTCGCGTGTCCGTGGTGCTACATCGGCAAGCGCCGGTTCGAGGCGGCCCTGGCCGAGTTCCCGCACCGCGACGCTGTGGAGGTGAAGTGGCGCAGCTACCAGCTGGACCCCACCCTTCCCGAGCACTATGACGGCACCGAGCTGGAGTACCTGAGCACCCGCAAGGGCATGGCCCGGGAGCAGGTTTCGCAGATGTTTGACCACGTCACCGAGCAGGCCAAGGGCGAGGGCCTGGACTACCGGTTCGACCAGGTGGTGGTGGCCAATAGCTTCACCGCCCACCGCCTGATCCACCTCGCTTCCCAGCAGGGACAGCAGGATGCCGCGAAGGAACGCCTGCTGAGCGATCATTTCGAACACGGCAAGGACATCGGAAGCGCCGAGTACCTCACCACCCTGGGCCAGGAGCTGGGCCTCAACACCGATGAAGTCGCCGAACTCTTCACCACGGACAAATACGCCGACGACGTCCGCTTCGATTTCGAGGAAGCCCGCGGCCTGGGCATCAGCGGCGTCCCGTTCTTTGTGATTGACCGCAAGTTCGGGCTCTCCGGCGCCCAACCTGCCGAAACGTTCACGGCGGCGCTCAACCAGGCCTGGCAGGAGACCAACCCCCTGGTTCTGGTCACTGCCGCGGACGGCAACGACGGCGAGGCCTGCGGCCCGGACGGCTGCGCTGTCTGACACGCCCGATCCAACACGGCCCGCTGAGTTCTTGTCCAGATAATCCACCCAGCGGCCACCAAAAGCGGGTCTATCTGGACGAAAACTCCGGGTTTACTGACACATCGCGGTAAAGTGTCCGCATGCCCAGGATTTCGGCGGCCAACAACGCCGCGCAACGCGCCGAGACGCAACGCCGGGTCCTGACAGCGTTCGGGGAGCTCCTGTTCACCCACGGCCTGCCCGGACTGACCATGACTGACGTCGCCCGGCATGCCGGGGTGGGGCGGACCGCGGTGTACAACTACTACGCCGACATCGAAGAACTGCTGATCTCCTACGCCCTGGACGAGACCGAGCGCTTCCTCGCCGAACTCCGGGAGTCACTGAGCAGGCTCGAGAACCCCGTCGAACGGCTGGCCCTGTACGTGCGGACCCAGGTGGAGGACCTCAGCCGCCGCCATCTCCCGCCCGGACCGGCGATGGCGGCGGTGCTGTCGCCGTCGTCCTTTGCGAAACTGGCCGACCACGTGGGTGAACTCAGCGTCCTGCTGCAGGGCATCCTCCGGGACGGCATGGCACAGGGATACCTGCCGCAAGCGGACATTGGCCAGCAGGCGCAGCTCATCCACGGCACACTCTCCTCCAGCGCCGCACGCGGCAGCAACGAGCCCGCAGAACTTGAGGCCCGGATCGCCCGGACCGTGCGGTTCATCCAGCTCGGCGCCGGAGCAAGGTTCGACGACGACGGCGCACCCCTGCGCGTCAGCCTCCCCTTGCCGTAAACCCCTGCGTTGCTCTATCACCTCCGGTCGTCATCCGCCTGGTTTAGCGACCAGACGTGATAGAGCAACGGCGACAGGTCAGGGGCCGGCCGTCGGAATAACCGGCCACTTGGCATCGTCAGCGATCCGTCGGCTTTCCCGCGGGCAGCTGAGCGTCCCGGGCGTCTGGTCTACCCGGTCCGCGGCGGCCAGCTCCTTGAAATCGCTGGAAATAATCACGTCAACGCTGGCGTCCGTCCGGCCGTCCTGGAAGTAGTCGGAGCCGGGCAGGTTCCGTTGGACGCTGAAGGCCGCAGACTGCCCGGCAGCCCCTGAAACCACCGCAGCCACACCGCGGAAGCCGGCATCCGTGTTGGCCACGGCACCCACCACAAACTTCCGGACCAGCAACTCATCCGCCACGGAGCGAGCCAGACCGGGGCGGCTGGTGGAGTTGTAGACGTTGAGGTTGATTTTGTCGTTGGGGGTGTAGTCAAAGGTGGCCCCGGGACAGGTGGTCCGGGGCTCATCGCTGCCCGCCGTCGTCGGAAGCTTCAGCTGTCCGCTCATGATGGCCAACGCAACGATGATGGCGCCGGCAATGAGGCCCAGCAGCAATACCAGGACCACTCCATGCACCACGCGGCGGCGCACCCGCACGGGGTTGTCGGGGTCGCCGGCAGCCTCAAACGTGGCCCGCAGTTCGGGGCCGGTGACAACGTGGTGGCCATGCAGGACGCTGGCGTCCTTGGGTTTCCTAGCCATCTATGACCAGCACGCGGGCGTGGATGGCGGTCCGCTGGTGCAGCGCTGTCCGGACGGCGCGGTGCAGCCCGTCCTCCAGGTACAGGATTCCCTTGTACTGCACCACGTGCGGGAAGAGGTCTCCGAAAAAGGTGGAGTCTTCGGCCAGCAGCGCTTCGAGGTCGAGCGTCCGTTTGGTGGTCACCAGTTCGTCCAGGCGGACAGGTCGCGGCGGCAGCGACGCCCACTGTTTGGGCGTGTTGAAACCATGGTCAGGATACGGGCGTCCCTCGCCCACAGCTTTGAAGATCACCATGCCACCCTAGGCAGCTTGGGGGCCCAAGAGAAGTGTCCGGCCCGCAGCATCCTAAGGTTGTAGCCAAACAGTGACCATCTGTCACATGCCGTGGACATTGCGCCGCCGGCGCAGGATCAGAGGCCCGTGGCTGACACAATGGAGCCATGACCGCACCCGAATTCCCTGCCAGCACCACGCCCGGCGTCCGCCTGCCGTCCACCCCGCCCCTTGCCCTCCTGCTCGACGTTGACGGACCCGTGGCCAGCCCCGTGACCCGGGACGTGAAACCCGGCATCATTGCCGATCTGGTGGCGCTGGCCACTGCCGGAATTCCGGTCATTTTCAATACCGGCCGCTCCGATACCTTCATCCGCGAGCAGGTCATGGAGCCGATGATCGCCGCCGGCATTCCCGCCGGGACAGTCATCCACGCCGTTTGCGAGAAGGGCGCCGTGTGGTTCAGCTACACCGCCGCCGGGCCCGGCCCCATCCACGTTGATCACGAACTGGCCGTGCCCAAGGCCTACGGCGATGACGTCCGCCGGCTCGTGGCCGAGGACTACTCCAGGCACATGTTTTTTGACGAGACGAAACGTGCCATGGTGTCCGTTGAGCAGCACATCGAGGTGCCCTCCGCCGACTACTTGGCCGAACAGAAGCTTTTCGACTCCGACGCCATGGACCTCATGACCCGCCACGGCATGGGCGTGGTTCGCCTGGAGCACCACGCACCGAATTCCGACGACGAGGTGGACTACCGCGTCGATCCCACCATCATTTCCACCGATATTGAGTCAGTGCGGCTCGGCAAGGACCTCGGCGCCAGCCGCGCCGTGGAGTTGCTGGCGGCACAGGGCATCACGCCGCTGGCGTGGCGGACGGTAGGTGATTCCCGCACGGACTACGCCATGGCGGACTGGCTCCACCACAATGACCACCCCGTAAAACACGTTGATGTCCGCCCGGCGGACGGCGTTCCGGTCAAGCCCTATGACGTGTTGACCGCCACCGATCTCGGGCTTGGGGAGGATGTCATTCACGACGACGCCGGCGGAGCTTACCTGCGCAGCTGGCGGGAGGCCATGGTCGGCTGAGCCCGTCCCCGGCCGGCGGCGCCCGTTTGAGGCCTGCCATTTTGGGGGTCGCGCTATTATTCAGATAAGAACGCTTACCATTTAGCCGCGACGGAGACAACCATTACAGAAGCACCTGTCCAGGACGAGATCTACTACGGCGGCCAGGCGTCCGTAGAACCGCGCACCCACACGGAGGTGACGTCTCCGGCTGCCGAAGCTCGCCTCAAACACCGGCCGGACGTCGTCCGGCACAAGGGCCGGTATGCCCTGATCAACCACAACCGGACACCGTACCAGGCCATGGTTGAGGACCTGTTGTTCCTGCGGAATGTCCTCGCAGAGGCCGGGCTGGACTACCTTTTGGTGCGCGGCAACAACGACCGTCCGGTCATCGCCCTGGACTGGAGAGACCGGAAGAAGCTGCGGGCGGCCTTGGTGGAGGCCTGCCGCAACGAGCCCGTGTACTCCATGACCGTGGACGCGAAAAAGAAGTCCTCCGTGCTGGTTGCCGACGGGGATCTCTCCCCCAACCGTCAGGCCCGCATCTTCCGCCTCTACCGACCGCGGGTTGAACCCGACGGCGGTTTCGAGTTCGGTTCCTCCGCTGGCGTCCAGATTGAGCTCTGGAGCTTTGAGGGCGATCAGCTGATCCTCCCGATCGAAAACTCCCTGACCCGACGCACCATGCAGTCCCAGGACGCTGTCCGCGGGACGGTCGAACGGTACGGCCACACCTGGCCCACCATCGAGAACATGTTCGCCGACCACGCCAGCGACATCAGCTTCGACATCGACCTGGTGTTTTCGTGGGTTGACGGCAGCTCTCCCGAATACATCGCGGCCCGCCGTGCCCAGCAGCAGGGTGTGGTTCTCGGCGAAGGCGACGACCACGAAGCCCGCTTCCGGCAGATCAACGAACTCAAATACGCCCTGCGCTCCGTCTACATGTTCGCGCCCTGGATCCGCCGCATCTTTATCGCCACGGACTCCCCCGCCCCGGAGTGGCTCGCGGAGCACCCGTCGGTGACCATTGTCCGCAGCGATGAGTTTTTCGCCGATCCCGCAGTGCTGCCCACGCACAACTCGCAGGCAGTGGAATGCCAGCTCCACCACATTGAGGGCCTCTCCGAGCACTTCCTCTACTCGAATGACGACATGTTCTTCGGCCGCTCGGTGGGCCCGGACATGTTCTTCACACCGGGTGGCGTCACGAAGTTCATCGAGGCCGAGACCCGGATCGGGCTGGGCGACAACGATGCCGAGCGCAGTGGCTTCGAGAACGCCGCCCGCGTGAACCGCAAGCTGCTATGGAACCGGTTCGGTCGGATCACCACGCGGCATCTGGAGCACACCGCCGCCCCGCTGCGGCGCAGCGTTGTGGCCAGGATGGAGCGTGAGTTCCCGGAGGAGTTCCAGAAGACGGCGGCGAGCAGGTTCCGCGCCGCGGACAACATCTCCGTCACCAATTCCTTCTACCACTACTACGCGCTGTTGACGGGCCGTGCGGTCACGCAGACCGCAGCCAAGGTGCGGTACGTGGACACCACCGCCCGCGCCGGGCTGAACACCCTGCCCAAGCTGCTGGCCAAGCGGAACATGGACTTCTTCTGCCTCAACGACGGCAGTTTCCCCGAAGTCCCCGCGGACGAGCGCGCCGAGCTCGTGACCGACTTCCTGGAGAAGTACTACCCCATCAAGGCGCCCTGGGAGCTCTGACGCTCGCGGCCCTGACGCTGGCTACGCCCGCGTTGGGAGCTCCGGCGTCGGGAGCTCCGACCCGCCGGGCTGTGTGAGGCTAGATAGCGTAGTTCGGAAGGGATACCTTCCTGACGCCTCCTGTTTTGGCGTTGGCGGGGATGCTGACGCCCGCGGCGGCCAGTCGCTCAGCAGTCATTTCCGAGGTGACATGCTCCCCTACGGTGGCCGCGTTCCCCAGCGGAACCACGGAGTGGACAATGGTGTGCTCGTAGACGTGCACCAGGTTGAAGGCCTGCCCGCCGTCCCGGCCGCGGGTACCGCCGACGGCGACGTTGAGGTCCTGGGTGTAGCACGTGGCCGAGGCAACGGAGACAGGAATCCCCGCAAAGGTGGCGGTGGTCGAGTAGTGCAGATGCCCGGCCAGAATAGTCCGGACGTCGGAGTTGCGGACCACGGAGGCCAGGCTTGCCTGGTCCCGCAGTTCCACGAGCACGGCAAGGTCCAGGACCGACGGGACCGGCGGATGGTGGAGCGCCAGGATGGTGCCGTCGGGGGCCGGAGTATCCAGTTGGCGGGTGAGCCACCCCAGCTGGGCCGGGCTTAGCTCGCCGTAGTGGTAACCCGGGACCGACGTGTCCATGGTGATGATGCGCAGGCCGTTGATGAAGTAGCTGCAGTCCACCGGTGCGTCACTGGCAGGCTCGTCCAGCAGCCCGGTCCGGAAGTTGGCGCGGTTGTCGTGGTTGCCCATGGCCCAGATGACTTGGGCGCCCATGTCTTCGCAGGCGGGATCAACAATTGCCCGGAGCTTTGCATAGGCCTGAGGGTCGCCTTGGTCGGCGAGGTCACCCGTGAAGATCACGGCCTCGGGCCGCGCGCCGGAAGCCCTGACCTCGTCGAAAAGCTGAATGAGCTTGGCTTCGCTGTCAACTGCGCCGTAAAGGGGATCCGGACCTCCCAACAGGTGGGGGTCGCTCAGGTGGAGAAGGAAGTGGCGTGGCCGGGGGTGTTCGGCCTCGATGTGCTTCATTGCTGCCTCTGTGGTTGGTGGGAAACGGCGTTTCCCTTCTACCCTTCAGTAACTATTATCCAATCAGATAATTGGCAAACTGTGGGTAAATTGTTGCGGCCAAGTTGGAAAAAACTAAAGAATTAAGCCTTGGAAAGTTCGGTTGTGGCCGCCGGTCCGTCAAATTCTGCCAGTGCCATTTCAATTGCGTCGATGACTTCGGCGGAGTCCGGTTCGACGGTGGGTGCGAAGCGTGCCACCACCTCGCCCTCGCGGTTGACCAGGAACTTCTCGAAGTTCCATTTCACCAGGCCAGGCAGCACACTGGTTTTGAACCTTGTCAGCTCGGCATAGAGCGGATGCTGGTCCTCACCACGCACGTTGGCCTTGGCCGTCAGCGGGAAAGTGACACCGAAATTCCGCTCGCAGAACTCGGCGATCTCGCTGTCGTTGCCTGGCTCCTGGCCGGCGAACTGGTTGCACGGAACTCCGAGCACATCGAAGCCGCGGTCGCGGAACTTCTCGTATAGCGTTTCCAGGCCCGCGTACTGCGGAGTGAAACCGCACTTTGACGCCACGTTCACCACCAGCACCACGTTGCCCTTGAACCGGCCAAAGTCGGTTTCGGTGCCGTCGTTGAGAGTGAGGGGAATGGTGTACAGGTCTGTCACAGCGCCGTCCTTGAAAGGTTGGTAATGCAGGTGATTCGTTGCCAACCATCAAGGGTACGGGTGCAGTCTGGGAGTTCTCTGTCAGGGTCCCGCCGACTCGGACCATGTTGCGGTGTCGGTAGGCGTGGCGGTGGTTGTAGCTGTAGTAGAAGACGAGGGCGAGGGCGACGCTGTTGCGGCTGAGGACCCGCTACTCGTTGTTGCTGTTGGCTCCACCGTTGGCGCCGGCGTCGGCGTCAGGCGCGAGGTAGGCCTGAACGGCCACGACCTGGAAACAGTGGGCGTCGGAGACGGCGACGCGCTCGTCGTCGGCGCAGGCGAAGTGCCCGTGGGGGCAGGTGAGGTGCCCGTGGGGGTGGGTGACGTCGTCGTCGGCGTGGCGCTTGAGGTTCCAGTCGGCGTCCGCGTTGCCCGGGGCGTGGAAGGCGTTGGGGACGGCGATGCCGTCGAAGTGGCTGTTTCCGTCGCTGTTTCAGACGCAGTCGGGTCCGGCGATGCGGATTCAGGCGAGGTAGCGTCCGACGACGGCTCTTCCGTGGGTGCCTCGTCCGGCGGTTCCGACGTTGTCACTGATCCCTCCACCGGCGGCGGTTCGGACAGTTCCTCTTCGCCGCCCAGGACCGTGTGGCTGTTGTCCTCGGCGACCGGGATGGCCCAGCGTTGCGCGCCGACGTCCACGGGTTTGGCCTCATAGCTGACCATGGCTATGTCCTCGAGAGCGTCCAACTGCCGAATGCGCAGAAGTGTCCAGTTCAGCGGGCTGGTGTGCTTGCCGTTGAGGATGGTTTCGAAATGCAGATGGCAGCCGGTGGACCATCCCGTGGTGCCCACACGGGCAATGACCTGGCCCACCTGCACGGAGTCCCCCGTCCGGACCGCCACAGCCTCCAAGTGGTTGTACGTGGTGATCAGCCCGTTGCCGTGGTCTAGTTCCACGCGGTTGCCGCCGCCCCAGGGGTGCCACCCGGCGGCCCGGACCACGCCTGCGTCGGCCGAATAAACCCTGGTGCCGCAGCCTGCAGCGAAGTCCTGGCCCAGGTGGAAATCGCCGCCCGCACCGGTGATAGGACTGACCCTGTACCCGAATGGAGAGCTTGAAGTGAGGAGCTCAAGGGGCGCCATGAGGGACCCCTCCGGGGGACGGGTGAGCCCGGCAGCGGCCACGTCGAGCGGAGCGCTCCCGCCCTTGGCGATCGTCCTGACTAGTGTGCGGTTAAACGGAACCAAGGCCCGGCTGTCCGTCAGGAAAGCACCGGCCAGCCCAGGCAGGCCAACATGTCCGGCACCCGCCGGCGAAGCTGCCGGGCGGGGTTCAACGGGGGACGATCCAGGGAGGCCGACGGCGAAGAGTGACGCGGCAACAACGGCGCTGGCGGCCAGCACGCGCACGGCTATGGCGCAGCCGCCCGCGGGCTCCTTCTCCCGGCCGGATCCCCGATGATTGCCCACTCGTTACTCCCGGGTTGGCCCGCCAGACCCCGGATCCAGACGGACTTACCATTTCATGGGACCACAAAGCTCCGGGCCTGTGAACCCCCGCGCCGGGACCGCTGCGGACATTATGTGGATCCGACGTCAAAACCGTGCCCGCCGGCTTCTGGGCGAGAATGGTGACATGCGAAATTTCCTCAGGGAATGGCAGGGCGAAATCAAACGGGTATTCACCGGCAGCACTGCCGGTCAGCCCGCTTGGGTTCCGCGGCTGGCCGAAGGGGACGACGCCGGCTATCACCTTCCCGGCTCGGCCGTCTGGGCGGTGCACGGCTCCATGGCTACCATTGTGGCTGGGGTCCGCGCGCTCCTGATGCAGGCCTTGCACCCCGGGGCGCTGGCGGGAATCCACGAGCACTCCGACTTCCGCGCAGATCCGCTCAGCCGGCTGGCCCGGACCATCCGCTGGATCTTCACCGTCACCTATGGCCCACAGGCCGCCGCCGACGAGGCTTCCGCCCGGGTCCGTCGGCTGCATGAGCCCGTACGGGGGACGTACAGTGACGGGCACGGCGGCGAGCGGAGCTACTCGGCCAACGATCCGGAACTCGCCCGCTGGGTCCACATCGCGTTCGTGGACGCCTTCCTCTCGGCCCATAAAATCTGGGGTGCCGGGATCCCCGGCGGCCCCGACGCCTATGTCCGCGAGTGGGCCCAGGCCGGACGGCTGATGGGCGTGGTGGATCCGCCCCTGAGCGAGGCCGAAATGCGGGAGCAACTGGACCGCTGGTATAACAACGGTGAGTTGGTGGCGGACAGCAGGGTTGCCGAGACCGTTGAGTTCATCCGCAACCCGCCACTGCATCCGCTGCTGCGCCCCGGCTACCGGATCATCTTCGCCGGCGCCGTCTACAGCCTTGAGCCGAAGTACCGCCGCATGCTGGGGCTCCAGGTCGCCCGGCTGGGGCCGTTCCCGCTCCCCGTGAGGCTGGCAACGAAGGTGGCTCTCGGCGTCGTACATCTGGCCCTTGGACGCGGGCCGGGACCCAGCGAACAAGCGGCCCGGGAGCGCCTCCGCCGCCTGGGCTACGCGGGCACGTGACCTGGCAGCTGGGCAGTTGGGCTGGGCAGCTGGGCTCCCAGCAATGGGTCAACGGGCTGAAGGACAGCAAAAACCCGGCCCTGACGAGGTCAGAACCGGGTTTTTGGCTGGCGGAGAATGGGGGATTTGAACCCCCGAGGGCGTTAACCCAACACGCGTTCCAGGCGTGCGCCATAGGCCGCTAGGCGAATTCTCCAGCTGCTTTCGAATCAAAAGCAGATACTAGACTACCTGAACATTCCGGCATCGCCCAATTGGGCCGGCGGACTGTTACCGCACGCGCCAATCCGGGCTCCAGCTAGCCCGTTAACGTAAAAATGGACGCCCCCAATGCGCCCATTCCTCCGATACACCGTTGAGCTGCCGGGTCCGGCCCTCCAGCCAGGCCCCGCAGCTCACAACCTTGAGATTGCCCCAATCGGTGTACATATCCATGATCGGCCCTACCCGCCGGATAAGCAATGAAAATCGCTGCCCATTAGCCTGCCTTCTTGGCAGGATGAGGCCATGACACAGCTGAACGCCCTGGTGGTTTACGTTCCGGAGACACACACGGAGCCGCTGATCGCGGCAATCGGGGACGCCGGCGCGGGCAGGATCGGGAACTATTCGCACTGCACGTTCACCTCCCCCGGCACCGGGCGCTTCACTCCATTGCCGGGTGCCGAGCCGTTCATCGGGGCCGTCGGCGCGGTCGAACGCGTGCCGGAAACCCGGGTGGAGTGCGTTGTGGAGGAAGAGATGCTCGACGCCGTTGTGCTGGCCCTGCGCGCGGCGCACCCTTACGAGGAGCCCGCATTCATGACCTGGCCGGTGGACGGCTGGCGACGCTAGCTGGCGTCCGGGCCTTGGAACCCGCTTTCGCATTTGCGCCAGCTTTCGCGGCCGTGGCCCGCTTGAGCGGTGCGGGCCAGCACCGCTCAAGCGGGTCCGGGCAGCTCATCAGGATATTCCGGGCCGCGAGAGGGCACCCGGCGGAGCACCCGGCCGGGCCACCGCGGGCCCGCGAACGGGCCGTCCGGACCTTCCTGAATCTTCGGGTAAACTTGTCTGCGGCCCCTCATGTGGCGTCATCCTGTTGAACTCCCCCAGGACCGGAAGGTAGCAAGGGTAAACGGGCTCTGGCGGGTGCATGGGGGGTCTTTACTATTCCCCCATAGGGCGGCCGTCCGCGAGGGATCCTGATTGTCTGCCCGGATTGGTAGGGTTTTCTCGTGACTGTTACTACCACCGCCCTTTACCGTAGATACCGCCCGGACTCCTTCGCTGACGTTATCGGGCAGGAACATGTCACCGAGCCGCTGATGACGGCACTGCGGAAAAACCGTGTCAACCACGCCTATCTCTTCTCGGGCCCACGCGGTTGCGGAAAGACCACCTCCGCCCGCATCCTGGCCCGCTGCCTCAACTGCGCCCAAGGCCCCACGGATACGCCCTGCGGTACGTGCCCCAGCTGCATTGAACTGGCCCGCGGCGGCTCAGGCTCCCTGGACGTCATCGAGATCGACGCCGCCAGCCATGGTGGCGTGGACGACGCCAGGGACCTCCGCGAGCGCGCAACGTACGCTCCGGTCCGCGACCGCTACAAGATCTTCATCATCGATGAGGCCCACATGGTCACCTCGGCCGGGTTCAACGCCCTGCTGAAAATCGTTGAAGAACCGCCGGAACATATCAAGTTCATCTTCGCCACAACGGAGCCGGACAAGGTCATCGGCACCATCCGCTCCCGCACGCACCACTACCCGTTCCGGCTTGTCCCGCCGGAGCCGCTGATGGCGTACCTGGAGCTGCTCTGCAACCAGGAAAACGTTCCCGTGGCTCCCGGCGTTCTGTCCCTGGTGGTCCGGGCCGGCGGCGGCTCCGTCCGCGATTCCCTGTCTGTGCTGGACCAGCTGATGGCCGGCGCCGGACCCAACGGCCTCGACTACGAACTTGCCGTAGCCCTCCTCGGCTACACCCACGCATCGTTGCTGGATGACGTGGTGGAAGCTGTGGCCGCCTCAGATGCCGCCACCGTTTTCCGGGCTGTGGACCGCGTGGTGCAGACCGGCCACGATCCCCGCCGCTTCGTCGAGGACCTGCTGGAACGCTTCCGCGACCTCATCATCGTCCAGGCCATGCCCGAAAGCGCCCAGGTCATCCTCCGCGGCATGCCTGCGGACCAGATCGCCCGGCTCCAGAACCAGGCGCACAACCTCGGGGCTTCCGAGCTCTCCCGCGCCGCTGATGTCACCAACACTGCGCTGACCGAGATGACCGGCGCCACGTCTCCGCGCCTGCACCTTGAGCTTCTCTGCGCCCGCATCCTGCTCCCCAGTTCGGAACAGACGGAACGCGGCATTGCTGCGCGGATCGACCGCGTGGAGCGGCGTCTGAATTACGCCGGGAACGACGTCGGCGCTCCCGCTCCGGCTGGTGCTGCGGTTTCGGCTGGACCCGCTGCGGTTTCCGCGGTGCCGGCAGCGGCAACGCCGGCTCCTGCTGCACCTGTTTCCGTACCAGCAGCTTCCGCGCCAGCCGTTTCTGAGGCGCCCGCTGCGGCACTTCCGATTGCTGCGGTTCCCGCCGCAGCACAGCAAGTTGCTGCGGCGCCGGTTGCTGCGCAGCAGCCTTCAGGGCCAGCGGCTGCCGGTCCAGGGGCGGCCCGGCCACCGGCAACCGGAGCCGAACAGACCAGGCCGTCGCTGATGCCGCCCAGGGTCAGCACCAACGACTGGCCGGTTGACGAGTCCACAGGCAGGCGGCCCGCGCCCACACCGCAGGCATCCGGTCAGCCCACCCCAGAGACCGGGGCAGACGCCCCCCGCGCAGTTTCCCCGGCCACCCCGTCTGCAGGCACCGGCGCTGACACGGCTCCTGCCACCCCTGCACCTGCCCCGGCTGCGCCCGCTTCGGTTGGCCATGCCCCTGCCACTGCTGCACCGGCCGGTGCGACAGGAACTGGCGCGACAGGAACTGGCGCGGCAAGAACTGGGGCCGCCGGGACAGGCGACGTCGAAGTCCTGCGCCGTGCCTGGCCGGAAGTTCTGCAGACACTCTCCAAGATCAAGCGCAGCACGTGGGCCCTGGTTGAGCCGAACGCCCAGGTGGGCGCCTTTGACGGCCAGGTCCTGACACTGTCGTTCAGCACTACCGGGTTGGCTGGCGCCTTCGGCCGGGCTGATCACGCCGAAAACCTGCGGCAGGCGATCCACAAAACAGTGGGCATCGACTGCCAGATCACCGCAGTCGCCGGTGGCGCCAACAGGGCAGCGAGCGCTGAGCCAAACCCAAAAGCTCCCGCTAGTCCGGAAGCCAGCCCGGAAGCTCCGGCCAGTTCAGCCGATGTCGCGTGGGGTCTGGCCCCTGCCAGCGCCGTTTCCACGCCTGAGGTCCTGGCCACCGCGCCGGCACCTTCGCCAGCCCCCTCCCCCGCGACGCGTGCTCCCGAACCGGCCGTGCCTCCTGCCACTGCTGCACCTGCGCCGACTGCAGGCGCGGCAGCTATTGCAGAAACTGTCCAGCACACCGGCGACGTCAGCGCGTCGGCAGCCACTGAAGCCGCCCAGGTACCAGCCGCCCAAGGAGAGTCGGTACCAGCTGAGCCTCATGCCACCGCCGGTTCGTATGCCTACTCCGATGACGACTGGGGTCCCCCGCGCGACGAAGATGCTCCGCCACTGGACGAGGAACCACCCATGGACTGGGATCCCTCGGCTGCGGCTACCCCACGACTGTCGCCTTCACAGCCTGAGCCTTCAGCGGCCGCACCCGCCAAGCGCCCCGCTCGAGGTGCTTCAAAGGCCGCAGCAGCAAAGACGTCCCCAGCTGGCAGGTCCTCCGGTGCGGCATCGGCCGCTCCTTCACAACCCGATCCGGCACTGGATCCGTGGGGCCGGGCCGTCGAGCAGGCGCCGGGCGTATGGGTGGTTGGCACCGAGCCCAATGTTGGCAAAAGCCTGAACACGCCCGTCCCGGAAGAGGCCACGGAAACCGCTCCTGCGCCCAGCTACGAGCCCGCCACCGCCCAGGTCCCCAAGACGTCAGCTGTCGTGAGCCAGTCCGATGCCGACGCCAGCTGGGGTTTGCCGCCCGTAGCCCCCACCGCAACCACCGAAATCCCCGCACCATATTCAGCTGCACATCATTCAGCTGCACCGCAGAGCTCCGCGCCAGAGACCCCCGCACTACAAGGCCCCGCACCAGAATCCGCGGCGCCCAACAACCCCGCGCCAGCCAGCCAAGCCCCGGCAGCTCCGGCAGTCCCGCCAATGGAAGCAGCCGTTCCCGAACCAGCTGAAGTTCGTGAGTACGCCATGGCATCGACTGCTCCCGCTGCCGCACCCCTGCAGCCGGCACCGGCGACGTCCGAGTCCGCTGCTGCCGCCCGGCAGAGTCTTTACCAGCGCCTGTCCAACAGCCCCGAGGCCGAAGCCGGGCGTGCCAAGGCGCCGGCCAGGGCTGCCGCCGCAACCTACGTCCAGGACATACCGAGCGCGGACGATGAAACCATTGAGGAATCCGGTGTCTTTGGACGCGCCGCCGTCGAGCGTATTCTGGGCGGGAAGCTGATCGAGGAGCGGTCCCCGGACGGAAGCCCCATCGTTGCGAGGTTCTAGGCACCTGGCGCTCGTACTCCCGCAACTCCATTCACTACCCAAGCCAAGCCAAAAGAGGAAAACGTGTACGAAGGTGCAGTCCAGGAGCTGATCGACGAGCTCGGACGGCTTCCCGGTGTCGGTCCCAAATCCGCCCAGCGGCTTGCCTTCCACATCCTCGAAGCGGACCCGCAGGACATGAAGCGACTCGTGGAAGCCATCACCATGGTGAAGGAACGCGTGAAGTTCTGCACGGTATGCGGCAACGTCACCGAGCAGGAACTGTGCAACATCTGCCGGGATCCCCGGCGCGACCCGTCAGTCATTTGTGTAGTGGAGGAGTCTAAGGACGTCCTCGCCGTGGAGCGCACCCGGTCCTTCCGCGGCCGCTATCACGTGCTGGGCGGAGCCATCAACCCCATTGCCGGCGTTGGGCCCGAACAACTGCGGATCCGGGAACTCCTGACACGGCTGAACGACGGCGCCATCCAGGAAGTCATTATCGCCACCGACCCCAACCTCGAAGGCGAAGCAACGGCCACGTACCTGGCCAGGATGCTGAAGACAATCGGCATCGTGGTGACCCGTCTGGCCTCCGGGCTGCCTGTGGGCGGCGATCTTGAGTACGCCGACGAGGTCACCCTCGGGCGTGCATTCGAAGGCCGCCGCAACGCGCTAACCTGAGCGGACCTGCCCCTGACCTGGTCAGGCCGACAGGCTAAGGCAACAGGCTAAGGAAGACCGGCGGCCCCCTGGGTTCAGGGGGCCGGGCTGAGCCGTCGTCGGGCACACCGGCTTAGGCGATGCGGGTTCCGCGTGCCAGCCTGTGTGCCGGGGTGCGCAGCGAGCGCCAGCCCAGCCACATCAGCAGCCCGGCAAGCAGCAGCTGCAGGCCGAGCCCCAGCGGCCACAAGGGAGTGGACTGTGCCAGGTACTGCGGCTTGGCCTCCCCGTTGGCGCAGGGGTAGGTGCCCTCCGGACCGGCCATGGCGTAGCGTGCACCCTGGCTGATGGATTCGATGGCCCCCACCGGTGACGACATTCCGAGGCCACTGTTGACTCGGACCGTGTAGGGGATGGCATCGGCCACCACCACGTAAGGGTTCATGGCCAGCATCCACGCCACCCTTTCGGTGCGAACTGCTGGCTGGGCACGCAGCGGTCCGGAGCAGGTGTACTCCGGTTCCTGCGGCGCCGTTTCGTCGGGTACCCGCTGCAGCGGTTCAACATTGCGGTACTGCGCCTGGTTGGCCATAACGGTGCCCTGCGAGAGCCCTGTGCCCAGGCCGAAGGCGATCAGGGAACCGAAAACCAGCCCGGCCACTGCAAGGTACGTGACCACAATCGAGAACAGCGGGCGCCCCGCCAGCGCGGAAATTCCGACGCCGATGGCACACACCACGCCCAGTTCAACCGCCAGCATCAGCAGAGCCACGATGACGTGGCCCGGCGTCATGCCGCCGAGGGCCACTCCGATGACCAGGAACGGCGTGCTGGCAACCAGGAAGGCCAGGGCGGCGGCCCACGCGGCGAAGAACTTACCCCACAGGATCTGTCCGGGACGGAGCAGGGTCACCTGCAGGATGGCCAGGGTCCCGCCGGCGCGGTCGCCGTTGACGGCATTGGCAGACAGCGCTGGCGCCACCAGCAATGCGAAGAGGAGGACAAAGGCCAGGACCACCTCGAAGATCATGGACCCCGGACCGGTGTCGGGCGGCAGAAAGTTGGAGTAGGCGCGCTGGGCTTCGCGCTGGGCATTCCAGCTGGCCCACGTCAGCCAGGTCACCAGGCCCGTCAGGATGAACCAGATGGCCAGCATGATGTACCAGCCGCGGGACCGGAGCCGCTGCTTGAGTTCCAGGACCACCACGTCCCGGATGCCGGCAAGGTAGCCGGCACCAAAGCCGGAAGCCGGCGGGCGCTGCGTTGGTTCTGTCAGCTGGCTCATCGCCGCTCCCCCTCAAGGTTCATGTAAGTCTCTTCCAGGGCACCCGAGGCGGGGGCAAAGGAACTGACCCCGACGCCGGCCAGCACCAGGTCGCGCAGGAGGCGGGCGGCGTCGTCGTCGTTCAGCAACACCAGGCTGACGGCCGGCCGGCGGCCGTCCTCAACCCGGAACGCCAGGCCCAAGTCCGTGAGTTTGGCGGCGAGCGCTGCGCCGTCGGTTGCCGAGATGGCGTAGCGCCTGCCGGAGGCGGCAGCCGCGTCCGTGGTCTGGTGCCGGACCGTCCTCCCGCGGTTGACGAACACCGCTGCGTCCGCAATCTCGTCCAGCTCGCTGAGCACGTGGGAGGAGACAACGATGGACTTCCCCTCCGCCGCAAGCTGCCGCAGCATCACGCGCAGCTCCACCCGCGATCCCGGGTCCAGGCCCGACGCCGGCTCATCGAGCAGCAGCACGGACGGATCGTGTATCAGTGCGCGGGCCAGGCTGAGGCGCTGCTGCTGCCCCCGGGACAGGACACGGGCCGGCTGGTCTGCAAGGTCACTCAGGCGGACCCGGTCCAGCATCCCTGTGACGCGCTGCGGGATTCCGGCCTTGGGCAGCCGGTAGAAACGGGCTATCTGGGTGAGGATCTCACGGGCGGTCAGGGACTCCCACACGCCCAGGGTGTCCGGCATCCAGCCAATCCTTTTCCGCACTTCCGCGCGGTGGTGCTGCGGATCCAGCCCATCCACCGTGACAGTGCCGGAATCCGGCGCCAACAGTGAAGCCAGCATGAGCAACAGCGTGGTTTTGCCGGCACCGTTGGGGCCGATGAGTGCGGTGACTTTTCCCGCCGGAGCATGGAAATCCATGTGCTCGACGGCGTGCACCTGCCCGAAGCTGCGGCTCACCGCGGTGGCGCTGATGCCGTCCTGGCGCGGGCTTTCCGGCTGGGCCGGAATGCCTATTCTGTCCCAGTTTTCTGTCATTTCCCGAGCACCTGTCCCCCAAAGCCGTTCATGCATACTGACTATATGAGCCTACGCCTGAGCCGACGGGCGCAGTATCCGCCGGAAGGCTGAGATTTGGACACAATTCCGCGTCCGGCCACAGGCGGCGATAAACTGGGCTGACACGTCACGCCGTCCAGCAGCAAGGCCGTGCCTGACCTCCAGAACTCCGATTGATCCAGTGAAGGTACGCGCATGAGTACGCCCACTTCCGAAGTGCACACAGCAACGCAGCCACAGGAGCTGCCCGAAGGCACTGCCGTGACCAAACAGCTGATTGTGCAGAAGTTCGGCGGCTCCTCCGTGTCGGATGCCGAGGGCGTCAAGCGCGTCGCAAAGCGCGTGGTCGACGCGCAGCGGGCCGGCAACGAAGTGGTGGTGGTCGTATCCGCCATGGGCGACACCACCGACGAACTGCTGGACCTCGCCGCCCAGGTGACAGATTCCGCCCCTGCCCGCGAGATGGACATGCTCCTCTCGGCCGGTGAGCGCATCTCCATGGCCCTGCTCGCCATGGCCATCAACAAGTTCGGCGCCTCAGCACAGTCCTTCACCGGCTCCCAGGCCGGCATGATCACGGACGGCATCCACGGCAAGGCGCGCATTATCGACGTCGATCCGCACCGTATCCGTACGGCCCTGGACAAAGGGCACATCGCGATCGTGGCTGGCTTCCAGGGCATGAGCCGCAGCACCAACGAGATCACCACCCTGGGCCGCGGCGGCTCGGACACCACCGCCGTCGCCCTTGCGGCCGCACTCGACGCCGACGTGTGCGAGATCTACACAGACGTTGACGGCATCTACACCGCAGACCCCCGCGTGGTGCCGTCCGCCCAGAAAATCGACACCATCTCCAGCGAGGAAATGCTGGAACTCGCGGCGTCCGGCGCAAAGATCCTGCACCTGCGCTGCGTTGAATACGCGCGCCGGTTCGGCGTGCCGTTGCATGTCCGGTCCTCATTCAGCCAGAACGAAGGCACCTGGGTCATCCCCAGCGCCGAAGACAAGATCACCACTCAAGAGGGAGTTGCCTTGGAGCAGCCAATCATCTCCGGCGTTGCACACGACCGTTCCGAAGCCAAGGTCACTGTGGTGGGTGTACCGGACATCCCCGGCAAGGCGGCTGCGATCTTCCAGGTCATTGCCGACGCCCACTCGAACATCGACATGATCGTGCAGAACGTTTCGACGCACGGCACGGGCCGGACGGACATTTCCTTCACGCTCCCCATCGTTGAAGGCGCGGAGGCCCTGGAAGCGCTCAAGGCCGCGCAGCCGGACATCGGCTTCGAGAACATCGAATACAACGAACAGATCGGCAAACTGTCCCTGATCGGGGCCGGCATGCGGTCACACCCGGGCGTCTCCGCAACGTTCTTCAAGGCCCTTTCCGACGCCGGGATCAACATCAACATGATCTCCACCTCGGAAATCCGGATCTCCGTGGTGACACACGCCGATCTCCTCGATGACGCCGTCCGTGCCATCCACAAGGCCTTCGACCTGGACAGCGAGGACGAGGCAACCGTCTACGGCGGCACGGGGCGCTAAGCCTTAACGTACTGCACTAAAAAAGGATGTTCTGGGGCCGGATCTACCGGCCACCAGAACATTGCTTTTTTAGGGTGTAAGCGGGCAGCTCAGCCCTGCTTGTCCAATTCTTCGCGGCGCACGGCGTAGTGATGACCTTCGGAATCTGTTTCCACTACGAAGTGGGAAAGGTCCTCATCAGAGGCCTGCTCGAACTGATCATGCTTGTGGAGCACGGGCGAATCCGCGTCCAGACGCGTTGCCGGCCCGAAGACAAAACGGAGCCTGTCAGTCGCGTGCATAAAACCGGTGAGCGCATGTCCCATTGTTTCCACCCCCTTCCCGCGTTGCGGGCGAAAGAGCCGCTACCTCCTTTTGGAGTCAGTGCCCTTATTTTACGCCCGCAGCCCCAAAAAGGGCCTGGTGAGGTTCGGCCTGGCGGGGAGGCCGGGAGGGGCTCAGCGGAGGGACTGGTCGTCCGGGTTCCTGGGCACAACATACGTGCTGCCGTCCGGGCGCGTGACCGTTTCCCATTGCTGGGTTTCCCGCTCGCGCTGAGCCAGGAGTGCCCGGTTCTCTTCGGTCATATCATGCCCCAGGGAACTGCGGTTGGCCGGGCCGAAAATTGCCCTGAGCTTGCCGGTTGCCCGCATGAACCGCTGGGATGCGTTGCCCCTGTCAGCTGACTTTCCTCTGCCCATGAACGTGACCCCTTCGATAGAACCAATTACTGCTCCAGTGTACGCTAACAATTAGTGCACTAACTATTGGAGGAATGTGATGACGGTACGGGCCGGCGCCGCGCGGCAGCAGGACGATGACCTCCTCTTGGAGCAACAGCTCTGTTTTGCCCTCACCGTGGCATCCAGAAGCGTAGTGGGCGCCTACAAGCCCGTCCTCGAAAAGCTCGGACTCACCCACCCGCAATATCTCGTGATGCTGTGCCTGTGGGAATCAGCACCCCGCACCCTGCGCAGCATCAGTGAGGCCCTGGCGCAGGCCCCGGCCACTATCTCACCGCTTCTTCGGCGACTGGAGGAGGCCGGATTTGTCACCCGCCAGCGGGTGGACGGAAACGAACGCAGCCTTGCCGTGGGCCTGACGCCCGCCGGCGCAGCGCTGCGTCAGCAGGCCATTGCCGTCCCGGGCACCATGATGGAACGCCTGGGGCTGACCCGTGAGCAGGTGGGGGCGCTGCACAAATCCATGATGGGGCTCATAGCCGCCTCCGCCGGATCCAACGGGCAACCCGTCGGGGAGTAAATGCGGCAAGGCGTAAAATGGCAGCAACCTAGGAGGGTCCATGCGTTTGCGAACAGTACGGCCATTGCTGGCGGTCCTCGCCATTGCCGGGCTCGCCGCCTGTACGGGCACGCCTGACGGGACCGGGACTTCATCCGCCAGCCCCACAGCTAGCCCCACAACCAGTTCCTCCGCCAGCCCGGGCACTTCCGGGTCCCCCGCTCCGGACACCGAGACCACCGTCCCTGCGCCGTCACCTTCCGCACCCCCGGCCCCGACGGCAGGCCCCGGCGCCGGCAACGCCGAGCTTGCCATCATGGTCAGGCCCTCTCCCACCGAAGCGGCAGTGAACTACACGCTGGTCTGCCGCGGCGGCCTCCCCACGGCTGAGAGCAAGCACCCCAGGCCGGAGGCTGCGTGCGCTGCCCTCAAGAACAACGCTGCGCTCCTCAGCCCGGCCCCCAAGAGCAAAGACGTGGCCTGCACCGAACAATACGGCGGCCCGCAGACCGCCACGGTCACCGGGATTGTGGACGATACTCCCGTGGATGCCACGTTCGCGCGCACCAACGGCTGCGAAATCGGTGCCTGGAACGCAGCCCAGGACGTCCTGGGTGCCAGCGGTGGAGCAACGTAGCCTGCTGACGGCCGATGCCTGGCGTGCCCGCGAGGAAGCGCACGCCCAACGCGTCCGCCGTTACTCGGATCCCTACCTTGCCCGCCGCTCGGCAGGTCGGAAGCACCCGGTGGAGGACTTTCTTTTCACTTACTACACCCAGAAGCCTGGCCAACTGCTGCGCTGGCACCCGGGAGCCGGCGTCGTACTGACCGCTGAAGCGGCGTCCGCCCGCATGGGCTGGAAGCACTACCAAACGCTCGACGACGGCGAACTCGCCTCCCTTGGGCTGCCGCCAGGAACCCCTGCCGTGACTTTTGACCGCGCCCGGTTCCTGGCCGACCGGCACGAGGCTGTGGCCTTCGCGGACATCATTCTTCGCGGCACCGCTGCCCGGCCCGCGCAGCTCGGCTGCTTCGGGCTGCACGAATGGGCCATGGTCTACCGACAGGACAAATTCGACCTGCGCCATGAATACCTGCAACTGAGGCTGGGTTCGGCCGGCACGGACAAAGTGGTGGATGACAACCGGATCCGGTGCTCACACTTCGACGCCTTCCGCTTCTACACGCCCGACGCGACTGCACTGAACGAACTGGCGCCCAGCCGCGAAAACCAGCGGCACATGGAACAGCCGGGCTGCCTGCACGCCAACATGGACCTCTACAAGTGGGCGTACAAACTGCTGCCCGCGCTTCCCAGCGAACTGGTCATGGATTGCTTCGAACTGTCCTGGCGGATCCGGGCCATGGACATGCAGGCCTCCCCCTACGACCTCGCGGAGTGGGGTTACCCGCCCATTCGGATCGAAACCGCGGAAGGCAAAGCGGCCTACGTTGAGCACCAGCGCGCCTTCGCCGGTGAGGCTGCTGCGCTCCGAGGGCGCCTGGCGCAGGCCTTGGCACCGCTTCGAACTGCGGGGACGGCATGAAGGACCTCGAGCTGACCATCAGGGTCACGGAAGACCCCGGCTCCCCCGAGTACGAGTTCCGGCTGATTGTGCGCGATGGCCGCCCTGCTGACGGTTGCACCGTGCCCGATCCCGCAGCAGCGTTGTCAGCGATGGAACGCTTCGGTGAGGACATTTTCTTTCCTAAACCGGCCCCCCCGAAACTCTGCACGCAGCAATACGGCGGGCCGCAGGTGGCCGTTGTGACCGGCTCCATCAACGGCCGTCCCGTCAGTGTGACTTTCCGGCGAACCGATGGCTGTGAAATCTCCCGCTGGCGCGCCATGGCTCCCCTGCTCGGCGGGACAACTGGTTCCCGCGGCGAAATCTGACCATCGGCGGCAGCCTCCGCAAAACGGGAACGCCGCCGGAACCAAGCGGTCCGGCGGCGTTCCCATGCTGTTGCTGAAGGGCTAGAGATCCATGTTGCGGTTTCCGGAGAACTCCGGGACCTCCTGCTTCTTCTTTTCCTTCTTGACCTTGTCCTTCTTGTCGTTGGCAGGGTCACCGGCAGTTTCATCAGCAGGGACCACCAAAGCACTGCCTGGTGTGACAACCACAGAGACGAAGGTGGGCGCGCTCGAACCGGCGAACGTCACCCGGCCGATATAGGAGCCTTCAGCGAGATCCTTCCACTGGAGCTTCAGAATGCCCGACTGGCCGTTCCCGAGCCGCAGCGGATTGGGGGTCACCGTGGCATTTCCCACGTTGGCTCCCAACACCGCAGCGTCCACGGACGCCTTCGTGGGCTGCCCATTGGGGCTTGCGTAGAGGTTCACAAGAATCGTGTAAACGCCCGGAGCCGGGTTCGGAACCGAAATTGATTCACTGGCAGAGGCCGTCTGGGCCAGCAGGGCCTGGCCCGCCGGGTTGAAGACCACCATGTCGAAGTCGGCGGCCTCGTCCGAGGAAAAGACGGAGAACTTTGCCAACGGCGATCCTGCCGGAACGGTGACCTCCTTGGCGAAGTTGGACGCGTCCGTTTCCAGGGCCAGCGGCCCTGGAACCAGTTCGATGGCCGAGGAGTCAGCCTTGGACAGGCCGTCCAAAGTAATTTTCACGGGCGCGTTGGTGCCCGAAACCACCGGAATGTCGCCCTGCCCCTGGCCCCCTTCCGAGGTAAACGCCAGGTTTGCCGGTGCCACCACCGACTGCGGGCGGACGGCCACCGGCGATGCCACGTTCTTGCCGGCACCCTGCCAGACGAGGTTGCCCATGGCAAACTGCCCCAAGGCAGCGCTGGTGTTCTCAAACTTGACCTGGAAGGTGCGCTTCTCGCCGGCAGCGTTGAAGCTAAGGATCGACGGCGTGACCGTCACCTTGACGCCGGGAACGCTGGCCTTGGCCCGGTAAACGCCTGGGGTCAGCGCGGTGACAGTCCGCGTGACCTCTGTCTTGCCGGTGAGTGCCCCCAGCGCGAACGAGGCAACATTCATATCCCGCGGTGCGGTTGTTCCGAGACCCGGGATGCCCAGGTCCAGGCCCGTTCCCTGGATGAACTTCAGGTAGTCGTCCTCGGAGTTGTCGTAGACCAGGCCGGGATCCAGGACCCGCGCAATGTCCACCTGGCCGGCGCCGGTGGCGAACACGTCACCGTTCCGGCTGCCGTCTGCGTTCTTGATGTCAGCTGCCGTGGTCATCATGGCTGACTTGACGGTGGCCGGAGACCATGTGGGGTTCTTGGCCAGAATCAAGGCGCCAAATCCGGCCACGTGCGGCGCGGCCATTGACGTCCCGGACATCATGCCGAACTGGTCGCCGCCGGAACCGATGGGCGAAACGCCTGCCAGCACTGCCACACCCGGCGCCGCCACGTCAGGCTTGAGCAAGTCTGAGCCGGTAGCGAGCAGCGGGCCCCGGGAGGAGAAGCCGGCGATCTGCGGCTGCGGCGCGGGCGGAAGGCCGGTGGTATCCGTGTTCACCAGGGAGACCTTGATGCCGGGGTTGGCGATGATCTTGTCCTTGATCTGCTGCGTGGCCGGCGGGTTCACGTGCACTGTCGGGACTGCGTGGCGGTCAAGGTCCTCGGAGGAGGTGGTTACGTTGACCAGAATCATGCCGATACCGCCGACGCGCTGCACCTCGGCGCTCTTGGCTACGCGGTCCACCACCCCGCGGTCGCAGACAACAATCTTCCCTGTCACCTTGGCGGGATCCAGCGCATTGGGTGCGCACAGTTCCGGGTTTGCTGCGCCGGCGGCTGCGGCACTTGCCGCCAGCACAACGTTGCTCGCAGGAACGGGAGCGGACATAAGACTGGCGCCGCGGTACTTGCTGCCGTCCTCAAATTCGACGGTTCCCTGCAACTCCGTGGAGAAGGAGCTCGCGGCCACCGTGGTCAGCCACGGAGCGCCGTGGTTCACGGTGCTTGCCGTGGGTCCCGAGTTTCCAGCGGATGCCGCAACAAAGATTCCGGCGGACGCCGCGGAAAGGAAAGCCAGGGAAACCGGGTCCGTGGTGGTTGAGGTGCTGCCGGAGATGGAGTAGTTGAGCACATCCACGCCGTCCAGGATGGCTTGATTGATCGCGGCCACGGACGCGGAGCTGTAGCACCCGCCCGTGGCCGGGTTGTCGTCCTCCCAGCACACCTTGTAGACGGAGATCTTTGCCGCCGGCGCCACGCCGCCGGTGATGCCCATATCGGTTGCACCAAGGTTGGCCCGGACGTTCGCGTTGCCCGCGGCGGTGCTGGCCGTGTGCGTTCCGTGGCTTCCCACATCCACGGGCGAAATCACTTCTTCGGGCGCGCGGTTCTCCGGCGCCACGTACGCCATGTAGTCGTCAGCGAAGTAGCGGGCACTCAGGACTTTGGAGTTGCAGGCACTGCCGTCAAACGCCGCCCCGGTTCCCTGGCCCTTCTGGCACTCTCCGACGAAGGTGTCGCCGTCGGACTTGAGCATGGCGATGTTGCCGTCCGCGGTGCGGTACGGGGCGCCCACCTGGGCCTGGCCGGCGAGTGGTTGCACGTCGTCCCCGGCGAAGAACGGGTTGGAGGGGGTGTAGCCGGAGTCAATAACGCCAACTACGACGCCTTTGCCGGCATTTTCCTGTCCGCCGAAGGCAGTCTTCCAGAGGCCGTTTTCACCGCTGAGCCCAAGGAAGTCCGTGCTGGAGTAATCCGGCGCGTTCTCCGTGTCCGGTGCCACGATAAGGACGGCCGGGTCCTTGGCGAGCTTAGCGGCCTGGTCGGCGGTCAGATCGGCCGAGAACCCGTTGATGGCAGCCGTGTACTGACGCTTGATCCGGACGCTTTCGGACCCGGCCACAGCGTTCTGCCTGCCCTCAAGGTGCGCCTGGTACTGCTGGACTTCGGGCCGGTCTGCGTCAAGCTTGCGGCCCTTCTGGGGCTTCGTCGCTGCGAGTCCGGGAGTCCCGCCGTCGTAGGTGGCCGCCGGCCTCTCGGCCAGGACCACAATGTAGCGGCCGGCGGGGTAGTCGCCGGGGTTGATCTTCTTTGAGGCAACTGCCGTGTTTGCTTCAGCGGGCGCCGCGATAGCGGGGCTCATCGCCATCGAAGAAAGGAGCAGCGGCAAGCCCACGGCCAATGCCGCTGCTTTCCGGAGTCCCCCGCCCCGAATGGGGCTTTTTCCAGTTGATTTCACGAGCGACTACACCTTTCACGAGGAACGGCCGGCCACGTTGCCGGTCTGGAGCAGCTGGGAACGGCACACGACATTACAGATTTTGTAATGCTGTGACCAGCCGTTACAAACAGTACAGACTGAGAGCTGAATATGACATAGGACACATCAGGTGTATAGGTCAATCATGCAGCTACAAGGCGGGGCCGGGAAGGCACAAAAGAAAGACCCACGCGGGCCGGACTTTGGAAATGTCCAGCTCCGCGCGGAGGTCTTCTTTGGTGCTAGGAAATCACCTGGCTCAACCCTTGGGCGTCACCTGCAGGCGGCCGAAGGAGACCCGCTTGCCGTCCTTGTCCAGCACCACCACGTCGTCGCGGTTGCTCTGAACACCTGAGGGCAGGATGAACTCCACTGTGTTGTCGGTGGTGGGGAAAATCCAGCCGATCCGGTAGCTCTTCTCGTTCAGGTACACGTAATACCACTGGCCGTAGTCGAGACCCTTCAGGGTCACCTTCTGGCCGTTGCGGTACTTGTCCTGCGTGCCGAGGTCGAACGGAGCCGTCTGTTCCTCGAGGTCCTGGACGGCGAGGACGGGGACCGTCTCGGGCTGCGACGGCTGGAGAGCCAGCACCAGCGCGCCGCCGGTCACCGTGGCGGTGACTTCCTTGGCGCCGTTTGTGGCAGTTGCCGCGAACGAGACCGCGTCGAGCCGGCCTGCCGCGATGTCGGCTGCGGTCAGGACGTGCTCGCGCGTTGCCGTCACGGTCCCGCCAACGGCCAAGGCGTCCTGGCTGATGGAGGCGTCCGGGGCACTGAGCCCGGTCAGGGCGACGTTGCCGGCGTTGCCAACGGTGTAGGCGTATGAGACGGTATCGCCTTCGTTGGCGAAACGGTCTCCCGTTGGCGTCGTTCCACTCGGCGGCTACGGCGCCTTCCAGCTCGGCGTCCCGGACCTTCAGGTCCACTTCGCCACCGTCGAACGTGTAGACCTTGCTGCTCTGGCCCGTGGAACTGACCTCCACTTGCGGCGGGGCACAAAAACGGGCGCCCCCGTTCAGGGACGCCCGGTTGAGGTTTGGGCAAAGACTTGAGGCCTGGATAAAGACTGGGCGCCTACTGCCTGGGGGTCCGAACCACGTCACTGATCCACTGGCGGGTCTTTTCGTCCACGGGGCCGGCCACGCGCGTTTCCCGGGCAGCCCGGTCCGCCTTGATCTTCTGCATAACCATCCGGCCCAACCCGGCAAAAACGGCCATGGCCATCATCGGCAACAGCAGAGATTTCGATTTTTCAGCCATGCGGTAATCCTAGTGACGCTTGCTCCGCGAGGCCATAGCCGCCGTCGTCCTCTACCTCCCGAAAGCCCGCCCCGCCGCGATGACTGTGGCCGATCCCACCGAATACAGGGTGCGGCGCTCGGCCCGGTAGAATGGCCTAGCAAGCTCGCGGAGCGCCCGTCCACACTGTTCGAAAAAGAACGTCCCCAGCATCCCGGAACGGCGTAAGACGGCGTGACTCCGCTGCGCCCTTACCCAATGCTCACGCACAGGAGTTGCCGGATGCCCCGGATCGTTGTTGACGTCATGCCCAAGCCCGAGATTCTGGACCCGCAGGGGAAGGCCATCGTGGGTGCACTCCCCCGTCTGGGCTTCACCAGCTTTAGCTCTGTCCGCCAGGGCAAGCGCTTTGAACTGACGGTTGAGGGCGAGGTGACCGACGCAATCCTGGCCCAGGCCCGCGAAGCCGCCGAGACCCTGCTGTCCAACCCCGTGATCGAAGACGTCGTCAACGTCGAGGTCGTCGAGGCCTGAGATGACTGAACTTCCCTTGATCGGCGAGGCAATCGCCGTCGCCGCCGAGCCCCGGCTCGCCGGTGCCCGGATCGGCGTCGTCACCTTCCCAGGCACCCTTGACGACCGCGACGCCGCCCGGGCAGTCCGGCTCGCCGGCGGCACCGCAGTGCCGCTCTGGCACGCAGACACCACCCTGGGTGACGTGGACGCCGTCGTGATTCCCGGCGGTTTCTCCTACGGCGACTACCTCCGGGCCGGCGCCATTGCCCGCTTCGCGCCGCTGATGTCCAAAATCATCGACGCCGCGAACTCCGATGCCAAGCTGCCTGTGCTGGGCATCTGCAACGGCTTCCAGATCTTGACCGAGTCGCACCTGCTGCCCGGCTCCATGATCAAGAACGACCACCTGAAGTTCATGTGCCGCGACCAGGTCCTGCGTGTGGAAAACAGCAACACCGCCTGGACCCTGGACTACGAGGCCGGCCAGGAAATCACGGTGCCGCTGAAGAACCAGGACGGCCAGTACATCGCCGACGAAAAGGTGCTGGACGCGCTCGAGGCTGAAGGCCGCGTGGTGTTCCGGTACGTGGGCTTCAACCCCAACGGCTCCCGCCGCGACATCGCCGGCATCTCCAACGCCGCCGGCAACGTGGTGGGGCTTATGCCCCACCCCGAGCACGCGGTGGAAGTTGGCTTCGGCCCCGAATCCCTGGACGGGATCGGCGGGTCCGACACCGACGGGCTGGGTTTCTTCACCTCCGTACTGAACAAGATTGTGGGAGGCAACAAATGACCGAGATCAATTCGGTGGTCGAGCCTGTCGAGACCAAGAAGTTCAACATTGACACCGTCGAGAACGCTGCCAAAACGCCGGACACCGAACTGCCGTGGGCCGAACTGGGCCTGAAGCAGAACGAGTTCGATGAGGTAGTCAAGGTCCTGGGCCGCCGCCCCACCGGCGCCGAGCTGGCCATGTACTCCGTCATGTGGAGCGAGCACTGCTCCTACAAGTCCTCGAAGAACCACCTGCGCCAGTTCGGCGAAAAGGTGACCGACGAGATGAAGAAGGACATGCTGGTGGGCATCGGCGAGAACGCCGGCGTCACCAACCTGGGCGACGGCTGGGCCGTGACGTTCAAGATCGAGTCCCACAACTCGCCGTCGTTCGTGGAGCCCTACCAGGGTGCTGCCACCGGCATCGGCGGCATTGTCCGCGACATCATCTCCATGGGCGCCCGCCCGGTGGCCGTGATGGACCCGCTGCGCTTCGGCGCCATCGACCACCCGGACACCGCCCGCGTAATGCACGGTGCCGTCGCTGGCATCGGCGGCTACGGCAACTCGCTGGGCCTGCCGAACATCGGCGGCGAAATGGTCTTCGATTCTGTCTACCAGGGCAACCCGCTGGTTAATGCGCTGGCTGTCGGCGTGATGCGCCACGAGGACATCCGCCTCGCCAACGCGTCCGGCAAGGGCAACAAGGTGGTCCTGTTCGGTGCACGCACCGGCGGCGACGGCATCGGGGGCGCCTCGGTGCTGGCCTCCGAGTCCTTCGACGACACCAAGCCGTCCAAGCGCCCCGCGGTCCAGGTGGGCGACCCCTTCGCCGAGAAGGTCCTGATCGAGTGCTGCCTGGAGCTCTTCAAGGGCTCCCTCGTTGAGGGCATCCAGGACCTCGGCGCCGCTGGCATCTCCTGCGCCACGTCCGAGCTCGCCTCCAACGGCGACGGCGGCATGGAAGTTGAACTGACCTCCGTCCTGCTGCGCGACCCCACGCTGACCCCCGGCGAAATCCTGATGTCCGAGTCGCAGGAACGCATGATGGCCGTGGTCACGCCGGAGAACATCGCCGCCTTCGAAGCTGTGATGGACAAGTGGGCCGTGGAGTACTCCTGGCTCGGCGAGGTCACCGACACCGGCCGCCTGATCATCACCTGGGACGGCGTAGTCATCGTGGACGTCGACCCGCGCACCGTGGCCCACGACGGCCCCGTATATGACCGCCCGTACGCCCGCCCCTCATGGCAGGATTCCGTACAGGCCGATTCCTTCACCGGCTCAGTGCAGGACACCGGCCGCCCCTCCGCCCCCGCGGAACTGGCTGCCGCCGTCACCGAGCTCGTGGCCTCACCGAACATGTGCAGCAAGGACTGGATCACCAACCAGTACGACCGGTACGTGGGCGGCAACACCGCCCTGGCGTTCCCGGACGACGCCGGTGTGGTCCGCGTGGACGAGGAAACCGGCCTGGGCGTTGCCCTGGCCACCGACGCCAACGGCCGCTACACCTACCTCGATCCGTACCACGGCGCACAGCTGGCGCTGGCCGAGGCCTACCGCAACGTGGCCACCTCCGGCGCCGTACCGATGGCCGTCAGCGACTGCCTGAACTTCGGCTCCCCCGAGGACCCGGACGTCATGTGGCAGCTCGCGGAGGCCATCCGCGGCCTGTCCGATGCCTGCATGGTGCTGGGCATCCCAGTCACCGGCGGCAACGTCTCGCTCTACAACCAGACGGGCACCACACCCATCCACCCCTCCCCCGTGGTGGCAGTGCTGGGCAAGCTCGACGACGTCGCCCGCCGCACGCCGTCGGGCTGGCGCGAGGATGGCCAGGCCATCTACCTGCTGGGCACGACGGCGGCCGAGCTGGACGGTTCCGAGTGGGCCAACATGCGCGGCCACCTCGGTGGGCTGCCGCCCAAGGTTGACCTTGCCGCCGAACGCGAGCTGGGTGAAATCCTGATCAACGCATCCCGCGACGGCATGGTTGACTCCGCGCACGACCTCTCCGAGGGCGGCCTTGCGGCAGCCCTGGTGGAGTCCGCACTGCGCTATGGCGTGGGTGCCCGGATCGCCCTGCAGGATGTCCTGGACCGCGACGGCGTGGACCTGTTCACGGCACTGTTCTCCGAGTCACAGGGCCGCGCGGTTGTCGGCGTGCCCCGCTCGGAAGAGGTCCGGTTCAAGGACATGTGCACGGCCCGCGGCTTTGCCCACACCCGCATCGGCGTGGTGGACGCAGCCAGCGGCAACCTGGAGATCAACGGCGTGGACACCATGTCCCTGGCCGCCCTCCGCGAAGCTCACGAGGCGACCCTGCCGAAGTACTTCGGCTAGTCCCCACCCTCAAACCAACGCGGGGTCACTTTCCGCCCAATAATCCCCTTGGGATGGGCGAGTGACCCCGCGTTGGTTTAATCGTCGCTGCGGAGCTCCCGCTGCCTTGAGCTGAGCAGCTCAAATTCGGGCCGGGCGGCCACAAAGCGTTCGACGGCGGTGAGCACCTCCACGACGTGCGCCCGGTCTGCTGCCACCAGCCCGGCGCCCACCTGCGAGCGCCGGTACTGGTCGTGGTCCCCCACCTCCGCGACGGACACGTCGAAGCGGCGCTTGAGCTCGGCCAGCAGCGGCCTGATGACGGAGCGTTTCTCCTTCAGGCTCTGGACGTCGCCAAGGAGGATGTCGAATTCAATCCAGCCGATCCACATGCAGTAATCGTATCGATTGCTCCGATGAGGTCAGATGGTGAGTTCGCCCATCCGGTCCCAGCCGTCGCCGTCGAGCTGGCGGCTGATGATGCGCGGCGTCTCAGCCAGCGCCTGCGGCATGTCCGCCATGGCCTGCTTGAAGTGCGTGCTGTTGACGTGTTCCCCGGCGGCGTCGTCCTTGAAGGCTTCCACCAGGACAAACTCGTTGGGGTCATCCACACTGCGGGACCAGTCGAACCACAGGTTGCCGGGCTCCGCCCGTGTGGCTTGGGTAAAGGCGTCAACGAGGCCCAGCCAGCGCTCGGACCACTCGGGTTTGACCTTGAATTTCACGACGATGAAGATCATGCGGTATTCCTTCCGTTGCGGGGGTGTGGGTTGTTCAGCCTGCGGCCAGGGCAAGGTCACAGGCCTTGATGGCCTCACGTGCAGCCTGCTGCTGCGCCGGGGTTCCTGCCCGTTCCGCCCACTGTTCGGCCAGCTGGAACTCCACCAGCGCCTCGGTAAACCGGCTGGCGCCGTGGAAAGTCCAGCCAAGGTTGTTGTGCAGCGCCACCATCCAGCGCCGTGTGTGCGGATCGTGGGCTGTGGACGCGTATTCGAGGGCGCTCCGGGTCCACAGTTCAGCGTGGGCGGAGTCTGCCAGGGCCAGCATGTGCAGCGCGTCGACGGCGAGGAACTCCTCGCCGAGGTGGTCGCCGAGCTCGGCTGCCTGTTCGAACAGGGGTACGGCCATGGCGGCGTGGCCGCTGGAGTTCAGGACGCGTCCGCGTTCCAGCAGGATCCGCACGCCGACGGTGGGTTCTTCCTCGCCGTCCACGGAGTCCAGCAAGGCATCCGCCTCCTCGTAGCGGCCCTGCAGGCCAATGGCCCGGCCAAGCTGCGTGGCGAGTTCGGCCTTTTCGTAGGTGTCGTAGGTTGGGTCAGCAAGGGCGTCCCGGAAGCGCTGTTCGGACAGCTCGGGATCCCCAAAGTTCCATAGGCGGTCAAGGGTCGATTGGTCCAGCATGTACCTTCTCCTGATCAGCTTTCACCTGCGGCGAGTTGGCGTGCCCCTCCAACGTATCGCGAAGTGATGTGCCGTTGCGCCGCCCGGGCCAGCAGGCCTCCCGCCTGGTAGAACCAGTTCGCGTGCCTGCTGAAGGCGGTGATCTTCAGGAACACCCGCCCGTCAGCGCCGATCTCAACTTCGAAGGCTTCTTCGCCGCGTTCAGGATGGCCGGGCAGCGTGCCGTAGCCGAAACCCGCTGACTGGGGGCCGTCTCCCGGCACCGGCCGCCGCACCCAGACCACCTCGCACGGGGCATTAATACGGAAAGGCCCGACGCCGAACCCGCTCACCACGCGCGCGCCGGGGATCACGAACTCGGACTCGGTCCGGACGCGCAGTCCGGACCGACGCTGCAGTTCCCATGTAAGGATTCCGTACGCCACCCGGCGGTAGAGCGCCAACCCCTCACCCAGGTACTCCTGCGATACGAGGCAGGCGTAGCCTTCCGGCGCCCGGCCGTGCTCGGTGGAGCCGATGCCCGGGTAGTTGAGGCCGCCGGCAGCCAGGCGCTTCCCGGTCAACGGGGCCCGCCCGAAGAACCGGACAGCCGCGCCCATCCCAGCTGCTCCTGTTGCTTGCGGCTCAGGGAGGCCACCACCAGATCGTAGGAATCCTCCACCATGTCCCGGACCATGGCATCGGGCAGGTTTCCGTCCAGACGCACGCCGTTCCAATGCGTCTTGTTCATGTGCCATGCGCCGGTGATTTCCGGGTGGGCGGCCCGCAGCTGCTCAGCCAAAGCGGGTTCACATTTCAGGCTCACGGACCAGTCGTCGGGGTTCATGGCGGACGCCGCAAACATCTTGGCTTCATGCCGCGCGCCACCCGCCACGGCAGCCCGGACCTTAAACACGGAGGTCTCCGGACCGAAGGGAAAATCCTCGAAGGCACCGGGAAATGACAGGCATATTGCCTTGAGTTGGGCTGCGTCCATGGACCGAGCCTACAAAGCCCTTCCCGGCGGTGCTAGTCTGCGAAGATGTCACCCGATCAGGCAACCATCCCCGTTCTGGACATGAGCGCCGCACGCCAGCCGTACGGCTCCTTCAGCCCCGAATTCATCGACCAGCTGCGGGACGCCGCCCACAACGTGGGCTTCTTCCAAATCACCGGTTACGGCGCCGCCCCCGGCCAGGCCGAGGAGCTGCTGGCCCTCATCAAACGCTTCTTCGACCTGCCCCTCGAGGAGCGGATGAAGCTGGACAACAGGATTTCCCCGCACTTCCGCGGCTACACACGGATGGGCACCGAAGTCACGCAGGGACGGGCCGACGCCCGAGAGCAGATCGACTACTCCCCGGAACGCGAGCCCGTCCACAATTACCCGGCCGACCAGCCGTACTGGCTGCTCCAGGGGCCCAACATGTGGCCCGATGAGGCGTTGCCGGAGCTCAAGCCGGCGGCCATGGCCTGGGCCGACCTGATGTCCAGTGTGGGCATGGAGCTGCTGCGGGGCATCTCGGTTTCCCTGGGACTGCCGGAGGACCACTTCGACGAGCCCTTCGGCAACGAACCCGCGTGGATGGGCAAGCTGGTGCATTACGTCGGCGGTGTGGTGGAGGCGGCCGGGAACCAGGGCGTGGGCTCCCACGCTGACTACGGATTTGTCACCCTCCTCCTCCAGGACGAGGTGGGCGGCCTCGAAGTGCTGCCGCCCGGGACAACTGAATGGGCGCCGGTTGAGCCTGTTCCCGGGGCACTCGTGGTGAACCTGGGCGAAATGCTGGAGGTGGCCACGGAAGGATTCCTTGCCGCCACGATCCACCGGGTCAAGGCGCCGCCACCGGGCGTGGACCGCTACTCAGTCCCGTTCTTCTGGTCGCCGCGGCTGGATGCCGTCATTGATCCGGTGCCCCTGCCTCCCGAGCTCAAAGCCCAGGCACGTGGCATCTCCGACGATCCGTCCAACCCGATGCTCGCGTCCTTTGGCCTGAACATGCTCAAGGGCCGCATGCGCGCGCACCCCGATGTGACCGAACGCCACTACCCGGAACTCATGCAGCGCTGATCAGAGGTTGTACTTCCACGCCTGCTGGGCGGGGCAAACGTCCATCACCACGTCCAGGCCGGCGGCCTTGGCACGGTCCACAGCCGCTTCGTCGATAACACCCAGCTGCAGCCACACGGCTTTGGCGCCCACGGCAATTGCCTGGTCCACCACCGCCCCGACCTTCTGCGAGTTCACAAAGCAGTCGACGACGTCGAGGGGTTGCTTTTCGGAGGGAATTTCACCCAGGGTACGGTACCCGTTTTCGCCGTGGACGGCATCGCCGGGAAGGTTGACGGGGATGATCTCCATCCCGAGCCGGTCGCGGATAAACAGCGAGGTGTCGTAGGCTGCGCGCCACTCGTTGGTGGTCAGGCCCACGATGGCCCACCGCCCTTTGTTTCGCATCAGGCGCTCAATAACGGCAGGATCGTTGACGTGGACCATGATGCAAGCGTACATCGTCCCCTGTGCGGCCCCTGATCGAATATTTGAATGAATAGCGGGCGTCAATACTCGAGTGAGCGAATATTACGTCCCACGGACCATGATTTGGCGCAGGGCATGCGGTTCGGCTGTAGTGGTAGTGACCATCCCGAGCGGCCGAGAGACCTGGATCGATGAAGCCGCAGCATCCCTGACCAAACGCTGTACCCGTTGAGGCGACCATCCTCGGCACACAGCGAAGGGTGCTACCGCCCGGATCGATGGAGCACATCTATGACATCAGATTTATGATCAGCGGGTGAACTTCTTCAGCCAGATTGAACCGGGTCCGGCCTTGCCGGCCCCGGTTTTTTCTGTCATTGCCGGGGGGACGATGGCCGACGTCAGGGACTCTGCCGCTGTTCCGGCTTCGGCCAGGGTACCGGCAACCAGCTTTCCGGCCTTGTCGAGTTCGGCACCGGCGTCACGGGTGACGCCCGCAGCGTTCCCCCGCGCGCCGCCGTCGTCCGCCTTTGACGTGCCGGACGGCGTACCGTTTCCGCGGCCGGCCGGCTCCGCGCCCCGGTTCTGGCCTGCGTCTTCCGGACCGTTCGCCGGCGGGGCAGTTTCCCGTTCAACAGTTTGGGGCTGTGCCGGCGCTGGATTGTCGTTGGTTGCAGGATCCGCGGGCACCTGAACCTCCGCCGGACTTGCGGCGGTCCCGCTAGCGGCGGGAGTCCCTGCGATGGACCAGCCGGGAACCCAGTCCTGCAACAACTTCTGGATGGAACTGCTGGCCTGCGCGTCCGGAGCGGTGCCGGTGGCGGCCACCCCGGTGACGCCCAGCCCCATCCCCGCGATGACGGCAAGGCCCACAACAGCGGTCCGGTGCCTCCGGAGGAGCCGGTGCCGGGCGAGCTGGTGGGTCTGGCCAGACAAGAGTGCGGCCAGTTCGGGGCCGGGTTCGGGGACCGGCAGGGAGGCGAGGGAGCCCAGCGCGAGCAGGGCTTTTCGGAGCCCGGCGGAATCGGTTCCACCGGCGTCAAGGAGCATTTCGTCCACAGTACCGATCAGGGAGCTGGCATTGGAGGTCATGGCGCCACGTACTCCTTCACTGCGGACTGCTCGCGCAGCCGGATCAATGCCCGGCGCTGGAGCTGTTTGACGGCGCCGGGACTCTTGCCCATCACAGCGGCCACCTGGTCCACCGTGAGGCCCGCGACGAGGCGTAACGAGAGCACTTCCCGCTGTTCATCCGGCAATTCGTTGAGGAGATCGGCCACTTCCTGCGGCGAGATCCGGTGTAGCACCTCAGTCTCGGCCGAGGACTCCTCGCGTCCGTCGAGGTCGGGTTCGAACGGGAGTTTGCTGGGGGTGCGCTGCTGTCTCCGGTGATCGTCCACCATCCTGGCGTGTGCCACGGAGAAGACAAACGTGCGCAGCCCGGCCACGCCGCCGGTAACCTTCTGCAGCCGTGGCAGGACGGCGATGAAGACTTCCTGCATAACCGCCTCCGGATCTTCTACCCCGCGGGCTGTGAGGTAGCCCAGAACCTGTGGCGCGTACGTTCGGTACACGATACTGAAGAGCTCCGGATCGCGGGCGCGCGCACGCAGAACGTCGTCTGTCAGTGCATCGGTCACGGACACAGGGCCTTCGGTGGAGGGGACTGGGCTTGCTCAGCTTGGGGCCCGCACGTCGCACGCGGAATGCCCTCGCCAGCCAACTTTACCTTCCAGTAACAAAAGAGCCGGCCTGGAACATGATGGGGGACAAGTTCCAGACCGGCGCTTCATAGGGGTAATCGCTCTTGGCACCGCAGGGGTTACGCCGTCGGACAAAAAACTTTCCGGAAGCGTAACGTCGGGCAGGGCTGGCTACGTCCAGCGCGTTCGGGCCCAGCCCAGCTCAGGCCCAGCGCGCCTCAAATCCAGCGCGGGGCGGCCACCCCCAGCCGCGGTGCCTTGGCCATGACAAAAGTGTGCGCCCTGGTGGCGGGGACGCGTTGGTCCCCGCAGTTCGGCTGGAGTTGGGCGGGGACCACCACGGACGTGGGGGCGGGGGCAGTCGGCGAAACTTTTGCGGCGGGGCAGAGATCGGTGACCAGCCCTGTCCCGGCGCATTCGCGGACGGCGGCGATACCGGCAACCACGGCGGCTTTGTTCTCAAAAGCCCCCGACACAGCCATCGCCGTGCCATCCGGCGCCGTGAGGCGGAACCTGAATTGTGAATCCGAATCCAAGAAAACTTCAAACTTCCCGGCCATGATAAATCCTTCCGGTCTGGGGTCCCGTCCGGGCGGAATCTTCGCCTCGGGCGGTCCCGGAGCATCGCTGCGTCCGGCACCTGCGGGTCTGGTCGAATGATCAACTGATCAGTTCAGGGTGTGCTTAAGAGTCTGTCCGGCCCGTCTACAGCCTCACAAGACCGGTTGCGTTAAGCCTGCGTAAATTCCCCCAAGTGACTGGCAGTTAACGTCGCGACAGCCTATTTTGAGGACGTTAACTGCGAGTCACTTGGGCCAGCAGACGACAAAGGCGGGCCACCCTTTCAGGTGACCCGCCGTCGTCGTGCGTTACAGGCTGCTAGTCGTTGATCAGATCGTGGACCACGATGGTCTGGTCGCGGTCCGGGCCGACGCCGATCGCGGAGAAGCGCGTGCCGGAGAGCTTTTCGAGGGCCAGCACGTAGTTGCGGGCGTTCTCGGGGAGATCCTCCAGGGTGCGGGCACCGGTGATGTCCTCGGTCCAGCCGTCGAAATACTCAAAGATGGGCACTGCGTGGTGGAACTCTGTCTGCGTCATGGGCATTTCGTCGTGCCGCACACCGTCGACGTCGTAGGCAACGCAGACCGGGATCTGCTCGATGCCGGTGAGGACGTCCAGCTTGGTGACGAAGTAGTCCGTGAAGCCGTTCACGCGGGAAGCGTGGCGTGCCAGGACGGCGTCGTACCAGCCGCAGCGGCGCGGGCGGCCGGTGTTTACGCCGAACTCGCCACCGGTCTTCTGCAGGTACATGCCCATCTCGTCGAACAGTTCGGTGGGGAACGGTCCGGCGCCAACACGGGTGGTGTAGGCCTTGATGATGCCGATGGAGCGGGAGATCCTAGTGGGGCCGATGCCCGAGCCAACGGACGCGCCGCCGGCGGTCGGGTTGGAGGAGGTCACGAACGGGTACGTGCCGTGGTCCACGTCCAGGAACGTGGCCTGGCCGCCTTCCATAAGCACAACCTTGCCCTCGTCCAAGGCGTTGTTGAGGACCAGTGTGCTGTCGATGACCAGCGGGCGCAGGCGCTCGGCGAAAGCCAGGAAGTAGTCCACGATCTCGTCCACCACAATGTCGCGGCGGTTGTAGACCTTGACCAGGAGTTCGTTCTTCTGGCGCAGGGATCCTTCCACCTTCTGGCGGAGGATGGACTCGTCGAAGACGTCCTGGACGCGGATGCCCAGGCGGGCCACCTTGTCCATGTAGGCCGGGCCGATGCCGCGGCCGGTGGTGCCGATGGCGCGGCTGCCGAGGAAACGCTCGGTGACCTTGTCCAGGACCTGGTGGTAGGGGGCCACGAGGTGCGCGTTGGCGGAGATGCGCAGCTTGGACGTGTCCGCGCCACGGGCCTGAAGGCCTTCGATCTCCTGGAACAGGGCCTCGAGGTTCACCACACAGCCGTTGCCGATGATCGGAATCGCGTTGGGGCTCAAGATGCCGGCCGGAAGGAGTTTGAGCTCATACTTCTCACCGCCTACGACGACGGTGTGCCCGGCATTGTTGCCGCCGTTGGGCTTTACGACGTAGTCAACGCGGCCGCCCAGAAGATCGGTGGCCTTGCCTTTTCCTTCGTCGCCCCACTGGGCTCCTACGATCACGATTGCTGGCATGGGATCCTCCCCCATTCGTTCGGGCCGCACAGGTCCGTCCACCGAAATGGCAGGCCTGCGTAGCGCCGTTCATGAGAATGCCCCGAAGGCCATAGCCTGGCCGGACCGCTACGGCGGCCAGCCACGCAAGAGTCCGGGGCTCTTACCACCCAAGTTTAGCCGATCACGGACTTTGTCCACTCAATGGGGCGCCCGTGGCCCTTCGCGCACGGCAAAGGACCACGGGCAGACTCCCGCGGTCTACTACTCGTCGTCAGCTTCCTCGCCGGGACGGGACGTCTGGGTGTCCAGGCTGTCCCAGAAGGACGTATCGGCGTCGGCAATCGAACCGTCGGCGATGGCCGCCGCAGTGGCCGTCAGCGTGGTCACTGTCTGCTGGATCAGGTAACCGTTGCTGCGGAGCCCGAGGGCGTAGCCGTCCAGATAGTGATCCGACATGCCACGCATTTCGAAGAGCAGGGTGGCAATCCCGTACTCCACTGCGATGCCGTTGCGGCTAATGGTCTCGGCGCTGCCGCCCACGTACTTGCCCAAGTGGCCCCAGCCGGTGGAGTCGACGTTGTTGAAGACCACGGCGCCCAACTGCTTGGACATTTCCACAACAGCCGGATCGGCATTGGGCGTGGTGGGGTACAGGATGGACCCGGAGACCAGCTTTCCGTCGCGTTCGCTCCGGGCGCCCTGGTGGTGCAGGTCGATCATGTAGTCAATGTTGTACTTGCGAATAACGTTGGTGTGGAGCGCCTGGGTTTCGGGCTGGATTTTGGCGACGTGGTCGCGGTTCAGGTCCACCTCCTCGGCGTTGTACCGCGTCATGTGGCGGTCGCCCTTGGCCAGGTAGTCACCCAGCGGGAAGTTCACATCTCCCATCGCGCCGTCGGCGTTGAGCATGGGAACGATGAGGATGTTCACTCCGTCCAGGATGTCCCCCGATTTCCCGGTCCCCAGGTGTTTCACGAATGCCATGGCACCCTCGGTGGTCAGCTGCTCATTTCCGTGCTGCTGGGTCAGGTACAGGATGGTGGGCTTGGCAGGGTCCGAAAGGTACTTCACCAGGTGGATGTCCCGGCCCTTGACAGTCTGGCCGATCACCTCCAGTTCCATGGCTGGCTGGCGGGTGTCCTGATGCTTCAGGAAGGAGACCAACTCGTCATAGGTTGCCAGTTTCGAGGTGGTGATCTGGCCGTTGCCGTCATAGTTGGGGCCTTCGCCCACGGCATGGGCCAACGGTGCCGGCGCGGCGAGTGCCGCCAGAACCAGGGCTCCGGATACGGCCGCGGTCCTTATAGTTGCCAGGGTTTTGTTCACGGTACGTTACCTCTTTCGACTGCATGGAGGGTGCGACCAGCCGCAACGTCCTTATTGCGGGCTGTCACAGAAGCCAATCAAGCTAAACGAAAGCTGTCAATTAACTTGACAGAGATCGAGCGCCCTGTGCCGTCCATCACGGAATCTCACCGGAGGGGGTCCGCATTTCGCGGGGCTTGCTAAACTGATAGAGATCGACCAGGAATCGGTCCACACCACATTTCAAACCACGCCGGACGGGCGCGCCATCACGCGCCCATTTTCCGGATTGGCAGCATCGCCGAGCCCCGCAGGAGACATTGCACTATATGACAGCCCTGGCCCCAGAATCCCTCCGTGAACAGCTCCTGAGCCGCCGCTACGAGCCCAACGTTGCAGCCGTCAACGAGCTGTGCGATTCCCTGCAGAGCGTCAAGCCCCACACCGAAGTCCCGTACGTCGACCCCATGCACGACGTGGACGAGTGCCGCATCATTAGCCTCTACTCCAACATCGGTGAGGCTGACCCGTCCGGTTTCATCACCGCCGGCGACGAAGATGCCGCCACCCGCATGCTCGGCATCCAGTGGAAGCTGGGCCTGCGCCCCGAGTTCGTGATGCCCTGGAACGTACACCCGTGGCACACCCCCGGCGAGGTCAACGGCAAGTTCACGCCGGACCAGATTTCCGCCGGCCTCAAGCCGCTCCTGAAGTTCCTCGCCGTGGTTCCCCGCGCCTCGGTGATCGTGGCCCACGGCACCGAAGCCAACCGCCTGGCCAACCTGCTGCTGAAGACCGAAGTTCCGCTGCTCTGGCGCCGCGGGCTGAAGACCTACAAGGTCCGCTCCCTCAGCGGCCGCGCGTTCGCTGGGACGCCCGCGCGGCAGGAACAGTACCTCGAGGAAATGCGTGTCGTCTACACCGACGCCATGGCCCGCACGGGACTCGCGAAGGTCTAGCCACAGGGGCATCTCTCGATAGGCTCAACCACCGAACGACGGCGGGCGGTCACCTTTCTGAAAAGGTGACCGCCCGCCGTCGTTCTTCTACTACTTGCCCTCGATGGCTGCCTTGGCTGCCGGGTCCGAGTCGTTCAGGAACTTCTCGATGCGTTCCGGTTCCTCGGCTTCGCCGATGGCCGCGGATGCGCGGCCCAGCGAGTAGAGCGCACGCAGGAAGCCGCGGTTGGGTTCGTGCTCCCACGGGATGGGGCCCACCCCGCGCCAGCCGTTGCGGCGCAGCGAGTCCAGCCCGCGGTGGTAGCCCACGCGTGAGTAGGCGTAGGAATCGATGGTGCGGCCCTCGGACCACGCCTCCTCCGCCAGGACAGCCCACAACAGCGACGACGTGGGGTGCTTTTCCACCAGGTCCAGGGCTTCGGCGCCGGCGTCCAGCTGCTCGTAGACGTCGGTCTCGGGTGGCAGGAGCGTTGGCTCAGGGCCCATCAGGTTCTTGCGGAATTCGTGGGACATTCCTAGAAGGTCTTTCCGGCGGAGCCGAGCTGCTTGGTTGCCTCGACAACGCGGGCGGACAGGCCTGCCTCGGCGGAGGCACCCCAGACGCGCGGGTCGTAGAGCTTCTTGTTGCCCACTTCGCCGTCAACTTTCAGCACGCCGTCGTAGTTCTTGAACATGTGGTCCACCACGGGACGCGTGTACGCGTACTGGGTGTCGGTGTCGATGTTCATCTTGATCACGCCGTAGGAGACGGCGTCGGCGATTTCCTGGTCGGAGGAACCGGAGCCGCCGTGGAACACGAGGTCAAACGGGCTGGTCTTGCCAAGTTTGGCTCCCACCTGGGCCTGGATGTCCTTGAGAATCTCCGGGCGCAGCTTCACGCCGCCGGGCTTGTACACACCGTGCACGTTGCCGAAGGTCAGGGCCGTGATGTAGCGGCCGTTCTCGCCGGCGCCGAGGGCTTCAATGGTGGCCAGGGCGTCCTCGACCGTGGTGTACAGCTTGTCGTTGATGGCGTTTTCCACGCCGTCTTCCTCGCCGCCCACGATGCCGATTTCAACTTCGAGGATCATCTTCGCGGCGGCGGTGCGTTCCAGCAGTTCGCGCGCGGTGCTGAGGTTCTCGTTGAGTGGCTCGTGCGAACCGTCCCACATGTGCGAGTTGAAGATCGGGTTCCGGCCGGCCTTGACCTCGGCCTCGGACGCTGCCAGCAACGGCAGGACAAAACCGTCCAGCTTGTCCTTGGGGCAGTGGTCGGTGTGCAGGGCGATGTTGACGTTGTGGTTCTTCGCCACTTCGCGGGCAAAAGCGGCGAAGCCGAGCGAACCGGCAACCATGTCCTTGACCGATGCGCCGGACCAGTACGCTGCGCCACCGGTGGAAACCTGGATGATGCCATCAGACTCAGCCTCGGCGAACCCGCGGATGGCTGCATTCAGGGTCTGCGACGACGTCACGTTGACCGCCGGAAACGCAAAGCCCCCGGCCTTGGCACGATCAATCATCTCGGAGTAAATCTCTGGGGTTGCAATGGGCATGGTGACTCCTATGCTGAGTTTTCGTCTATGGGTTGTGACCCTGGAGAGTAGACCTCTTACGGCTAGCCACCATCCTAGCCATTTCTGTGCAGGGGCAGTGGTTCGGGTCACGCAGGCCGGTAACAGTTACGCTCACACGCACCACGAGGCGGCACGTCACGGCAGCGCCGGAGCCCGGGACTGCCGCGAAATGCCATCTCGTGCAGGGGTCTAGCCGTACAGCCAGCAGTTGCCCACCGAGGACCGGTCCGCGAAGCGGCGCTCCAGGAAGATAAACGCCTGCGGGATGGCGGCGGCGTAGCCGCCAACGTGGGTGGCCCCCGCCGTGACATCGAAATAGACAGCAGACCCGGCCGCGCACCAGCGCTTCGCCAGCTGCCGGCCCTGGTCAAAGGGAATCACGTCGTCGAGCACGCTGTGCGAGAGGAGTACGGGGACCTGCGGCGCCCGGCCGTTGCCAATCTTCTGTGCGGCAATGACAGTTTCTAGCTCGGGGAGCTCCAGCAGCGAGCTCAGCTTCTGGCCCGAAACCGTGAGCTGCGCAGTGTTCAGGAAGCCGCTTGAGGCGATCGACTGCAAGGTGCATTCGTTGTCTGTCGCCGCCAGCTTCGCCCGCCCTGCAGCGTTGAGGTAGGGGCTCAGGTCCAGTCCGCCGGCGGCGCCCATGCCCGTTACCGCGTAGAGCAGGAACCCGGTGTACAGGCCGCCGTCGAGGTTTCGTCCGACGGCGGGAAGGTCGGCGGGGACCGCCCCCGCGTACGCGCCCTTGAGGTTCAGCTCCGGAGCGTATTGGGGTGCAAGCTCGACGGCGGCTGCCGAGGCGCCGCCGCCCTGGGAGTAGCCGGCCAGCGCCACCGGGCCGCCGGGGACGATCTGCGGGTTCCCCAACCGCTGGGCGGCACGGGCGGCGTCGAGGACGGCGTGTGCCTGCGATTCGCGCGCCATGTAGGTGTGGCTGCCGGCCGTGCCGAGACCTTCATAGTCGGTCACCGCTACGGAGTAGCCCCGCGCCAGCAGCCCGGCGATGAAGATCCCCTCGTATTCCTCGCCGGCGGCCATGGCCCGGGACGGTGCGCATTGGTCCCCCTGCCCTTGGGTTCCGGCGGCGTAGCTGACCAGCGGACGCGGGCCGGACCCGGCCCAGGCCGCGTACGGCACCAGCACTGTGCCGGTCACGGCGACAGGCACCCCGGAACTGTTCACGGAGCGGTACATGATGCGCTGCACGGAGGCCTGGGCCCGGATGGTCTTGAGCGGATCGACATAGAAGTCAGACGGCTCCGTCCGGACCAGCTCGCCGCTGTTGGCCGGAAGCGAGGCGGGGGTGCTGTAGAAGTCGAGTGGGTCGGCGATCGTCGCCGGCGTTATGGCAGGTGCCGGAGCGGCCTGGGCCGCCGCGCCACTACCGAAGGTGAGAACCGCGGCCAACACAATGGCCGAACAGACGCGTACAGAAGGATGCTTCATTGAACCTCCAGTCAGTGCCACACTCGCCAGTGAGTGTGATCCAGCCACATGCTACTGGTGGGTAACTTGTGGGACTAGGGATTCGCGAAGATTACCGATAGTTTCGTCTCGGATTCAACGCCGGGGCCAGCCGCGCCTGCATCGAGATGGCATTTCACGGCAATGCCGGAGCCCGGGACTGCTGTGAAATGCCATCTCGGCGGGGGGGCATAAGTGGTGCAGGTCAGACGGGCTGGCTGAAAACGTGCCGGCGGATCCAGGCGTGCATAGCGATCGCGGCGGCGGAGGCGGCGTTGATGGAGCGCGTGGAGCCGAACTGCTCGATGGACAAGGTGGCCAGGGCCGCCTCGTGGACCTCCGGCGTCAGCCCGGGCCCTTCCTGGCCGAACACCAGGACGCAGTCCTTGGGCAGCTCATACGTCTCCAGGGGCACGGAGTCGGGGAATATGTCGATCCCGATGATCGCGAGCCCCTCCCCCTGCGCCCACACCACAAAGTCCTCCACGGTGGGGTGGTGGCGGACGTGCTGGTAACGGTCGGTGACCATCGCCCCGCGCCTGTTCCACCGGCGACGTCCGATGATGTGGACTTCCTTGGCGAGGAACGCGTTGGCGGTGCGCACCACGGTGCCGATGTTGAGGTCGTGCTGCCAGTTTTCGATGGCGATGTGGAAGTTGTGCCGCTTGGAATCGAGGTCCGCCACGATCGCGTCATGCTTCCAGTAGCGGTACTGGTCCACCACGTTGCGGCGGTCGCCGTCGGCGAGCAGTTCCGGATCCCAGTGGTCGCCCGTGGGCAGCTCGCCCTCCCAGGGCCCGACGCCGACCTCTGCCTTTGGCTCCGACGCCGCCTCGGGCGCTGGCTCCTCCGCTGGAATCGGATGAGGTTCGACTGTGTTTCCGGGCGTTTGTTTCACCCCTCAACACTAGACTGGACCACTGGAGCATTCATCACCGGCGGAGGTAAACGTGGCAGAAGCAGACCAGGTACAGGGTTCACCGGCGGTTTACCGCAGCGGCCAGGAGATCGAATGCTGGCTAACAGACATGGACGGCGTACTCGTCCACGAAAACCATGCCGTCCCAGGGGCCGCCGAACTGATCCAGCGCTGGGTGGACACGTCCAAGCGGTTCCTGGTGCTGACGAACAACTCGATCTTCACGCCCCGCGACCTGGCCGCCAGGCTCCGGGCCTCCGGGCTGGAGATCCCCGAGGAGAACATCTGGACGTCCGCGCTGGCCACCGCCACCTTCCTGAAGGACCAGGTGCGGGGTTCCGGCTCCGGGAACCGCGCCTACACCATCGGCGAGGCAGGGCTGACGACGGCGCTGCATGAGGCAGGCTTCATCCTCACCGACCAGGACCCGGACTATGTGGTGCTCGGCGAAACCCGGACCTACTCCTTTGAGGCCATCACCATGGCCATCCGCCTGATCCTGGCCGGGGCCCGCTTTATTGCCACCAATCCGGACGCCACCGGCCCGTCCAAGGACGGCCCGATGCCCGCGACGGGCGCCATCGCCGCGCTCATCACGAAGGCCACCGGCCGGGAACCGTACATTGTGGGCAAGCCGAATCCCATGATGTTCCGGTCCGCCATGAACCAGATCGATGCGCACTCCGAGACCACGGCCATGATCGGGGACCGGATGGACACCGACATCATCGCCGGCATGGAGGCCGGCCTGCACACGGTCCTGGTCCTCAGCGGCATTACGCAGCGCGAAGACATCGCCGCCTATCCGTTCCGGCCCAACCAGGTGCTGAACTCCGTGGCCGACCTGAAGAACCAGATCTAAAAGACCGTCACCTTCGAGCCGCCGCGGGGCAGCGGAAAAAAGTCGTCCATGAGCCGCTCCACGATGGGCCGGTAGATGAGCGGATTCCAGCCCGGGCTCGCGTGCGCCGGCAGGGCCCCGTCCGTTTGCAGGTCCATGGAGACCATGTGGGGTTGGAACGCTGCCGACCACGCGTCCTTGGCCGTCTGGTACCGGACTGTGCGGTCTTTCGGGTTGCCGATGTACGCCATCCGGGTGGCGCCGAGCTTGTCCACAAACCGGTTTCCGTCGAAGTGGTAGATGTAGGCCGACTCGGACTGGATGAGCACACTGGACGGGGCGATTGGGGAGAGCTGCTCCATGGTCTGGTCCAGGATCTGCCGCCAGGTCCGCTCGTCCTTGTGGATGACGCGCTCCCCCAGTTCGTAGCTGCCGCGGACCACGGACGGGACCCGGAAGCCGCTCTCATACAGGAACACCACGCCGTCGAACCAGCTCTCGTCCAGCACGTCGCTCCGGCTGTAGGGGCTGGAGTCCAGCAGGATGAAGTCAACCTCCACGCCGTGGAATTCCCGGAGCCGTGCGGCCACCTGGGTGGCCACCATGCCGCCGAAGCTGTGGCCGTAGAAGAAAAGCTTGGTGAGCTTTTTCGCCCGGACGTGTTCAATGACGGCGATCACCACCTCGTCGATGTCCAGCCCTTGGTTGGAATATCCGACGGCGGCGAGCTGGCCGCGCTTGTTCAGCGCACCACGCATCGCGTTCAGGATCCAGAGCGCCTCTTCCCAGCTGGTCTTGTAACCGGGGAAGAGGAACCAGCTGGCATTCGGGTAGTAGGCGTCGGCGAAGTCGTCCGCGACCTGCAGGATCCTGTTGACCCGCCGCTCCGCCTGGACACGGCGGGTAACCAGCATGTCCGCCGCCAGCAGGGCCGAGGCGCCCGTGCCGGCCAGGAACCCGCGGCGCGAAAACCGCTTGAGCGCGGCGGCATTGGCAAGCAGCCGGGCTTGATGGGCACCAGGCTGTTCCTGCGGATCTGTTTCCTCCCTGTACGGCACACATCTACCGTAGCCACAGCGGAAGCCGTCGCGGCAACCCCGGCCTCGGGTAACCCCTGGCGTGAACCCGCTAGGAGAGTCCCAGCTCGTCCTTGCCGAAGGCGAACAGGTAGGGCACACCGGTCTCGGCTTCGATCTTTTCCTTGGCACCGGTGTCCCGGTCCACAATGACGGCCACGGCCACCACGTTGCCGCCGGCCTTCCGGACACCCTCAACAGCGGTGAGGGCGGAGCCGCCGGTGGTGGACGTATCCTCCAGCACCAGGACCTTGCGGCCCTCAACCGACGGACCTTCAACCTGGCGGCCCATGCCGTAGGACTTCTGGGCTTTGCGGACAACAAAAGCGTCCACGGTGCGGCCGGCCTCCACGGCGGAGTGCATCACAGCCGTGCCCACGGGGTCAGCACCCATGGTCAGGCCACCCGCGCACTCAAAGTCGATCCCGGCGTCGTCCGTCAGTGCCAGCATGACCTGGCCCACCAGCTTGGAGGCCTCATGGTGCAGCGTGATGCGCCGCAGGTCGATGTAGTAGTCGGCCTCGGCGCCGCTGGAGAGGATCACCTTGCCGCGGACCACGGCAAGTTCCTTGATCAGTTCCAGCAGGCGGGAACGGGCAGCGGCAGCGTCAAGAGGGGAAGTCATGGTGTCCAGTTTAGTGGTTCCCCGATTTGTGACGGCGCGCCAAGCCGGGCGGCTTTGCTGCTGCTGCGGCTGAACGCGGCGGGCGAAGGAAGGCGCATGTTCCGGCCGGGGTCCGAACGCGATGAGCCGCGGCATCAGCCGCCGGACCATCGGGGCGTGCCTCACCACAAACAGCAGGGCCCGCGGTGGCTCCCTCCTCCTTCCGGCGAACAGGGGTACGAAAACCGCCCGGTGCATGACGCGCTGAACGGTCTGGAGAAGAACGGTGGGCATCCGGCGCCGCCGTTCCACCGCAGCGAGGTCCTTCATCGAAACTTGACCCCGGAGCAGGGCGGGTGCCAGCCGCGTCGCCGCCGCCACGGCATCCTGGATGGCCAGGTTGATGCCCACGCCGCCCACTGGGGACATGGCATGGGCAGCGTCGCCAATGCACAACAGCCCGTCCACGTACCAGCGCCGCAGCCGGTCCAGCCGCACATCCAGCCAGTGCAGGTCCTCCATGGACCGGATCGAATCCACCCGGTCAGCCAGGTCAGGACGCAGTCCGGAAACGCGCTGCCTGAAGCGTTCCACGCCCTCGGCCCGGATCCGCGCGTCTTCTCCCTTGGGGCCGAGATATCCCATCTGGTAATAGTCGTCACGGAACAGGGCGATCATGGCTTCCCGGTCTCGGAATGCCGGGACGATGCCCGCCACGGCGCCCTTCTCCGACGCATGGCGCGGAAGCCTGAACCACCACGTGTCGAAGGGGACGGGGTAGTTCCTTGGCTTCAGCCCGGCGGCCCGGCGCAGCACTGAATGGCGCCCATCAGTGGCCACCACGAGGTCCGCATGGAGTGCACCTTCGCGGCCGTCGAGCGTGCGGTAGCGGACGCCGGCGACGCGTCCGCCGTCGAGCATTAACGACGTTGCTTCGTGTTGCATCAGGAGCGTGAAGGTGGGTTCGCGCGCTGCCTCCGTGGCCAGGAAGTTCAGGAAGTCCCACTGCGGCATCATGGCAATGTAGTTGTACGGGGGCTTCAGGGACGCGAAATCCCCGAACGTGACCAAGCCGGCGCCCGGGATGGGGATGGCAACGTTGTTCAGCCTGCTCTGCGGAAGCTGACGGAAGCTGTCGCCCAGTCCCAGTTCGTCGATCAGCCTGATGGTGGAGGCATGCACGGTGTCGCCGCGGAAATCCCGCAGGAAGTCGCCATGCTTTTCGAGGACCGTGACCTTCACGCCTGCCCGGGCCAGCAGCAGCCCCAGCATCATGCCCGCCGGCCCTCCGCCCACAACGGCGCACCCCGTTCGCTTCATGCACTAACGGTACGCCGCACATGTGGTGGCCGCACTCGACTGGTTTGGGACGCGGAAATGGCCCTGTGACGCAGAAATGGAACGGCGCTACGCGTATCCGCGTAGCGCCATTCCATCTGCGAGTCGTCAGCCCAAAACCGCAGCGACAACCCTAGAGCCGCGTGTCGAAAGAATCGCAGTACACGTTCTCGTTGAACGTCCCCTGGAACTCAGAGTTGCCCATGATCTTCTCGATGGTGGCGCGGATGGCCTCCACGGTTCCCGCATGGGCATGGATGGCGGTCTTGACCATCGGCACGTCGATGAGGTGGTTGGGCTGGTTCAGCGACACAAACACCGTGGGAACCTCGGTGACGTACCACGGGATTTCCGCGGCCATCGGGGTGGACCACTTGATCCGGATCGCCGCCTCCTGGGCAAAGCCCTTGACGTTCGCGAAGACAAACGCGGCGTCGTACTTGTCCGCGTAGTCGCCGGTGGCTTCCTCGGAGATGATGGACATGAAGTTGATGCCCGTCTCCCCCGCGGCTTCGCGCTGAGCGGCGGTTTTGAACAGGTGCACCTCGAAGCCGGCTTTTTCCAGTTCGTCCCTGACTGTGTCCAGGTACGCCAGCGGGTCCGCCCGGGTGAAGTCCGAGCCGCCGGAGATGCCGTACAGGCGGATCCGCTTGTGCGTCTCCGGCCGGATGGGCAGGTTGTTCGCGGTGTCCTTGACCAGGGTGACGGTCTTGTCCGCGATCTCCGCGGCGATGGCCCGGTGGGCGTCGCTGCCGATCACAGCGAGTGCTTCCACGGGCGGAACCAGTTCGTTGCGGTCCTTCAGGTGCAGCCCCAGCGAGGCCTTGAGTGCCAGGATGCGGCGCAGGGCGTCATGGAGTCGCTGCTCGGTGATGACGCCGGACTTGTAGCCGTCCAGCATGTACTGGAAGTCTTCGTCGGCGTTGCGGAAGAACAGGAACATGTCGCAGCCGGCGGCAATGGTCGCAGGAACCAGGTCCTTGCGCTTCATGGCCTGGGTAAGCCCGATCATCTGCGAGGCGTCAGTGAGGATCAGCCCGTTGAAGCCCAGCTCGCCGCGGAGCAGGTCCTGGAGCAGTTCCGGCGACAGCGTGGCGGGAAGGATGTCCGCATCCGCCAGGCCGGGACGGAAATGCCGGGACAGTTCCGGCGCCCCGATGTGCCCGATCATGATGGACTGCACGCCGTGCCCGATCATCTCGCGGTACACGTGCCCGTAGGTGCGGTTCCACTCCTCGTAGCCGAGGGTGTTGTAGGACGTGACCACGTGCTGGTCGCGCTCGTCCATGCCGTCGCCCGGGAAGTGCTTCATGGCACAGGCAGTGGGCGATTCACTGATGCCGTCGAAGTACTCCTTGGCCCGCTCCACCACGATCTCCGGCGTGTTGCCGAAGGCCCGGGTGGAGATGACCGTGTTACGCCAGTTGTAGTGGATGTCCACGATCGGGGCGAAGGCCCAGTTGCAGCCCAGGGCTGCGGTTTCAACGCCGGCAACCTGCCCCATCCGGCGTGCGATCGACTTGTCCGGGTGCGAACCCGCCTGCAGGTGCGTGGCCACAAACGTGCCGTCGTCGCAGCTTCCGGCGCCACCCATTTCCGGGTTGGACGCCACCAGCAGCGGCACCTTGGACTTCGACTGCGCGTACCGGATGTGTTCCTGGACGGCAGCGGAGGGGCCTGGCCGGTACCGCATGCCACCCACGTGGAAGTTCTCCAGCACCCCATCGAGGTACTCCGGGGAGTAGTCGTTGTTGTGGTTGATGAAGAGCTGCCCGATCTTTTCCTCAAGCGTCATCGATTCCAGGGTGGTGTTCACCCAAGTGATCGCTGCGTCTTCGAGGTTGAACGGCGCGGCCTGGAGGTCGACGTCGAACTGGCGCCCTGGGGTGCCAGTGGCACCATGGGCGGGGCTTCCGACGGCGGCAGTCACCGCAGCCGCGATGCCCGCCAACGCCTCGGCCAAGACCTGGTCCACTGGAGCGGCGATGTCCACCACAATGCCTGCCTCATCGGCTTCGAGCGCTTCGAGGGTGGCCAGCTGGGATTCCAGCAGCGCTGCCGGCATGAAGTGCCCGGAGCGGCCTTCCAGCCGCGACCCCAGGACTTCCTTGCTGCCGTGCAGGTGAAGGAAGACCGTATCCGGCGCCGTGGCACGGATGGCGTCGCGGTAACCGCGGCGAAGAGCCGAGCAGGCCAGAACCAGGCCGCCCTTGGCAGCTGCCAGTTCATTGCCCACCGTGGCAAGCCACGGCCAGCGGTCCTCGTCGGTCAGCGGAGTGCCAGCTGCCATCTTGGCGACGTTCTCCACCGGGTGGAGGGAATCGCCGTCGAGGAACTGAACGCCCAGCTCGCGGGCCACCAGGTCACCGATGGTGGTCTTGCCGCAGCCGGAGACGCCCATAACGATGACGCGGGGACCCGTAGCTCCTCCTGCTGGGGCGGGCGATGTCGCGGCGGTCACCAGTCGTGCACCGTTCCGTCTACCAGGCGGTTGTACGGCAGGTAAGCCTGCTGGTACGGGTACGCTGCCGCGGCTTCCTCGTTGAATTCGACGCCGATACCGGGCTTGTCGCCCGGGTGCAGGTAGCCGTCCTTGAAGGTCATGGACTGCTCGAAGACCTCGTTGGTCTTGTCGGAGTGCTGCATGTATTCCTGGATGCCGTAGTTGTGGATGGCCAGGCCCACGTGCAGCTGGGCGGCGAAGCCCACCGGGGAAATGTCCGTGGGGCC
>NZ_PJIW01000077.1:0-541 GCF_002929755.1 Arthrobacter sp. 4R501 | reverse complement strand
ATTGATTTTTGAATTATGGCAATATATAAGAAATAAGAAAAACAGGCAACACTTATGCTCTACATTTGATGTTGCAAAGCACTATACAAACATTATTACAAGGTAATCTCACACTGGAAAACCAAATATAGAACTCCACACATGCCATTGATCCAAAGAATCAATAGCTTGAAAGACTAGTTAAAGTCATTACATACTTAATAGAGGGTGACAAGAAATTAACAAGTTCTTGCCAAGCTTAATTACCCAGAACCACCAAGAAGAGCCTTGAGTCTCTTCACTTCATCATCATCAAGAAAAGTGGTCTTCTCTATCAATTCAGAAGGCAAGTTATTGCTAAACAGCGCATTGCTGAGGATTTGGATGCCAGGGTTCGAGCTACCGAAGTTAACCCAAACAAGTGCCTGTCTCAGACCAGTGTTCACCTGGAAATGCAGCAACCCTTGAGGGAAAACCATGATATCTCCCTCCTTGAGTGTCTTCAAGTAGACGGTATTATCTGAAGAAATGAAACCAGCAGTGATAGAGCCCTTGGCTATAA
>NZ_PJIW01000076.1:0-547 GCF_002929755.1 Arthrobacter sp. 4R501 | reverse complement strand
GAGGGCATCCCACCGGATCAGCAGAGGCTGATATTCGCCGGGCAGCAGCTTGAAGACGGTCGAACACTGGCCGACTACAACATCCAGAAGGAGTCCACCTTGCACTTAGTGCTTCGTCTCCGCGGTGGGATGCAGATATTTGTGAAGACTCTTACAGGAAAGACCATTACTTTGGAAGTCGAAAGCTCCGACACCATCGACAATGTTAAAGCCAAGATCCAGGACAAGGAGGGCATCCCCCCGGACCAGCAGCGTCTGATCTTCGCTGGCAAGCAGCTGGAGGATGGCCGTACCCTCGCGGACTACAACATCCAGAAGGAGTCCACCCTCCACCTGGTGCTCCGCCTCCGTGGTGGTCAGTAATCAGCCAGTTTGGTGGAGCTGCCGATGTGCCTGGTCATCCCGAGCCTCTGTTCGTCAAGTATTTGTGGTGCTGATGTCTACTTGTGTCTGGTTTAATGGACCATCGAGTCCGTATGATATGTTAGTTTTATGAAACAGTTTCCTGTGGGACAGCAGTATGCTTTATGAATAAGTTGGATTTGAA
>NZ_PJIW01000075.1:0-548 GCF_002929755.1 Arthrobacter sp. 4R501 | reverse complement strand
TTGTTGGTTACCATGGATTAATTGTTGGGCATAGTAGCGAATTTCCATCACTTTGGGAGAATCAATCGCTACGGCCGGAAAAGCTTGATGGGTTAATGCCGTTAGGGGTTGGGCAATCCTTTGCAGGTACGTGCTGGTAACCTTCTTTTTTGAAATACTGGCCAAAAAAGCGATGATCTGGGTTTGGTCTTCTGAGGATACCAATGTTGGATGGGCGTAATGATCAACAATTCGCCAATAAAATTCACCATCCGTTGTACTGAGGATTTGTTCTAATTCAGGAAAGGTTAACTGCAGAACCTTGTGTAACCGGTTCTTAAGCCGGACCACATCTTCGTTTACATTCTGATAGAACCGATTCAGATCGCGTAAATCTTGATAAACACGGGCGGTTGGTGTTGTCAGCTGCCGTTTACGGTCAAAACTACTCAAGGCGAGATTTTGGGCATCATTGACATCGGTTTTGTTATAACGGAAGCTGGTTAATTCAATTCGCGCTTGTAAAGGATTTAGGCGGATAAAGTGGTAGCCATTATCAGTTAGAAACC
>NZ_PJIW01000074.1:0-557 GCF_002929755.1 Arthrobacter sp. 4R501 | reverse complement strand
CGACATCATCGCGGGCATGGAGGCGGGGCTGCACACCGTGCTGGTGCTCAGCGGCATCACCCACCGCGACGACATCGCCGCCTACCCGTTCCGGCCGAACCAGATCCTGAACTCCGTGGCGGATCTAAAGAACCAGATCTAGGTTCCGGCCAGGGGGCGGGGACATGCCCATTCTTCGCACCCGGGGGCGAGCACAATGACACTATGTCCACCGCTGCCCCAGGCGCGGGGCATGTCCTGTTGGGCCGGTGTCCAGTCCGCGAGGGACATGCCCATTCTTCGCACCCGGAACTGGGCATAATGGCACTATGTCCACCCGCTGGCCCCGGCGCGGGGCATGTCCCCGAGCCCGGCCACCGCGCCCAGACCCCCGACGAACTAAGGAAATAGCCAGGAAACTCCCGCTAGACCCGCGCCAGTCCGGCGACCTGGGCCAGCAGTTCAACAGATCGCAGCCGCGCCCCGGTGCCGGTGCTCTGGTGCGCCACGATCAGCTCATCGGCGTCGGCGTGGGCGGTGAACGCGTCCAGGTACTCGAGGACAACGTCCGGGGTTCC
>NZ_PJIW01000073.1:0-558 GCF_002929755.1 Arthrobacter sp. 4R501 | reverse complement strand
CATGACGGTTCCATGAATTTCATGCACAGGGATGAGGAGGTCGACTACTTCCCTTCAAGGTTTGATCCTGTTCGTCATGCGGAGACATTCCCTATTCCTTCTACTATTTGCCATGGCAAGCGTGAGAAGGTCGTCATTGAGAAGGAGAACAATTTCAAGCAGCCTGGTGAGAGATACCGTTCATTTGCACCGGACAGGCAAGAGCGTTTCATCAACAGATGGGTTGAGACCTTGTCTGATCCAAGGGTCACCTATGAGATCCGCAGTATCTGGATTTCATATTGGTCTCAGGCTGACAGGTCTCTGGGTCAGAAGCTTGCTTCTCGTCTTAATGTCAAACCTAAGTATTGAAGGCGAAGCCTTGAGAAGAAGCTGCAGCGAGCAAGGGTGTTCATCAGTCAAAATATGACGTTAGTTAGTTTGTATTGTAAAATAATGTGCGAGTCAAGACAAATCTGAAGGTCCTCTATAATAACTAATAAGTGTAATATTTTGACTGATGTCATAGTATGACGTGTTGTAAAATAATGTATGAGCCAGACAAATCCTACGGTTGAA
>NZ_PJIW01000013.1:0-162319 GCF_002929755.1 Arthrobacter sp. 4R501 | reverse complement strand
ACTCCCACACCGGTCCAACACCGAAAAGAACTGAACCTTCTGCTCCGGCGTGTATTTCCTCCTGCTGGCAGCTTCTTTCGTTAAAGACGACACGGTCGTTGCAACTCCCAAAAATTCTGGGTGTTGCAACGACCGCTAGAACCCGCCCTGCGCCGGACGGTCCTTTTGCATACCCAAGGACCCTGGAGCAAACGGTCTCCGTCCCGCCCTCGACCAAACCATGCGGATAGTTGCGGATGGTTAGGAGGGGGCATGACCGGCCAGCAGCTGATGATCACCGCAGTCGCCATTCCTTCAGCGCCCGACGCCGGGACAGACCACAGTGCCGGCGGCCCCGGCAACGTGATGGACTTCTTCGAGTGCCACGCCCTGCGCGGGAAGCATGAACTGGAGAAATGGGGCGACCTGGACCGCTGCCCCACGGCCATGGAGAGCCTGGAATACTGGCGCGGCAATGAGTATGAGTCGCGCCGGCTCTTCATAGCACGGCTGGGCCAGGAAACCGTAGGTACCTGCTCCGTAACCCTGCCCCTGCGTGAGAACACGTCCACGGCAGGGATCCTGGTGGACGTGGCGGCAGCCTTCCGGCGGCGGGGTTGGGGCCGCCGGCTGCTGGAGCACGCCGAGGCTGTGGCCGCGGACAGCGGACGCACTTCCCTGGACGCCTACTGTGAGCTGCCGGCCGGGCCGGTGGAGAACGCGGCCCGGCTGGTCCCCGCCAAATCCGGCGCGGGCGGGCTCCCCGCAGATGACCCTGCCGTGGCCTTTGCAGCCTGTGCGGGCTACGAACTTGAGCAGGTGGAGAGGGCCAGCCGGCTCGCCCTGCCGGTACCGGCGAGTCAACTCGACGCCCTGGAGATTGAGGCCTCTTCACGGGCAACCGGCTACGCTCTGGTGGGCTGGTCTGATCGGTGTCCTGACGAACTCGTGGCTGAATACGCAGTCCTCAAGAACCGGATGAGCACAGATGTCCCTATTGCCGGCCTGGACTGGGAAGCCGAGGACTGGGACCCAGACAGGGTCCGGCAGGAAGAGCAGTCGAGCAGCCGCGGCGGCGTGCAGAGCCAGGTCGCAGCGGCGCTGCACAGGCCTACCGGCAAGCTTGTGGCCTACACGGTCCTGAACTGGCGGCCGGGCATTCCTGCGAGCATTACCCAGCAGGACACGCTGGTCTCGTCCGAGCACCGCGGCAAGAGGCTGGGATTGCTGATCAAGACGGCGAACCTCCGGGCGGCCCAGCATCGGTGGCCCGCGGCGCGATCGGTGCTGACATGGAACGCCGTGGAAAACCGGCATATGCTGGCGATAAATAATTTGCTTGGATTCAAACCTGCTGGTTATGAGGGCGAATGGCAGAAACGGCTGGGATGACGCACCTGATGGCAGAAGACGTACGGATCGAGCAGTTGTGGATCCCGGATACCTTGGACGCGCCCGACGCAGTGGATTTTCTGGCTGCCGTGGAGGTAGGCCGCAAAGTCCGGATGCAGACCTGGGGCAGTGATGACCTCGCGTACACGCCGCTGGAGAAGCTCCTGGAGCTGGCCGATCCCTATGAGCGCCAGATCATCCTGGTGGCCAAGGCCGGGGACCAGATCATCGGCACGGTGGACATTGCACTGCCACTGACTGACAACCTGGACATGGCGGAGTTCACGCTGGACATCCTGCCGGAATTCCAGCGCCAGGGGGTGGGCCGCAAGCTGCTGCTCGCGGCAGAACACCTGGCACGCAGCGAGGGCCGCACCCTGATCCTCGTTGACACCAACCATCCCGGCGCGTCCCTGCACGAGTTCGAGGCGGCCCAGCTGGTGCCGGGTTCCGGGCAGGGCTTTGTGCCGCTGGACAGCCGGGAAGTCGAATTCGCGCGCCGGACGGGCTACACACTGCAGCACATCGAACAGTTCAGCGCCTGTGCACTGCCCCTGGACACCAAACTCGTGGCCGATCTCCAGGCCGAGGCCGATGAAGCCAACAACGGGCGGTACCGGCTTCATCACTGGACGGACCGCTGCCCGGATGAGTGGCTGGAAGCCGTGGCCGTGCTCGAAAACCAGGCGGGCGCCGACGTCGACCCTTCCCTGGAGACTCCCGTTGAGCAGGACATGGTGTTCGACGGCGGCATCCTCCGCGAGGCGGAAGAGGTCACCATCGCGCAGGGGAGGCGGACGGTGGTCACCGCCGTCGAGCATCTGGCCACCGGGGCACTGGTGGGCCTGACCACCATCAGCGTCCTTGCGCACCGGCCCGATGTGGTGTTCCAGGACGACACCCTGGTCCTGCAGGAGCACCGCGGGAACAAGCTGGGGCTGCTGATCAAGGTGGCCAACATGGAGCGGCTCACCGAGCAGTTCCCCGATGCCCGGGTGATCTACACCTGGAACGCGCCGGAGAACAGGTATCTGCTGACGGTCAACCAGCAGCTTGGCTTCACCACGGCCGGCGTGACCGGCATCTGGCAGAAAGAGCTCCCATACCTGGGGACCAGTAAGAGCTGAGGTCGATTTGGTGGTCCGGCGGCCGGTCCCGTAAGCTTGAACTACCAAAGACCGTCGGTTGTTGGAAATCCATTCTCCTGAACGCAGCTCAACTCTGCAGTTGTGTGCGGGAGGCCAAATGTATTTCTGGACGAAGGACCCTGAACATAGGGCGGCCGGCGCAGGTGAACGAAGCAACGCTCCACAGTGAAAGCCGTGTTGAGCCAAGCCCCGTGCATCTGCGCGGGGCGTTTTTTTGTTTTAGCTCATCTGAGCGGGGACCGTCGCATACCGGCACTATCCCCGGAAGGAGGGTTATGGCAACGCCTACAAAGGTTTCAGCAGTAGCTGAGATCACTAACGATTTCAAGGAATCGAACGCCGCTGTCCTGACCGAATACCGTGGGCTCACCGTTGCACAGCTCAAGCAGCTGCGTGTTTCTCTCGGCCAGGACACCAAGTTCTCGGTCGTCAAGAACACCCTGACCGCAATTGCAGCCAAGGAAGCTGGTGTCGAAGCATTCAACGACCAGCTCTCCGGCCCTACTGCAATCGCGTTCATCAAGGGTGACGCAGTTGCAGCTGCCAAGAGCCTGACGGATTTTGCCAAGGCCAACAAGCAGCTGGTCATCAAGACCGGTTACTTCGAGGGCAAGGCACTGACCGCCAGCGAAGTTTCTGCACTGGCAGCGCTCGAGTCCCGCGAGCGGCAGCTCGCCATGGTTGCAGGCATCCTCAAGGCTCCTGCTGCCGCCGCTGCACGCACGATTGACGCACTGCGCCTCAAGCTTGAAGAAGAGAACGGTGCACCGGCAGCTGCCGAGGCTCCCGCCGCTGAAGAAGCTCCGGCCGCAGAAGAAGCCCCCGAAGCGGTTGCAGAAGCCTCGGCTGAAGCACCCGCTGCCGAAGAGAACTAGTTTCTCTTCACCCACCAGACTCCGGTGTGAAGGCAATGGCCTAGGCCGCCAAGCACCAACTATAGGAAGGACGCCACACCATGGCGAAGCTCACCAACGAAGAGCTCATTGAAGCTTTCAAGGAACTGACCATCATCGAGCTCTCCGAGTTCGTCAAGCTCTTCGAAGAGACCTTCGAAGTTACTGCAGCTGCAGTTGCTGTTGCCGGCCCCGCCGGTGGCGGCGCAGCTGAAGAAGCTGAAGAGCAGACTGAATTCGACGTTATCCTCGAATCAGCTGGCGAAAAGAAGATCGCAGTGATCAAGGAAGTTCGCGCAATCACTTCCCTGGGTCTGAAGGAAGCTAAGGACGTTGTTGACAGCGCTCCGAAGGCTGTTCTCGAAGGCGTCACGAAGGAAGCTGCCGAGAAGGCAGTGGAGCAGCTCCAGGCTGCCGGCGCAACCGTTACCCTCAAGTAACTCACGCCGCTTCACGGAAACCCCGTCCACTTCGGTGGGCGGGGTTTTCCTGCATTTAACCCAACGCGGGGTCACATAATGCCCCTGAAGTGCCCACTATTGAGCCGTAAGTGACCCCGCGTTGCTAGCTCGGTTCGGAGATATCGGCGACGACGGCGCCCAGCGCTGCGGTGAGCGCATCGGCGTCCACAAACGCGCTGTAGCCGTGTTCCCCGGCGCCCATGGAGATCCGGCGGCCGGCAATGGTGGCGTCCGCGTACACCGGCCAGGCGGTGGTGCTGCCGAGCGGGGTGATGGTTCCGCGTTCGTAGCCGGTCGCACCAAGCGCCACGTCCGCGGGCGGCAACGAGAGTTTGTTGACGCCCACCAGGGTCCGCAGTTTTGGCCAGGAGATCTGCCGGTCGCCCGGAATCAGCGCGAACAGGAACGTCCCGTCCTTGTGCTTGACCACCAGGGACTTCACGATGTCTGCGGGCGTGATGCCCAGAATCCCGGCAGCCTCCTCGAGGCTCCGCGCGGCCAACCGCTCCACCAGCTGCACGTCCAAGCCGCGCGCGGCGGCGTCAGCAAGGAAGCGCTGACGTCCGACGGCGGCGCTCCCGTTGTCCGCCTGCCCCGCCATCAGTCCGTGCCCGCCATCAGTCCCGGTACAGCAGGAGCGCTTCGCCCTGACCGCCGCCGCCGCACAGGGAGACCGCGGCCTTGCCGCTGCCCCGCCGTTTGAGTTCATGGGCCGCGTGCAGCGCCAACCGCGCACCGGAAGCCCCGATCGGGTGGCCCAGGGCAATGGCGCCGCCGTGGATGTTGCACTTCTCCAGCGGGTAGTCCAGGTCTTTCAGAGACTGCACCGCGACTGAACCGAACGCTTCGTTAATTTCGATGAAGTCCAGGTCGGCGGTGCTCCATTCCGCCCGCTGCAGTGCGTTCATGATGGCGTGGGACGGCTGCGAATGCAGGGAATTGTCCGGACCGGCAACCTGTCCGGGCTTCCCCACCACAGCCAGGTATTCCAGGCCGTTCTCCTCCGCGAAACGGCGCGATGCCAGCACCAGTGCGGAGGCGCCGTCGGACAGGGGAGAGGAGTTGCCGGCGGTGATGGTTCCGTCGCTGACAAAGGCTGCCCGGAGCCCGGCCAAGGACTCGATGGACGTGTTGGGCCGTACCCCTTCATCCGTGGAGACAACGACGGGATCTCCCTTGCGCTGCTTGACGCTGATGGGTGCGATCTCGTCGTCGAAGACGCCGTTCTTCGCCGCCAGCGCCGCACGCTGGTGCGAGTGGGCGGCCACGTTGTCCTGCGAGGTCCGGTCAATGCCCAGGGTCAGGTTCTTGGTTTCGGTGGACAGGCCCATGGACTGGCCGTCGAACGCATCCGTGAGGCCGTCGTGCGCCGCAACATCCAGCGCCTGGATGGCGCCATAGGTCCAGCCCTGGCGGGAACCCGGCAGCAGGTGAGGCGCACGGGTCATGGATTCCTGGCCGCCGGCCACCACGACGGTGGCGTCGCCGCTGCGGATCATCCTGGCCGCGTCGATCACCGCGGTCAGCCCGGACAGGCACACCTTGTTGATGGTGACGGTCGGAACGTTCCAGCCGATTCCCGCTCCGATGGCGCTCTGGCGTGCGGGGTTCTGCCCGGCGCCGGCCTGCAGTACCTGGCCCATGATGACGGCGTCCACCTGGCCGGCGTCCACGCCGCTCGCTGCAATCGCGGACCTGATCGCGTGCGCTCCCAGTTCGACGGCGGTGAAGCTCGCCAGCTGCCCGTTGAGCCGGCCCTGCGGGGTGCGAGCACCGGCCAGGATGACCACGTCAGTGTTGTCGTTGGAGTTGCCCATTGTGATCTCTTCCGCTCTGAATCGATGTACTTCCAAGGCTACCGTGAGGCATGTCACCTATTTATCCAAACGCCGCAGGGGTGCCGATGATTCCAATCGTGCCGGCCGTGGCCAGCAGGGGAGAACTACCCATCCGCCGGTTGTGCGCGAGGTCGCGGTGGTGCGTAGGGTGGACGGCGAAGACGAAAGCATCAGAGCAACGCAAAACAGGGAGCAGCAGCATCTTGAAGAAAATCCTCGCCGCGGCAGCCATGGCCAGCCTCGCCGGACTCACCGCCTGCAGCGTGGCCACTCCTACGCCGGACAGCACTTCATCCACAGCAGCCCCCACTGCGTCCACGTCCGCACCTTCCACCGCATCGCCGTCGCGCTCTTCCAGTCCGTCAGCAGCGCCCCAGGCCGGTGGTGTTAAGGGAGCATGCGAGACGTTCAACTCGCTCTACGCCGACTACAAGGCCATCCAGGACGATTCCAGCGCCTACGAGGACATCTACTTTGCCGCGCAGGACGCCAAGGACACGGTGTCGGGGAACCTGGTGGGACTGTTTACTTCGCTCAGCGTCCTCGCGCTTGACCACTCCACGGCCGCGAAAAGCGGCGGCGATCCCGAGCAGGCTTCCAAGGATGGTGTGCGGGATGCTGTCTTCGCAAACGCCCAGGCCTGCACGGCTGAGGACGTTACGCTCCGGCTCTGATGCCGCTTCCGGTATCAAAAAATCAGTGCTTGCAATAAGTCCGGTTGTGGGGTAGACACGTAATTGGTTTTGCCGTATCGTAGATATTTGCGTCTTCCCTGTTTACCTTCAGCCTTCATATAGCGGTGGGCTTTGCCTGGCAGCTGACCATCAACGTGCCGTCAACAACGTCATTGTATGGAAAGCCCCGGCCCGGGTCATATAGCGGAACCGGATGGTAGCACTGCGGAGTCATTCCGCAGGGTGCACAGCGGGGGAGATCTGAAAACGCCTGAAGGTCTGTGGAAGGATCCCTCTTGGTCGCCTCGAGCACCTCTAATAACGAAACCGCTAACACCGCCGACAGCACTGATGGTGCCACTCGCCGGCTCTCATTCGCAAAGATTCACGAACCGCTGGACGTTCCGAATCTCCTTGCCCTGCAGACGGACAGCTTCGACTGGCTGGTCGGAAACGAACGCTGGCAGGCGCGCGTAGCGAAGGCCGTCGAAGAAAACGATCTCAGCGTCGCCACCTCGTCCGGACTGTCGGACATCTTTGAAGAGATCTCCCCGATCGAGGACTTCCAGGGCACCATGTCCCTGAGCTTCTCCGATCCGGAGTTCGCTGACCCGAAGTACACCATGGCCGAGTGCAAGGACCGGGACGCAACGTACTCGGCACCGCTGTACGTCAAGGCCGAGTTCATGAACAACAACACGGGCGAAATCAAGCAGCAGACCGTGTTCATGGGCGACTTCCCCCTCATGACGGAGAAGGGCACCTTCGTCGTCAACGGCACCGAGCGTGTGGTCGTCTCCCAGCTGGTCCGTTCACCGGGCGCCTACTTTGAGCGCACCGCCGACAAGACCAGTGACAAGGACATCTTCACTGCCAAGATCATCCCGTCCCGCGGTGCATGGTTTGAACTCGAAATCGACAAGCGCGACCAGGTCGGCGTTCGCCTCGACCGCAAGCGCAAGCAGTCCGTCACCGTTCTGCTGAAGGCCCTCGGCTGGACCGAAGGCCAGATCCTCGAAGAGTTCGGCCAGTACGACTCCATGCGCGCAACGCTGGAGAAGGACGCCACCGAGACCCGCGAAGACGCGTTGCTGGACATCTACCGGAAGCTGCGACCGGGCGAGCCGCCCACAGTCGAGGCTGCCCAGTCCCTCCTGGACAACCTGTACTTCAACTCCAAGCGCTATGATCTGGCCAAGGTTGGCCGTTACAAGATCAACCGCAAGCTTGGCATTGACCGCTCCCTTGGCGACAAGGAAGCTTCGGTCCTGCACGTTGAAGACATCGTGGCCATGATCAAGTTCCTTGTTGCCCTGCACGCCGGCGAGAAGACCCTCACGGGCAAGCGCGACGGCCAGGACCACGAGCTGCGCGTTGAGATCGATGACATCGACCACTTCGGCAACCGTCGTATCCGCGCCGTCGGCGAGCTCATCGAGAACCAGGTCCGCACCGGCCTGTCCCGTATGGAGCGTGTTGTCCGCGAGCGGATGACCACCCAGGACGTCGAGGCCATCACGCCGCAGACACTGATCAACATCCGCCCTGTTGTTGCAGCCATCAAGGAGTTCTTCGGAACTTCCCAGCTGTCGCAGTTTATGGACCAGAACAACCCGCTGTCGGGTCTGACCCACAAGCGCCGTCTGTCCGCGCTTGGCCCGGGTGGTCTGTCCCGTGACCGCGCAGGCATGGAAGTTCGAGACGTTCACCCGTCCCACTACGGACGTATGTGCCCCATCGAAACCCCTGAAGGCCCGAACATTGGTCTGATCGGTTCGCTGGCATCCTACGGCCGTATCAACCCGTTCGGCTTCATCGAGACTCCTTACCGTCTCGTCGCTGAAGGCGTTGTCTCCGATGAGGTCCAGTACCTCACGGCCGACGACGAAGCAGAGGTCCTGATTGCACAGGCCAACGCTCCGCTGGATGAGAACAAGAAGTTCGCCGAAGAGACCGTCCTGGTCCGCGCCCGTGGTGGTGGAGGCGAGCCTGTGCTCGTTCCCGCCGGCGAGGTCGAGTTCATGGACGTTTCCCCGCGCCAGATGGTGTCCGTGGCTACGGCCCTGATCCCGTTCCTCGAGCATGACGATGCTAACCGCGCACTCATGGGTGCCAACATGCAGCGCCAGGCCGTGCCGCTGGTCCGTTCCGAGGCCCCGTTCGTGGGTACCGGCATGGAGCGCGCCGCAGCCGTCGACGCCGGTGATGTCACCATTGCGAAGAAGGCCGGTGTGGTTACCGAGGTCTCCGCTGAGCTCGTCATCATGCTCAACGACGACGGTACGGAAACCAACTACCGCATCAACAAGTTCGCACGCTCCAACCAGGGCAACTGCTACAACAACCGTGTCCTGGTGAACGAAGGCCAGCGCCTCGAGGTCGGCGGCATCATCGCCGACGGTCCGGCAACGGACCAGGGCGAACTCGCCCTTGGGAAGAACCTGCTCGTGGCATTCATGTCATGGGAAGGCCACAACTTCGAGGACGCCATCATCCTCTCGCAGCGCATCGTTGCCGAGGACGTTCTTTCCTCCATCCACATCGAGGAGCACGAGATCGATGCCCGCGACACCAAGCTTGGTGCCGAGGAAATCACCCGTGACATCCCCAACGTGTCCGAGGAAGTCCTGGCAGGCCTGGACGAGCGCGGCATCATCCACATCGGTGCCGAAGTTGAAGCCGGCGACATCCTGGTCGGAAAGGTCACCCCGAAGGGTGAAACCGAACTGACCCCGGAAGAGCGCCTGCTGCGCGCCATCTTCGGTGAGAAGTCCCGCGAAGTACGCGACACCTCCCTGAAGGTTCCGCACGGCGAGTCCGGCACCGTCATCGGCGTCCGCGTCTTCGACCGCGACAACGACGACGAACTGCCCCCGGGCGTGAACCAGCTGGTGCGCGTCTACGTGGCCGCCAAGCGCAAGATCACCGACGGCGACAAGCTCGCCGGCCGTCACGGCAACAAGGGCGTTATCTCCAAGATCCTCCCGATCGAGGACATGCCCTTCCTTGCCGACGGTACCCCCGTTGATATTGTCCTGAACCCGCTGGGTGTCCCGGGCCGTATGAACGTCGGCCAGGTGCTGGAAACGCACCTCGGCTGGGTTGCCAAGACCGGTTGGAAGATCGAAGGCGAGCCCGAGTGGATGAAGCAGCTGCCGAACCTGCCGCGCGAGAGTGGCTCAACCACTGTTGCAACGCCGGTGTTCGATGGCGCCCGTGAAGAGGAAATCACGGGTCTGCTGGACTCCACCAATGTCACCCGCGACGGCGACCGCCTGATCAACTCCTCAGGCAAGACCCGCCTCTTCGACGGCCGCTCCGGCGAGCCGTTCCCGGATCCGATCTCGGTCGGCTACATGTACATCCTGAAGCTCCACCACCTGGTGGACGACAAGATCCACGCCCGTTCCACTGGCCCGTACTCCATGATCACGCAGCAGCCGCTGGGTGGTAAGGCACAGTTCGGTGGCCAGCGCTTCGGTGAGATGGAAGTGTGGGCGCTGGAAGCTTATGGCGCCGCGTACACGCTCCAGGAACTCCTCACCATCAAGTCGGATGATATCCACGGTCGTGTCAAGGTCTACGAAGCAATCGTCAAGGGCGAGAACATCCCCGAGCCGGGCGTTCCTGAGTCCTTCAAGGTCTTGATCAAGGAAATGCAGTCGCTGTGCCTGAACGTGGAAGTACTCTCCACGGACGGAACCACAATTGAAATGCGTGACTCTGATGACGCAGTCTTCACGGCTGCGGAAGAACTGGGCATCGATCTGTCTCGTGCAGAGCCCAGTTCCGTAGAAGAGGTTTAGCAGGTTGATGTCCGGGGAAAAGCAAGCGGCCCCGCCGCGCTGCCTTTTCCCCGGCATCACCTCCCTCTTCCCGTAACCGGGGCAACCGGTGGTCGAGCTTGTCGAGACCCACGTGCCCTCAAGACTTCAGAATTTAGAGAACAAGAGAGAACAGGGACCATATGTCCAGCGAATCCTCCTTCGGCCTCATGCAGATCGGCCTCGCCACCGCGGATGACATCCGTGGCTGGTCTTACGGCGAGGTTAAGAAGCCGGAAACCATCAACTACCGCACGCTCAAGCCCGAGAAGGACGGCCTCTTCTGCGAGAAGATCTTCGGCCCTTCCCGCGACTGGGAATGCTACTGCGGTAAGTACAAGCGCGTGCGCTTCAAGGGCATCATCTGCGAGCGTTGTGGCGTTGAAGTCACCCGTGCGAAGGTCCGCCGTGAGCGCATGGGCCACATCGAGTTGGCCGCCCCGGTCACGCACATCTGGTACTTCAAGGGTGTTCCGTCCCGCCTGGGCTACCTCCTTGACCTGGCACCGAAGGACCTCGAAAAGGTCATCTACTTCGCTGCCTACATGATCACCAGCGTCGACGCCGACAGCCGCCACGAGGAACTGCCCAACCTGCAGGTTGAGCACGACATCGAGAAGAAGCAGCTGATCGACAACCGCGACTCCGACATCGCCACGATCGCCCGTGACCTCGAAAACGAGATCGCGCGCCTCGAAGGTGAAGGTGCCAAGGCTGCCGACAAGAAGAAGGCCCGCGACTCCGCGGACCGTCAGATGGCCAACGTGCGTAAGCGTGCCGACGCCGAGATCGAGCGCCTCGAGCAGGTCTGGGACCGTTTCAAGAACCTGAAGGTCGCAGACCTCGAAGGCGACGAAGGCCTCTACCGCGAGCTGCGCGACCGCTACGGCATGTACTTCGAAGGCTCCATGGGTGCCGAAGCCATCAAGAAGCGTCTTGAGAACTTCGACATGCAGGCCGAGTCTGACCTGCTGCGCGACATCATCGCCAACGGCAAGGGCCAGCGCAAGACCCGCGCCCTGAAGCGCCTGAAGGTGGTCAACGCGTTCCTGACCACCAACAACAGCCCGCTCGGCATGGTTCTCGACGCCGTCCCGGTGATCCCGCCGGAACTGCGCCCGATGGTCCAGCTGGACGGTGGCCGCTTCGCGACCTCCGACCTCAACGACCTCTACCGTCGTGTGATCAACCGCAACAACCGCCTCAAGCGCCTGCTTGACCTCGGTGCCCCGGAGATCATCGTCAACAACGAGAAGCGCATGCTTCAGGAAGCTGTTGACAGCCTCTTCGACAACGGCCGTCGCGGCCGTCCGGTCACCGGTCCGGGCAACCGTCCGCTGAAGTCCCTGAGCGACATGCTCAAGGGCAAGCAGGGCCGTTTCCGCCAGAACCTCCTCGGCAAGCGCGTTGACTACTCCGGCCGTTCGGTCATCGTCGTCGGCCCGCAGCTGAAGCTGCACCAGTGTGGTCTGCCCAAGCAGATGGCACTGGAGCTCTTCAAGCCGTTCGTGATGAAGCGCCTGGTTGACCTCAACCACGCCCAGAACATCAAGTCGGCCAAGCGCATGGTTGAGCGTTACCGTCCGCAGGTTTGGGACGTGCTGGAAGAGATCATCACCGAACACCCGGTGCTGCTCAACCGTGCACCCACCCTGCACCGCCTCGGCATCCAGGCGTTCGAACCGCAGCTTGTTGAAGGTAAGGCAATCCAGCTCCACCCGCTGGTTTGTGGCGCCTTCAACGCTGACTTCGACGGCGACCAGATGGCAGTCCACCTGCCGCTGAGCCCTGAGGCCCAGGCTGAGGCACGCATCCTGATGCTGTCCTCGAACAACATCCTGAAGCCGTCCGACGGCCGTCCGGTCACCCTGCCTTCGCAGGATATGATCATCGGTCTTTACCACCTGACCACCAAGCGTGTCGGTTCAGCTGGCGAAGGACGCGTCTTCTCTTCGGTTGCCGAAGCCATCATGGCCTACGACCTCCGCGAGCTGCACCTGAACTCGCAGGTCAGGATCCGTCTCGAAGGCTTCGTTCCGTACGCGGGCTGGGAAGCTCCGGAAGGCTGGGAAGCCGGCCAGCCGGTGATCGTCCAGACCTCCCTGGGACAGGTCATCTTCAACCAGACGCTGCCGGCGGATTACCCGTGGGTTGAGAACGTTGCGGACAAGGGCGAACTATCCACGATCGTCAACGATCTCGCCGAGCGCTACCCGAAGGTGGTCACGGCGGCAACGCTGGACAACCTGAAGGACGCCGGTTTCTACTGGGCCACCCGCTCAGGCGTTACAGTCGCCATCTCGGACATCGAGGTACCCAAGGACAAGCCGCGGATCCTCGCCGGCTACGAAACCATGGCTGCCAAGATTCAGGGCCAGTACGACAAGGGCCTGATCGACGACGACGAGCGTCGCCAGGAACTGATCGAGATCTGGAACAAGGCAACCAACGAGATCGCCCAGGTCATGCGTGACAACCTGTCGCCGATGAACACCATCAACCGCATGGTGTCCTCCGGTGCACGTGGTAACTGGATGCAGGTCCGACAGATCGCGGGTATCCGTGGCCTGGTGGCCAACCCTAAGGGTGAAATCATCCCGCGTCCCATCAAGTCCTCCTACCGCGAGGGCCTGTCGGTGCTGGAATACTTCATCGCTACGCACGGTGCCCGTAAGGGTCTGGCTGACACCGCGCTGCGTACCGCCAACTCGGGTTACCTGACCCGTCGTCTGGTGGACGTGTCGCAGGACGTCATCGTCCGCGAAGAGGACTGCGGCACCGAGCGCGGCCTGGTCACGGCAATCGCCGTGCCGGACGCCAACGGCGAGCTGGTCCTGGACGAGAACGTCGAGAACAGCGCCTACGCCCGTACGCTCGCTGTTGATGTTGTGGACTCCAAGGGCAATGTCCTTGCGGCCGGCGGCACCGACTGCGGCGACGTCGTTATCGCTGAGCTGTTCGCAGCCGGCATCACCGAGGTCAAGGTCCGCTCCGTACTCACCTGTGAGTCCAGCGTCGGCACCTGCGCCCTGTGCTACGGCCGTTCACTGGCCACCGGCAAGACCGTGGACATCGGCGAGGCTGTCGGCATCATCGCCGCACAGTCGATCGGTGAGCCCGGTACCCAGCTGACCATGCGTACGTTCCACACCGGTGGTGCTGTTTCCGCCAGCGGTGGCGACGACATCACCCAGGGTCTGCCCCGTATCCAGGAGCTCTTCGAAGCCCGTACTCCGAAGGGTGTCGCACCGATTGCTGAAGCAGCCGGCCGCATCGCCATCGAAGAGTCCGAGCGTCAGATGCGCCTGGTCATCACTCCGGATGACGGCTCTGAAGAGATCGCCTACCCGGTACTGCGCCGTTCACGCCTCCTCATTGAGGACGGCGAGCACGTCACGGTGGGCCAGAAGCTCATCAACGGTCCGGTGGATCCCAAGCAGGTTCTGCGCATCATGGGTCCCCGTGCCGCGCAGAAGTTCCTGGTGGACGAGGTCCAGGGCGTGTACCGCAGCCAGGGCATCGGTATCCACGACAAGCACGTCGAGGTTATCGTTCGCCAGATGCTGCGCCGGGTCACGGTCATCGAGTCCGGCGAATCGGATCTGCTCCCCGGCGAGCTCGCCGAGCGCAGCCGCTTCGAGGAGGCCAACCGCCGCGTTGTGTCCGAGGGCAAGACTCCGGCTTCCGGACGTCCTGAGCTCATGGGCATCACGAAGGCGTCCCTGGCCACCGAGTCCTGGCTGTCGGCAGCTTCCTTCCAGGAGACCACCCGCGTCCTGACGCAGGCGGCCATGGAAGGCAAGAGCGACCCGCTGCTCGGCCTCAAGGAGAACGTCATCATCGGTAAGCTGATCCCGGCCGGCACGGGTCTCCCGCGCTACACCGAGGTCACCGTGGAGCCCACTGAGGAAGCGAAGGCCAACCTGTTCACCGGCCCCAGCGCATTCAGTGACTTCTCGTACGACTCCCTGGGCGGCGACGGAGCTCCTGAGTTCCACGCCATCCCGCTGGATGACTACGATCTCGGCAACGATTTCCGCTAACGCCTAAAGCAAGGCGGGGTCACTTACCGCCCAATCCGCACCTCGGATTGGGCTCAAAGTGACCCCGCGTTGCTGTTTAAGTGCTGAACGACTTTGAGTGGAGGACGACGGCGGCACCCGGGGTCCGCCGTCGTTCGCTATACACCCGATTAAGGCGCGGGATCCAGCCGTGCTAAACTTTCTGTAATTGTTCTGTGTGGCAGTGGATGAAGGCCGCCGCAGCATCATTTTGGTTTTGTTCTCATGATGCTGGGTGGAGCTTGTTTCCGGGTTGCGGGTAAGGTGCGCAACGAATGCCACACTTTTGCACGCCTACGCAAGTTTCCAGAGGCCGCGGCTGCAAGGAGCAACGCCAAAACCATCGTGTTCAGGCTGGCGCCTGAGCGTGAAGGTTAGAGATCAAACCAACGGAGAACACGAGAGTGCCTACGATTAACCAGCTGGTCCGCAAGGGCCGCACGCCTAAGGTCAAAAAGACCAAGGCTCCCGCGCTTAACGGCAGCCCGATGCGCCGCGGTGTTTGCACCCGCGTTTACACCACCACCCCCAAGAAGCCGAACTCGGCTCTTCGTAAGGTTGCACGTGTGCGCCTCAACGGTGGCGTTGAAGTTACCGCTTACATCCCCGGTGTAGGCCACAACCTGCAGGAGCACTCCATTGTGCTCGTTCGCGGCGGTCGCGTGAAGGACCTCCCCGGCGTTCGCTACAAGATCGTCCGTGGCGCCCTCGATACCCAGGGTGTGAAGAACCGTAAGCAGGCACGCAGCCGTTACGGCGCAAAGATGGAGAAGAAGTAATATGCCTCGCAAGGGTCCGGCCCCCAAGCGGCCGCTCGTACTAGATCCCGTTTACGGCTCCCCGCTGGTTACCCAGCTGATCAACAAGGTGCTGGTTGACGGTAAGAAGTCCACCGCAGAGCGCATTGTTTACGGTGCCCTCGAAGGCGCCCGCGCCAAGTCCGGCGGCGACCCCGTAGCAGCCCTCAAGAAGGCCATGGAGAACGTCAAGCCTTCCCTCGAGGTCCGCTCACGCCGCGTTGGTGGCGCTACCTACCAGGTTCCGGTTGAGGTCAAGCCGGGCCGCTCCACCGCCCTCGCCCTGCGTTGGCTGGTTGGCTACTCCAAGGCCCGCCGTGAAAAGACCATGACCGAGCGCCTCCAGAACGAAATCCTGGATGCCTCCAACGGTCTCGGTGCCGCTGTGAAGCGTCGCGAAGACACCCACAAGATGGCCGAGTCCAACAAGGCCTTCGCACACTACCGCTGGTAATACTTCCCGGACGCCGCCGGCTCGACTGAGCCGGCGGCGAACGCGTAGTCCATCCGAAAGGGAGACACCGTGGCACAGGACGTGCTTACAGACCTTAGTAAGGTCCGCAACATCGGCATCATGGCTCACATCGATGCTGGCAAGACCACCACCACCGAGCGCATTCTGTTCTACACAGGTGTGAACCACAAGATCGGCGAAACGCACGACGGCGCTTCGACGACTGACTGGATGGAACAGGAGAAGGAACGCGGCATCACCATCACGTCTGCCGCCGTGACCTGCTTCTGGGACAACAACCAGATCAACATCATTGACACCCCCGGCCACGTTGACTTCACCGTCGAGGTTGAGCGCTCACTGCGCGTCCTCGACGGCGCCGTTGCCGTGTTCGACGGTAAAGAAGGCGTCGAGCCCCAGTCTGAGACCGTTTGGCGCCAGGCTGACAAGTACAACGTTCCGCGTATCTGCTTCGTCAACAAGATGGACAAGCTCGGTGCTGATTTCTACTACACGGTAGACACCATCATCAGCCGCCTCGGTGCCAAGCCGCTCGTTATGCAGCTGCCGATCGGTGCCGAGAACGACTTCGTCGGCGTTGTCGACATCCTGGAAATGCGCGCGCTGGTCTGGCCGGGCGACTCCAAGGGTGACGTCACCATGGGTGCCAAGTACGAGGTCCAGGAGATCCCCGCGGATCTGCTGGAGAAGGCCAAGGAATACCGGGCTGCCCTCGTTGAGACGGTGGCTGACGCTACCGAAGAGCTCATGGAGAAGTACCTCGAGGGTGAAGAACTCTCCGTCGAGGAGCTCAAGGCCGGCATCCGCAAGATGACGATCAACTCCGAGCTCTACCCGGTCTTCTGTGGCTCCGCGTTCAAGAACCGCGGCGTTCAGCCGATGCTTGACGCCGTGGTTGACTACCTGCCCAACCCGCTCGACGTTCCGCCGATGATCGGTCACGATCCTCGCGACGAAGAGAAGGAACTCACGCGCGCGCCTTCCTCTGAGGAGCCGTTCTCGGCTCTGGCGTTCAAGATTGCTGCGCACCCCTTCTTCGGCCAGCTCACCTTCATCCGCGTGTACTCCGGTCACGTCGAAGCGGGTGCTCAGGTGGTCAACTCCACCAAGGGCAAGAAGGAGCGCATCGGCAAGCTGTTCCAGATGCACGCCAACAAGGAAATGCCTGTTGAGGGCGCTACCGCCGGCCACATCTACGCAGCGATCGGGCTGAAGGACACCACCACGGGCGACACCCTGTGTGACTCCAGCAACCAGATCGTCCTCGAGTCCATGAGCTTCCCGGAGCCCGTGATCTCGGTTGCCATCGAACCGAACACCAAGGGTGACCAGGAGAAGCTCTCACTGGCTATCCAGAAGCTCTCCGCTGAGGACCCGACCTTCCAGGTCTCCCTCAACGAGGACACCGGTCAGACCATCATCGCCGGTATGGGCGAGCTCCACCTGGATATCCTGGTGGACCGCATGCGCCGCGAATTCAAGGTCGAGGCCAACGTCGGCAAGCCGCAGGTCGCTTACCGCGAAACCATCAAGAATGTTGTTGCGCGTCACGACTACACGCACAAGAAGCAGACCGGTGGTTCGGGTCAGTTCGCAAAGATCCAGATTGCCATTGGGCCGCTGGACACTTCCGAAGGCGAACTCTACGAGTTCGAGAACAAGGTCACCGGTGGGCGTATTCCGCGCGAATACATCCCGTCGGTTGACGCCGGTATCCAGGATGCACTGAATGACGGCGTCCTGGCCGGTTACCCGGTTGTTGGCATCAAGGCGACGCTGATTGACGGCGCTTACCACGATGTTGACTCTTCGGAAATGGCGTTCAAGATCGCCGGCCGTATGGCTTTCAAGGAAGCCGCACGCAAGGCAAACCCCATCCTGCTCGAACCGCTGATGGATGTAGAGGTCCGCACCCCTGAGGAATACATGGGTGAAGTAATCGGTGACCTCAACTCCCGCCGTGGCCAGATGCAGTCCATGGAAGATGCACAGGGCGTCAAGGTCATCCGTGCGCACGTCCCGCTGTCCGGCATGTTCGGCTACATCGGTGACCTGCGTTCGAAGACCCAGGGCCGCGCTGTGTACTCCATGACGTTCCACAGCTACGCGGAGGTCCCGAAGGCATTTGCCGACGAGATCATCCAGAAGAACCGCGGCGAGTAGTCTTCCGACTTTCGCAGCAAAAACTCGGGTGCGTTTCCGGTTCACGGAAGCTCACCTGGTGCAGGTGGCCGGGTCCGGTCTAGCCGGGCCCCGGCCATCTGCACGAACAGGCTCGAGGGACTAGTATTAGTTCCTGAATCTGCAATTTCACCAATCCAAAGCCCCCCAAGTAGACTTGCCTGAGTTTCTGCCGCGATAAGCGCGGTCGAAGGGTAAGTCATTTGAAAACGTTCTAGGAGGAACCTGTGGCAAAGGCAAAGTTCGAGCGGACTAAGCCGCACGTCAACATCGGCACCATTGGTCACGTTGACCACGGTAAGACGACGCTGACTGCCGCCATTTCCAAGGTGCTGTACGACAAGTACCCGACTCTCAACGAGCAGCGCGACTTCGCGTCGATTGACTCTGCTCCGGAAGAGCGCCAGCGTGGCATTACGATCAACATTTCCCACGTTGAGTACCAGACCGAGAAGCGCCACTACGCACACGTAGACGCTCCGGGTCACGCTGACTACATCAAGAACATGATCACCGGTGCTGCACAGATGGACGGTGCAATCCTCGTGGTTGCCGCCACTGACGGCCCGATGGCTCAGACCCGCGAGCACGTTCTGCTTGCCCGCCAGGTTGGCGTTCCCTACCTGCTGGTTGCGCTGAACAAGTCGGACATGGTTGATGACGAAGAACTGCTGGACCTCGTTGAAATGGAAGTTCGTGAGCTGCTTTCGGCTCAGGGCTTCGATGGCGATGAAGCTCCGGTTGTTCGCGTTTCCGGTCTGAAGGCTCTCGAAGGCGACCCCATCTGGGTCAAGTCCGTTGAGGACCTCATGGCCGCCGTTGACGAGTCCGTTCCGGACCCCGTACGCGACCGTGACAAGCCGTTCCTGATGCCGATCGAAGATGTCTTCACGATCACCGGCCGTGGCACCGTTGTAACGGGCCGCGCCGAGCGTGGAACCCTCGCCATCAACTCCGAGGTCGAGATCGTCGGCATCCGCCCGGTCCAGAAGACCACGGTGACCGGTATCGAGATGTTCCACAAGCAGCTCGACGAAGCATGGGCCGGCGAGAACTGTGGCCTCCTGCTCCGCGGTCTGAAGCGCGATGACGTAGAGCGTGGCCAGGTTGTCGTCAAGCCGGGTTCCATCACCCCGCACACCGACTTCGAGGCCAACGTCTACATCCTCTCCAAGGACGAAGGCGGACGTCACAACCCGTTCTACTCGAACTACCGCCCGCAGTTCTACTTCCGCACCACGGACGTAACCGGCGTTATCACCCTGCCGGAAGGCACGGAAATGGTTATGCCTGGCGACAACACTGAGATGACCGTTGCGCTCATCCAGCCCATCGCCATGGAAGAGGGCCTCGGCTTCGCTATCCGCGAAGGCGGCCGCACCGTTGGTTCAGGACGCGTTACCAAGATCATCAAGTAATTTACTTGTTGATTACGGAGCTGATCGCCGTCTGACGGCCTGACGCGAAGTTTGGAACAGCCCCGCTGCTAGTGCAGCGGGGCTGTTCTTTGCTACGATTAATCCAATCAATGGATTAATCGTGCAGGAAGGCCTGCCCTCTGGAAAGGGATCGCCGTGAGGGACGAATCATATGAAGCGGGGTACCGCGCCGGTCACCTTCAGGGGTGGCGTGACGCCGTGGTCAAGCTTCAGGCGTCCGGCCAGCCCAGTCCGGGGGCCACGCAATCGCCAAGTTCTGCCGACGCCGACTCACGGCGGGGGGAGGGCCCGCCCCTGGGGCAGCGCACGACGGCGGCGGTCACCAGTGTGCCCACGCCGGCCACGCCAGTGCCCGCCGACGTCAGCATCTCCCTGGTGACGGTGCCGGTGCCGGTGCCGGCGTCGCCTTCGGCGCCCTTATCGTCGCCGTCGCCCACCGCGTCGGTGCCACCGAGGATTCCGCCGCAGTCTCCGGCCGCCTCGTTCCAGACATATCCGGAGACACCGGCCGAGCGCCAGGCCCGCCGTGAAAAGCGGGACCGGCAGAACATCAACATCACGCTGTACGTGGCCAGCCTGCTGCTGGTGGCTGCCGCAGCACTCTTCATCGGCACCAGCCTTCCGCCCATGTTGCGCTTTGCCGGCGTCTGCGCAGTCACGGCGCTTTTCTATGGCGCGGGATTTGTTCTGCACGCCCGGGTCCCGCGGCTGAAGCCTGCTGCCGTGGCGTTCACCGGCACCGGGCTTGCCCTGGTTCCTGTGACCGGGCTGGCACTGTACAACTTCGCATTGCATCACGGCCCGTCTGCCTGGCTGATCACGTCGCTGATTGGTACCGCGGCTTATGTTGCGGCGGCGGTCCGGCTGGAGAGCAGGGTTCTCGTGTATCTTTCCTTCACGTTTGTGGCTTCCACAGCGTTCTCCGGCGTTTCAATCCTGGGTGGCGCGCTCGTCTGGTATTTCGCTGCGCTCATAGCCGTCGCCGTGCTGCTAACGGGCATTGCCCTGGCCCGGCCGCGTTGGCTGCCGCCGGTGTATGTCAGGCCGCTGATGGTCCTGCACCCGTTGGTGGTTCCGGCCGTTGCCGTCGCCGCGACCTGCGTGCCGTTGCACTTGGACAAAGCTGAGTACGCGCTGGTCATCGGGATGTGCGGAGTCTATTTTGCCCTCATGGCCGCTGTTCCGGGGCGGTTCAGGCTGATCAACTTCTATGCGGCACGGGCCGCCCTGACTGTAGCTGCCGTCGTCGAGATCTGGCACCTGACCGGCCGGGGGACCGATGCCCTGCTCGCCGCCGGCGTACTGTTCGCCGCCCAGGCAGTGGGGCTGGCGTTCCTGTCGGCCAGGCTGACGGGCTGGTTTCCCCAGCAGCAGGCAGGCTCGTCCGGCGCCGGCAACAGCCCAAACGCCGCTGGAGAACGCTGGCAGGTTGATGCCCGGGCGACGTTTGCTCTGCAACTCGCTGCCACCACGGCGTTCAGCGTTCAGGAGACCGCTGTCGGCTTTTTCCGCGCTATGGATGGCTACGGTTCAGTCGCAACGGGTACTGCGGTGCCGCTGTGGGTGCCGGTGGCATTATCTTTGGCCACGGGCATGGTGCTGGCAGCCAAGTGGGCCGGCCGGGCCGAATGGGCGCCCGTGGCCGCACTGGTGTTGGCCGGCATAGTTTCGCCTTCGATGGGCGCGTGGCCGCTAGCCGGAATGCTGCTCGCTGCGGCCGGCTTCTGGGCGATCCGTGGGGTTTTCGCGGCAGGTGATTTCCGCGGCCGGCTGGTTCTGGGGTCCCGGTTGGCCCTTACCTGTGCGGTCCCTGTGACTGTCGCGGCAGTGATGGATGACGGCCCTGGGCGGGCCGAGGCGTCCATGTTCGCGCTGTTGCTGGCACTCGTGTGCCAGCAACTCCTGACGGCACTCCTGGAACGCGCGGGCGTGCGGACGTTGGCGCCGGAGGCAACCTTGGGCGTCTTCGGTACCGGGGGTGCACTGGTTCTGGTCGGGATGCCGTTCATTGAGACCTCGCCGGACCACGGCCTGACAGCCGTCTGCGTGATCATCCAGCTTGCTGCCGCTTTTGTCATCGGAGCCCTGGAGGTTCCACGGCCGGCTACGGAACCGGACTGGGTTGCAACGGTGTGGGAGGCCTTGCCGCTGGGTATGTCCGTGGTCGCCGCGACGGTCGCGTTCCAAGCCGTTTCACAAGGCGCCGGGAATGCGGCGTTGTTGTTGGTGGTTGCATATCTGCTCATCACTGCGGCTCGTCTGCCCCTGCGCCAACACCGCTGGGCCTACTGGTGGTTCGCCAGGGCGGCAGCCACCGTACTTGCCCTGACAGCTTTTCACCAGCTGCAGCGGGACGGCGGCCCGGTGGTCATCGCGGACGAAGTGGTCCACCCGGCAACGGTCCTGGTGACCGTGCTGGCACTCCAGCTGTGCTTTCCGCTGGTTGCTGCGGGGCGCCGTCGTGCTCCCCGCGGGATTCTTGCCGACGCGGGCGCAGTGCTCCTTCTCCAGTTGGCCGGCATTGCCAGCCTCTTGCAGTCAGGTTCCGCAGACTGGCAGGAAACGTACGCTGCAGGACTCGTGGCCCTAGGCGGGGCGGCCTCGGGGTACTTCCTTCGCAGAGTGGCGGGTGCAGCCTGGTTGGCCCCGTTTGCATTTGTTGTGCTGCTGGTCGTCAGCGATGGCGATCTACTTCGGGTGGAACTGATCCTGGGTATCTTCGCGGTCTACTCCACGCTGATGGTGGTGGCCGAGCAACGGCGGGCCAGGAAGGGCTGGTACTTTGTGGCGGCCCGCGTGCTGACGGCAGCCCTCGCAGTGGTTCTCAGTTACGACATCACCGCCTCGCCCACTGTGGTTTCGGTGACGTTTGCCCTGGTGCTCGCGGCCCAGCATGCCATCCGCTGGGTGATGCGCTCACGGCTGGCTGACATCCCCTTCCAGCAGGCTGCAGTCTGGATCACCCTGGTCGGGCAGGCATTGCTGCCGCTGGTCTACGTGACCAGGCCGGGCGACGTCGGGCTGCTGGCGCAGCACGACGACGGCGGCCGCTGGGTGGTGTTGTTGGAACTGCTGTTGCTGCTGGTCTCTGCTGTGGTAGCCAGGAGACTCTTCAGTGCCTACGGAGCCCGCTACTTCGCTGTGTATGCTGCGCTGTTCGGCGTGCTCGCACTGGGCCCGCTGTTCACGTTCGGCGGGACGTTCCTTGTGACCGCGGTCCTGAGCCACACCGGCACTGCCGTGACTCTGCTGGGTGGTGCGCTGCTTGCGACCGCTGCCGGCATCCTGCGGCACCGGCAGAACGCGGGCCGGCAGAACGGGCTCACTCAGAGAGGGCACGAGCAGAATGGTCACCAACAGACCGCTGGCGACACTGACGTCGAGCACTGGCTCTGGCTGGTTACCGCCAGCTCGTTTGCCGGTGTGGGGCTGCTGATCTCGCCGTTGGCGGCCGGCTGGGTAACGGGTGCGGCTGTCCTGGCACTGTCAGCCGTGTGCTTTACCGCATCGCACGTCGAGGATCTGCCGGTGCTGTATCCGCCGGCAGCCGTGGCCGCGCTCGGCGGGTCCGTCGCCCTGGCGGCGGAGGCGTATCAGGATGTCCCCGGCGTCTGGGACGGATTCCTGCCATGGCTGACCGGCGCGGGTGTGGCTTCGGCCGCCCTCTATGCCGTGCGGCTCATGCGCAGCGGCCCCTTGCAGGCCGAGCCGGTGCGTCGTTGGTCGCTTGCCGGTGCGGCGTTCCTCGGCCTCGTGCTGGTGGTCTTCGTCGGAATCCGGAACGATGCAACGTCCTGGACGGCGGCCGCCGTGCTGGCCGCCGCCGTCGGGGTGTCCCACAGGGAGGCGCCCGCAAGGGCGCGACGGATCGCCCTCGAAGTGGGTGCGTTGGTCCTCACAGTAGCCATCCAGCGCGCTGCCATCTTCGAACTGGACGCGACTGAAGATCGCACAGGCCGGCTATTGACCGACCTTCCCAGCCCCTTCTGGGTGGTCCAGTGGTACGTGGTCCTGGCCGCTGTCCTCGGTGGCTTGCGCTACTTCGCCGGCAACCAAGCTGCCGGCCGGTTACTGGTGGGCGCGGCCTCTGCGTTGCTCTCGCTGAGCGGCCTGGGCATAGTGTTCGGCGGGAACGCTGGGCAGCAGCTGTGGGTCCTGGTGCTCCTCGCCCTGCTGCTCATGGCAGGCCTTGGCCTAGGGGAACGGCTCTTCGTCTGGTGGGGTGCGGCAGGGGTGGCCGCCTGCATTCTGTGGGCCATGCGGCAATACACGTTCCTGCTGTTGGCATCCATCGCTGTGGGGCTGATCGTCTTTGCCGTCTGGCGGCTGAACCGCGGAACAGCCGGTCAGGCGCCGGAGGCGGGACCAGCGGTGACCCCGGGTCCTGAGTCCAGCTCACCGTCCCGCGAGGGCAGGGAACCGTCCCGCCGGCACTGATACTGTTGCTGACAGCGAGAGGAGTACATCATGGAATGGCTGATTTTTCTGATCATCGTGGTCGCCGTGGTCGCCGGAGTTTTCTGGGCCAAGAAGCATTTCCGCACCGAGATTGACCGCGCCAAGCGCATCAACCGGGCAAACAAGGACAAGTAGCAAGGCCGCCGGGCCTCAGCCAGCCGGGGTGTTCGCCGGTGTTCAGCCGGGCTGGCCTTCGCCGGCGAGTGATTTCCGGGCCTGGCTGAGCGCCCGGTACCAGTAGAACGATTCCTTGGGTGTGCGCTCCAGGGTGTCGAAATCCACGTGCACCAGGCCGAAGCGCTGGGAGTACCCCGCGGCCCATTCGAAGTTGTCCATCAGCGTCCAGACGTAGTAGCCGCGGAGGTCCACGTCGTGGGCGATTCCGCCCGGTGCCGTCGCCTCCAGCGCGTGCCGCAGGTGGTCCGCGATGTAATTGATCCGCCCCAGGTCCTGAATGGGACCGCTGACGTGGTCGGGCTCCGGGAAGCTGGCGCCGCTTTCGGTGATGTACAGCGGGGGCAGCTCCCCTTTATAGCGGTCCTTTAGTTCGCGCAGCAGGATGCCAAGGTGCTCCGGCGCTACCGGCCAGCCGAAACCCGTGGTGCCGTATTCGGGGAACGGCTCCTGATGGAACGGCACCCGCACCATCGCCTCGGCAGGACCCGTGGGGCTTTCGGCCGGACCCCGTCCGGCTGCCACCTTCGTGGGGTAGTAATAGTTCACGCCGTAGAAGTCCAGAGGCTGGTGGATTGTGCGGAGGTCGGCGTCGGGGATTCTTCCGAACGACCGGAACCAGGGCTTGGCGATGAGCGGCGGGCGGGGGTATCGGCCCAGGAGGACCGGATCGGCATAGATGCGGTTGAGCATCAGGTCGAAAACCAGCGCGATGTATTTGTCCGTGATTTTTCGCGTGGCCGGCCGGACGGGGGAGTGGAGGTTGGTCACGCCGATTCCGCCGCGGACCCCTGCTGCGCGAAGCGCCTGGACGGCCATGCCATGGGCCAGCAGCTGGTTGTGGACAGCAGGAAAGGCATCAAAGAGGAGATCCCGTCCGGGGGCATGGACGCCCAGCGCATAGCCGTTGAGGACTACCGAGGCTGGTTCGTTGAGGGTTACCCACTGGTCTACGCGATCACCAAATCGCCGGCCGGCCTCGCCTGCGTACTCAGCGAAGCGTTCGGCGGTGGCCCTGTTCATCCAGCCGCCACGGTGCTCCAAGGGCAGTGGCGTATCCCAGTGGTAGAGGGTGGCCATGGGGGAGATGCCGGCTTCGAGCAGCTGGTCGATCAGGCGGTCGTAGAAGTCCAGGCCCTGTTTGTTGAACGCGCCGCGGCCGTCCGGCTGGATCCGCGGCCAGGAGATGGAAAAGCGGTAGGAATCCACGCCGAGGTCCCGCATCAGAGCCACATCTTCGGGCGAGCGGTTGTAGTGGTCGCAGGCCACTGCTGGGGAGTGTCCATCGATGATGGCGCCGGGTTTCTCCGCGAAGGCGTCCCAGCCGGAGGGACCCCGTCCGTCAGCGGAGAGGGAACCTTCGATCTGGAAGGCGGCCGCGGCAACACCGAGGGTGAACGAGCTGGGCAGTCGGTCGGCCAGATCGTGGACGGAAACGTCATTTTCGACGGTCATTCCCCCATCATCCATTCGGATGTTGCCGAAGGCAATGACCCCAGGTCGCGCAGGGCCCGAATGCGCAGTGTGCTGGCACATCTGCTGCAAGGGGAGGCGTCAGCCTGCAGATTCGCTTCTGGGCATAATATCCGGCATACTAGATGAGTTGTTCAAGCGCTTCTTCGTGTCCCGATCCGGATAATGCCGGGTGTCAGGGTCCAAGTGGAAGCCCAAACATAACCCACTCCCCATGGAACTGCGGATTTGTATGCGTGCTAAGCGCGACACGCCCGACCGCGGGGGTCGGTTACGTCGGCAGGTTGAGGAACCCGGATTCATCCGGATTCAGCTTGTGCGGCGGGTGGTAGTTCAGACTTCAAATGCTTCGGCAGCCACATGCAACAAGAAAGTGAACAGAGCAGCCCTCACCGGGAGCAGCACTAACTGAAAGAGAGTCAGGCGACATGGCGGGACAAAAAATCCGCATCCGGCTGAAGTCATATGACCACGAGGTCATTGACGTTTCAGCACGGAAGATCGTTGAGACGGTCACGCGCGCAGGCGCAACGGTAGTTGGCCCCGTGCCGCTGCCGACGGAGAAGAACATTTACTGTGTTATCCGCTCTCCGCACAAGTACAAGGACAGCCGCGAGCACTTTGAAATGCGCACGCACAAGCGTCTTATCGACATCATCGATCCCACGCCGAAGGCTGTTGATTCGCTTATGCGTCTCGACCTGCCGGCCGACGTGAACATCGAAATCAAGCTGTAGGGAGGTGCTGAGAGACTATGACCGCAACCCGTAACGTAAAGGGCCTGCTGGGCACGAAGCTCGGCATGACCCAGGTCTGGGACGAGAACAACAAGCTCATCCCCGTCACTGTGGTCCAGGCAGATTCGAACGTCATCACGCAGCTGCGCAACGCAGACACTGATGGCTACGTAGCTGTTCAGATCGGCTACGGCCAGATCGATCCCCGCAAGGTCACCAAGCCGCTGGCTGGTCACTTTGAAAAGGCAGGCGTCACGCCTCGCCGCCACGTCGTCGAACTGCGCACTGCAGATGCTGACACTTACGAGCTGGGCCAGGAGCTTTCTGTTGAGCTCTTCGAAGCCGGCCAGAAGATCGACGTTATCGGCACCACCAAGGGTAAGGGCTTCGCCGGTGTTATGAAGCGTCACGGCTTCCACGGCGCTCCCGCCTCACACGGTGCTCACAAGAACCACCGTAAGCCCGGTTCAATCGGTGGCGCATCCACCCCGAGCCGCGTCTTCAAGGGCATGAAAATGGCCGGCCGCATGGGCGCCGTTCGTCACACCACGCTGAACCTTACGGTTCACGCAGTTGACGTCGAGAAGTCGCTGCTCCTGATCAAGGGTGCCGTCCCCGGCGCCCGCGGCCAGGTCGTACTCGTACGCACCGCCGTGAAGGGAGCCTAGTTCAATGACTAGCACTGTCAAGGTTGACCTGCCTGCAGAGATCTTCGACGTTCAGACCAACGTGCCGCTGCTGCACCAGGTCGTCGTAGCCCAGCTCGCTGCTGCTCGCCAGGGTACCCACAAAACCAAGACCCGCGCCGAAGTTTCCGGTGCAGGTCGCAAGCCGTTCAAGCAGAAGGGCACCGGCCGCGCCCGTCAGGGTTCAATCCGTGCTCCTCACATGACCGGTGGTGGCGTAGTCCACGGTCCCACACCGCGTGACTACAGCCAGCGCACCCCCAAGAAGATGATTGCTGCTGCACTGCGCGGCGCACTCTCTGACCGGGCACGCAACGGACGCATCCACGTTGTTGCTGAACTGGTGGAGGGCACCAAGCCGTCCGTCAAGAACGCACTGGCAACGCTGCGCGGAGTTTCCGAGCGCAAGAACCTGCTGGTTGTCATCGAGCGCGCCAACGATGTTGCAGCACTTTCCGTGCGCAACCTCGCGGGTGTTCACGTTCTGTACGCAGACCAGCTGAACACCTACGACGTACTCGTCTCTGACGACGTTGTCTTCACCAAGGCTGCCTACGAAGCATTCGTTGCTGACCGGGCAGTAGCAAAGAACGAGGAGGATGCCAAGTGAGTGCAGCCACCATCAAAGACCCGCGCGACGTCGTGCTTGCACCCGTCGTATCGGAAAAAAGCTACGGCCTGATCGATGAGGGCAAGTACACCTTCCTGGTGGACCCCCGCTCGAACAAGACCGAGATCAAGCTGGCCGTGGAGAAGATTTTCTCCGTCAAGGTCGAATCGATCAACACCATCAACCGTGCCGGTAAGCGCAAGCGCACCAAATTCGGATGGGGTACCCGCAAGAACACCAAGCGTGCAATTGTGAGCCTCAAAGAAGGCACCATCGACATCTTCGGCGGTCCGCTCTCGTAGCGGAGACCACTTTAACGAGGAAATAAATTATGGGAATCCGTAAATACAAGCCGACTACCCCGGGCCGTCGTGGCTCGAGCGTAGCGGACTTCACCGAAATCACGCGGTCGACGCCGGAAAAGTCGTTGGTACGTCCGCTGCCCAAAAAGGGCGGCCGTAACAACTCCGGTAAGATCACGACCCGTCACAAGGGTGGTGGCCACAAGCGCCAGTACCGTCTGATCGACTTCCGTCGCCACGACAAAGACGGCGTCAACGCCCGCGTTGCCGAAATCGAGTACGATCCGAACCGCACGGCTCGCATCGCCCTCCTGCACTACGTTGATGGCACCAAGCGTTACATCATCGCCCCGAACAAGCTCTCCCAGGGTGACGTCGTTGAGGCAGGTTCCGGTGCTGACATCAAGCCCGGTAACAACCTGCCGCTGCTCAACATCCCGGTTGGTACCGTAATCCACGCAGTTGAACTGCGTCCGGGTGGCGGCGCCAAGATGGGCCGCTCCGCCGGCGCATCGATCCAGCTTGTAGCAAAGGAAGGCCGCTTCGCCCAGCTGCGTCTGCCTTCCGGCGAAATCCGCAACGTTGACGTGCGCTGCCGCGCAACGGTCGGCGAGGTCGGCAACGCCGAGCAGTCGAACATCAACTGGGGTAAGGCCGGCCGCATGCGCTGGAAGGGCGTTCGCCCGACCGTCCGTGGTGTCGCGATGAACCCGGTTGACCACCCGCACGGTGGTGGCGAGGGTAAGACGTCCGGTGGACGTCACCCCGTCAACCCGAACGGTAAGCGGGAAGGCCGCACCCGGCGTCCCAACAAAGAGAGCGACAAGCTTATTGTTCGTCGCCGTCGTACTGGCAAGAACAAGCGATAGGAGCCTGGACACATGCCACGCAGCCTGAAAAAAGGTCCTTTCGTTGACCAGCACCTCTTTGTAAAGGTGGACAGGGAAAACGAAAAGGGCACCAAGAACGTCATCAAGACCTGGTCCCGCCGTTCGATGATCATCCCCAACATGCTTGGGCACACGATCGCCGTACACGACGGACGCAAGCACATTCCGGTGTTTGTCACTGAGTCGATGGTCGGGCACAAGCTCGGCGAATTCGCTCCCACGCGGACATTCCGCGGCCATGTCAAGGACGACCGTAAGGGCAAGCGCCGCTAGGCGCCTGCACTTACGTCAAAGACGAGAGAAGGAAAGCAATGGAAGCCAAGGCAATTGCGCGTCACATCCGCGTAACGCCTATGAAGGCCCGGCGCGTCGTCAACCTTGTTCGTGGTAAGCAAGCGAATGAGGCTCTGGCAATTCTGAAGTTTGCCCCCCAGGCAGCTTCGGAGCCGGTATTCAAGGTAGTACAGTCGGCAATCGCAAACGCCCGGTCCCTCGCGGACCGCGACGGTGTTTCGTTTGACGAAAGCGACCTCATCATCAGCGAAATGTTCGTTGATGAAGGCCCGACCATGAAGCGGTTCCAGCCGCGTGCTCAGGGTCGTGCATTTCAGATCAAGAAGCGCACCAGCCACATCACTGTGGTAGTCGCTACACCTGAGAAAGAGGAGGCTCGCTAAGTGGGACAGAAAGTTAACCCGCACGGGTTCCGACTCGGCATCACCACCGATCACGTATCGCACTGGTTCGCTGACAGCACCAAGCCCGGACAGCGGTACAAGGACTTCGTTCGCGAAGACATCCGTATCCGCCAGCTCATGTCAGTTGGCATGGAGCGCGCCGGTATCGCCAAGGTTGAGATCGAGCGCACCCGTGACCGTGTCCGCGTGGATATCCACACGGCACGTCCCGGTATCGTTATCGGCCGCCGCGGCGCTGAAGCAGACCGCATCCGCGGTGAGCTTGAGAAGCTGACGGGCAAGCAGGTCCAGCTGAACATCCTCGAGGTCAAGAACCCCGAGATGGAAGCACAGCTTGTTGCCCAGGGCGTTGCTGAGCAGCTGACTTCCCGCGTGGCTTTCCGCCGTGCGATGAAGAAGGCCATGCAGTCCGCTCAGCGTGCAGGTGCCAAGGGCATCCGTATCGCCTGCTCCGGTCGACTGGGTGGCGCAGAAATGTCCCGCTCGGAGTTCTACCGCGAAGGCCGCGTGCCCCTGCACACCCTCCGTGCGAACATCGACTATGGCTTCTACGAGGCCAAGACCACCTTCGGCCGCATCGGCGTGAAGGTCTGGATCTACAAGGGTGACGTCACCGCGAAGGAACTGGCTCAGCAGGCAGCTGCTGCTCCGTCCCGCGGCCGCGGTCCCAGCGACCGTCCGGGCCGCCCGGGTGGCGCCGGCGGCGCTGACCGTGGTGACCGCCGCCGTCGTACCGACCGTCCGGCAGCAGAGGCAGCTCCGGCTGCCGAGGCTCCGGCAGTTGAGGCTGCACCTGCTGCAGTAGAAGGAGGACAGGCTTAAATGCTTATCCCACGTCGAGTCAAGCACCGTAAGCAGCACCACCCGGGTCGTTCCGGCGCTGCTACGGGCGGCACCAAGGTCTCCTTCGGTGAGTGGGGTATCCAGGCTCTGAGCCCGGCATACGTCACCAACCGTCAGATCGAGTCTGCCCGTATCGCGATGACCCGCCACATCAAGCGTGGCGGTAAGGTCTGGATCAACATTTACCCGGACCGTCCGATCACCAAGAAGCCGGCCGAAACCCGCATGGGTTCCGGTAAGGGTTCGCCGGAATGGTGGGTCTCAAACGTCAAGCCGGGCCGGGTTCTCTTTGAGATCTCCGGCGTCGAGGAATCGGTAGCTCGCGAGGCCCTGCGCCTGGCAATCCACAAGCTCCCGTTGAAGGCACGCATTTTGCGTCGCGAAGGTGGTGAATAGAAATGGCAGTAGGATCCAAGGAACTTGCATCTGCACAGCTGGACACGTTCGACAACGAGCGCCTCGTTGAAGAACTCCGGAAGGCTAAGGAAGAGCTGTTCAACCTGCGTTTCCAGTCCGCCACCGGTCAGCTGGAGAACCACGGTCGTCTGCGCGCGGTAAAGAAGGACATCGCACGCATCTACACCGTTCTCCGTGAGCGCGAGCTGGGCATTCGTGCCGAGGTTGCCGCACCGGTTGTGGAAGCCAAGGAAGAGAAGAAGTCCAAGAAGGCTGCAACCAAGAAGGCCGAAACGGCTGAAACGGTTGAGGCCGAGGAGGATGCCAAGTGAGTGAAAAGGACGAGAACGTGACGGAAACTGTTTCCGCAGCAGCTACGGCTGGCGAACGCGGTGACCGTAAGACGAAGCGTGGCTACGTAGTCTCGGACAAGATGGAAAAGACCATCGTTGTCCAGGTAGAAGACCGCGTAAAGCACGCTTTGTACGGCAAAGTCATCCGCCGCAACACGAAGATCAAGGCTCACGACGAAGAGAACAGCGCCGGCATCGGCGACCTCGTTCTCCTCGCCGAGACCCGCCCGCTGTCCGCTACCAAGCGGTGGCGTCTGGTCGAGATCCTCGAAAAGGCCAAGTAACACCCCGCAGCCTGCTTGCAGGTACTGCACCGGAAACCCCCGTTCCCATTTGGGAGCGGGGGTTTTCCGCATTTGGTGGTGGTTCGGTTTGCGGGCAGTGGCACGCGGAGCAGGTCTTTGGGGGACGGCCGACGGCGGGGGGCCGGGTTTCCGGGGAACGGCACCGCCGGTGGGCCGAAAGCGAGCCGTGCGTGACGCCGTCGTGCGTTGCCGGTTCTGGAGGGCGGCGGTTGTGCTGCGGCTGCCGCCGTGTGATATGGGAGATTGCCTTTATTGTGCTAGGATATTGAGTTTGTATGGCGCCCTCTGTGCGCCGTCATCAACCTCGTAAACAATCGTGCCACGGCATAGTGCCCCCTCGTGCTTCGGACCTGTCCGGATCCGCCTGGGAAGCAAATGTTTTTGGCACGGGCGTTTAGGCCTGGTCTGGCAAAATCCAGGCAGGTCAAGAGACACCCCGATCAACCGTTCCGCAAGGCTCATTCCGTAGGAAGATTTTCGGTCTGAGAACCGGCGCGACGCAAGGAGTAAATAGTGATTCAGCAGGAGTCGCGACTCAAGGTCGCCGACAACACGGGTGCTAAGGAAATCCTTACCATTCGCGTTCTCGGTGGATCTGGCCGTCGCTACGCAGGCATTGGCGACGTCATCGTCGCTACCGTCAAGGATGCAATTCCGGGCGGCAACGTAAAGAAGGGCGATGTTGTTAAGGCAGTCATCGTCCGTACCAAGAAGGAACGCCGCCGTGCGGATGGTTCCTACATCAAGTTTGACGAGAACGCAGCTGTGATCCTGAAGGCTGACGGTGACCCCCGCGGTACCCGTATCTTCGGACCGGTTGGTCGTGAACTTCGTGACAAGAAGTTCATGAAGATCGTTTCTCTGGCTCCGGAGGTGCTCTAGTCCATGGCTAAGATCAAAAAGGGTGACCTCGTTCAGGTCATCACTGGCGCCAAGGCTGAGCGCGGCGGCGACAAAGGCAAGCAGGGCAAGGTTCTGCGCGTATTCCCGGAGACCAACCGCGTGTTGGTCGAAGGCATTAACCGCGTAACCAAGCACACGAAGGCCGGTCAGTCGCAGCGCGGCACCAAGACTGGTGGCATCGAGGTCGTAGAAGCTTCGGTCCACATCTCCAACGTGGCTCTGGTTGACCCGTCCACCAAGAAGCCCACCCGCGTTGGTTTCCGCACCGAGACCGTGGAGCGCAATGGCGTGAAGCGCGACGTGCGTGTCCGCGTGGCCAAGAGCTCCGGGAAGGACATCTAATGACTGAGACTCTCGAGACTCCGGCAGCGAAGATCGTTCCTCGTCTGAAGACCAAGTACGCCGATTCCATCAAGAGCACGCTCGTTGAGGAATTCAAGTACAGCAACGTTAACCAGGTTCCCCGCCTGGTGAAGGTCGTTGTGAACATGGGTGTTGGAGATGCCGCTAAGGACTCCAAGCTGATCGACGGCGCTGTCCGCGATCTGACCCTGATCACCGGCCAGAAGCCGCAGGTAACCAAGGCCCGCAAGTCGATCGCACAGTTCAAGCTGCGCGAAGGCATGCCCATCGGCGCACACGCAACTCTGCGTGGAGACCGCATGTGGGAATTCCTGGATCGTCTGGTCACGCTGGCTCTGCCCCGTATCCGCGACTTCCGCGGCCTCAGTGGCAAGCAGTTCGACGGCAACGGCAACTACACCTTCGGTCTGACCGAACAGGTTATGTTCCACGAAATCGACCAGGATTCCATTGACCGCGTACGCGGTATGGACATCACGGTTGTAACCACCGCCAAGACCGATGACGAAGGCCGCGCGCTGCTCAAGGCGCTTGGTTTCCCGTTCAAGGCCGAAGACTAATCTAACTACGTAACAGGTCCTTCGCTGATGCTTCATGCAGCAGCGAGGAAACCGTTATGAGGAAGGGCAAGAGCCCAAATGACAATGACTGATCCGGTCGCAGACATGCTTACGCGTCTGCGCAATGCAAACTCGGCGTACCACGATTCCGTGTCCATGCCGTACAGCAAGCTCAAGGCACGCGTTGCCGACATCCTGAAGGCTGAAGGTTACATCGCCTCCTGGAAAGAAGAAGACGCAGAGGTTGGCAAGAAGCTGACCCTCGACCTTAAGTTCGGACCGAACCGCGAGCGTTCAATCGCTGGCGTTCGCCGTATTTCCAAGCCGGGCCTGCGTGTTTACGCAAAGTCCACCAACCTCCCGCACGTGCTCGGTGGCCTGGGTGTCGCAATCCTGTCCACCTCTTCCGGCCTCTTGACTGATAAGCAAGCCGGCAAGAAGGGCGTGGGCGGCGAAGTCCTCGCCTACGTCTGGTAACGGGAAAGGAAGAGAATAATGTCACGTATTGGACGTCTCCCCATCACCGTTCCTGCCGGCGTTGAGGTCAAGGTTGACGGCTCTGTCGTCAGCGTCAAGGGTGCCAAAGGCGAGCTGAACCACACTGTGGCCAGCCCGATCGAGGTTTCCCTGGAAGCAGAGACCCTGACTGTCGCCCGCCCGAACGACGAGCGCGCCTCCCGTTCACTCCACGGCCTGACCCGCACCCTGATCTCTAACATGATCGAGGGCGTTACCAAGGGCTACGAGAAGAAGCTTGAAATCGTTGGTACTGGTTACCGCGTTCAGGCTAAGGGATCTGACCTTGAGTTCGCTCTCGGCTACAGCCACCCGGTAAATGTCACCGCACCGGACGGCATCACCTTTGCAGTTGAGACCCCGACCAAGCTCTCTGTTTCAGGTATCAACAAGCAGCAGGTCGGCGAGGTTGCTGCCAACATTCGCAAGCTGCGGAAGCCGGACCCCTACAAGGGCAAGGGCATCCGCTACGCAGGCGAAGTCATCCGCCGCAAGGTCGGAAAGGCTGGTAAGTAACCATGGCCATCTCAATTAACAAGAAGCGTACGAACAAGAGCAAGTCTGCTTCGCGCAGCCGCCGCCAGCTTCGTATCCGCAAGCGCATCTCCGGCACGGCTGTACGTCCTCGTCTGGTCGTCAACCGCTCCGCACGCCACGTATTCGTCCAGGTTGTCGATGACACCAAGGGCCTGACCGTTGCAAGCGCCTCCACACTGGAAGCCGACCTTCGTGCATTCGAAGGCGACAAGACCGCCAAGGCCAAGCGCGTTGGCGAGCTCGTTGCCGCTCGTGCCAAGGCTGCCGGTGTCGAAGCAGTTGTCTTCGACCGCGGTGGTAACAAGTACCACGGCCGAATTGCTGCTGTCGCTGACGGCGCACGTGAAGGTGGGCTGTCACTGTGACGGAAGCAAACAAGGAAAAGGACACTGTGTCTGCAGATCAGAAGGCTACTGAAGCCGTAGCTGCTCCGGCCACTGAGACCACTGCGCCCGCAGCTGCTGCCGATGACCGCCGTGGTGGCGCTCGTCGTGGCGAGCGTGGCGACAAGGGCCAGGGCGGTCGCGATGGCGGCCGCGGTGGCCGCGGTGGCCGTGACGGCGGCCGCGAAGCCGAGAAGAGCCAGTTCATTGAACGCGTTGTCACCATCAACCGCGTTTCCAAGGTGGTCAAGGGTGGTCGTCGCTTCAGCTTCACCGCTCTGGTCGTCGTTGGTGACGGTAACGGCATGGTCGGCGTGGGCTACGGCAAGGCTAAGGAAGTTCCTGCCGCAATCGCGAAGGGCGTTGAAGAGGCCAAGAAGTCCTTCTTCCGCGTTCCCCGCATTGGCAACACCATCCCGCACCGCGTTCAGGGTGAGGCCGCTGCCGGCGTCGTAATGCTGCGTCCGGCTTCCGCCGGTACCGGTGTTATTGCCGGTGGTCCGGTCCGCGCCATCTTGGAGTGCGTGGGCATCCACGACATCCTCTCCAAGTCGCTGGGTTCCTCCAACGCCATCAACATCGTTCACGCGACTGTTGCTGCGCTGAAGCAGCTCGAAGAGCCGGCAGCAGTGGCAGCACGCCGCGGCCTGCCGCTGGACGAGGTTGCTCCGCCGGCAATGGTGAAGGCAATCCTGAACCAGAAGGCGGGTGTCTAAGCCATGGCTAAGAACCTGATTCCCTCCGACCTTCAGTTGGAGATCACTCAGATCAAGTCCGCCATTGGCGGCAAGCAGAACCAGCGCGACACCCTTCGGTCACTCGGCCTGAAGCGGATCGGACACACCGTTGTCCGCACCGCCGACGCCGTGACTGTTGGAATGCTCAACACGGTTCCGCACCTGGTAAAGGTAGAGGAGGCGAAGTAAATGGCAGAGAAAAAGATCGCCGCAGAGACTGCTGAGAAGCAGAACACACTGAAGGTTCACCACCTGCGTCCCGCCCCGGGTGCCAAGACCGCCAAGACCCGCGTTGGTCGTGGTGAAGGTTCCAAGGGTAAGACCGCTGGTCGCGGTACCAAGGGTACGAAGGCCCGCTACCAGATCAAGGCTGGCTTTGCCGGCGGCCAGTTGCCGCTGCATATGCGCCTGCCGAAGCTGCGCGGCTTCAAGAACCCGTTCCGGGTTGAGTTCCAGGTTGTAAACCTGGACAAGCTCAACGAGCTGTTCCCGGAAGGTGGCACAGTCACCGTGGAGAACCTGGTCGAAAAGGGTGCCGTTCGCAAGAACCAGCCCGTCAAGGTGCTTGGCACCGGCGACATCACCGTCAAGGTTGACGTCACCGTCCACGCATTCTCGGCCAGCGCCGCAGAAAAGATTGCAGCAGCAGGCGGAAGCACCACCGCTCTCTAGTAGACGGTGGGCGAACGCCCGTTGTGAACTCCCGGTGTGCAAGGCCCAAGGGCCCTGCACGCCGGGAGTTTTTTCGCATCCGCCCGCCGACTATTTCCGCACGTTCGCCGCAATCGCGGGTTCGCGGATTATTCGCATGGCCGATCCACCCGTTAGACTCGGTTGTTGGGATTATTGTCCCCCATCACACCATGCTCATAAACAACACAGGAGGACGCTTGCTTAGCGCATTTGGCCGGGCCTTTCGCACGCCTGATCTGCGACGCAAGTTGTTGTTCACGCTGGCAATCATCACAATCTTCCGCTTGGGTGCATTCATCCCCTCGCCTGGTGTGAACTACCAGAATGTCCAGCAATGCTTGCAGAACGGTCAGACCGCTGGCGGGCTCTATCAGCTCGTCAACCTGTTCAGCGGCGGTGCCTTGCTTCAGGTGTCCATCTTCGCGCTGGGCATCATGCCGTACATCACGGCCAGTATCATTGTCCAGCTGCTCCGGGTGGTCATTCCCCGGTTCCAGGAGCTGTACGAGGAGGGCGCCTCCGGGCAGTCCAAACTCACCCAGTACACGCGGTACCTCACCATTGCCCTGGGCCTGCTGAACGCCACGACGCTGGTGTCGCTGGCACGTTCAGGCCAGTTGCTTCCGGGCTGTGCCCTGCCGATCATTCCTGACGACAGCATAATCACCACCATCCTGCTGATCATCACGCTGACCGCGGGTACCGGGCTCATCATGTGGATGGGCGAACTCGTCACCGAAAAGGGTGTGGGCAACGGCATGTCGCTGCTCATCTTCACCTCCATCGCGGCAACGTTCCCCACATCCCTGGGCGCCATCTGGAGCTCACAAGGCCCCGGTACGTTCTTTATGGTCCTGGTGATCGGCCTGGTGACGGTCGCCCTGGTGGTCTTCGTGGAGCAGTCCCAGCGCCGTGTCCCGGTGCAGTACGCCAAGCGGATGATCGGCCGCCGGACCGTCGGCGGTACCAGCACCTACATCCCCATCAAGGTGAACATGGCAGGCGTGATCCCCGTGATCTTCGCATCGTCCATGCTTTACCTGCCGGGACTGATCTCACAGTTCAACCAGCCCAAAGCCGGCGAGGCACTCGCGCCGTGGGTTGAGTGGATCAACAACAACCTGACCCGAGGAGATCACCCGATCTACATGGCGCTGTACTTCGCCATGATCGTGTTCTTCACATACTTCTACGTCGCGATCACCTTCAACCCTGAAGAGGTCTCCGACAACATGAAGAAGTACGGCGGTTTCATCCCGGGTATCCGTGCCGGAAAACCGACCGCGGATTACCTGCAGTACGTGCTCTCCCGGATCACGCTGCCCGGCGCCCTTTACCTGGGCTTCGTGGCGCTGATTCCGCTGGTGGCACTGGTACTGATCAACGCGAACCAGAACTTCCCGTTCGGTGGCACCTCGATCCTGATCATGGTGGGCGTTGGCCTTGAAACCGTCAAGCAAATAGATGCGCAGCTACAGCAACGTCACTACGAAGGGCTTTTGCGATGACGAAAATGTTGATTATTGGACCCCCCGGTTCCGGAAAAGGAACGCAAGCGGAACGCATTTCCGAGCGCCTCGGCGTCGTGGCGATTTCGACCGGTGATATCTTCCGCGCCAACGTGAAGGGCGAAACTCCTCTTGGCATCGAAGCCAAGAAGTACATGGACGCCGGGGACTTCGTTCCGGACAGCGTCACCAACAAGATGGTCCGCGACCGCCTCAGCGAGTCCGACGTCGAAAACGGCTTCCTCCTGGACGGCTACCCGCGCACCACGGCGCAGGTGGACTACCTGGACGGTATCCTCGCGAACAGCGAAGAAAAGCTCGACGTCGTCCTGCAGCTCACGGCCGACGACGAGGAACTCGTCTCCCGCCTGCTGGGCCGTGCCAAGGAAACCGGCCGGAGCGACGACAACGAAGCCGTTATCCGCCACCGTCTGGACCTGTACCACGAGCAGACCGAAGCCGTTGTGGCCAAGTACGCCGAACGCGGCATCCTGACACAGGTTGACGGCATCGGCGGCATCGACGAGGTCACCGACCGCGTGATGCAGGCTATCAAGGCAGCCCAGGCCGCCTAAGCCAGGCACACCAGCTTTTCGAGGCTCCTCCCGGCATCCGGGAGGAGCCTCAGCCATTGAGAGGACACACCATGGCCTTCGGCCAGCCCCGTATCGAATACAAGACCAACGCCCAGATGCGCATCATGCGCGACGCCGGGCTGGTGCTGAACCGTGCGCTGGACGCAGCGGTGGCAGCAGCCGCTCCAGGCGTTACCACCAAGCAGCTGGACGACGTCTTCGCCGCAGTGCTGAACGAGGCCGGCGCCAAATCGAACTTCCTCGGCTACCACGGCTTCCCCGCCACCATCTGCACCTCCGTGAACGAGGAAGTGGTGCACGGCATCCCCGGCGGCAAGGTCCTCAACGACGGCGACATCATCTCGATCGACGGGGGCGCGATTGTTGACGGCTGGCATTCCGACTCTGCACGCACCGTCATCGTGGGCCAGGCCGACCCCGAGGACCAGCGGCTTTCCGACGTCACCCAGGCAGCCATGTGGCGCGGCATCGCCGCACTGGCCACAGGAAGCCACGTGGGCGACGTCGGCGCAGCCATCGACGACTACGTGTCGTCCGTGCCGGGCAAGCCGCTGGGCATCCTGGAGGACTACGTGGGCCACGGCATTGGCTCCGAAATGCACATGGCCCCAGATGTCCTGAACTACCGCACCAGCCACCGCGGCCCCAAGATCAAGCCCGGACTGTGCTTGGCCATCGAGCCCATGCTGGTCCGCGGCAGCATCGACACCGCCGTGCTGGAGGACGACTGGACAGTGGTGACCACCGACGGCAAGCGCTCGTGCCAATGGGAGCACTCGGTTGCCGTCCACGAGAAGGGGATCTGGGTACTCTCAGCGCCCGACGGCGGCGCGGAGCACCTGGTGCCGCTCGGCGTCGTACCCGTCCCGATCCCGTAGGTCCGCCGCGCAAAAACGCCGGGGTTTCGACAAGCTCAACCACCGGGCGGACCGGTGATTGAGCCTGTCGGTTTCGACAAGCTCAACCACCGGGGGAGGGTCAGGCCTTGAGCTTCGGCTTGACGTCCTTGCTGTAGATTCCCTCGAGGGTCGCCTTCAGCTCGGTCATGGTGGCCTTCACGTCGCCCTGCTGCGTCAGGATCTTGGCGGCGGCCTTGGCCATCTCCTGGTCCGCTCCCGGCAGGAACGCCCGGGCGTTGTCCTGGACCTTGGTCACGGCCAGCTGGTCCATGGCGATTTTGATCTGCGGGGTCTTGGCGAGCACAGCGGTCATGTCGGCGGACGTGCGCGTGGGCATGTAGCCGGTCGCGGCCGAGAACGCGGCAGTGTTCTCCGGCTCGGTCATGAACTGCAGGAACATTGCTGCTGACAGCTGCTCTTCCTTGGTGACACCGCTGGGGATGCCCAGGCCGGCGCCGCCGGTGGGGCACACGCCCGTGGTGACCTTTGAGCCGCCCGGCATGAAGCCGACGCCCACGTTGAACTTGGCGGACTTCAGGATGCCGATCAGCGACCCCGTCGAAGACAACGTGGCCGAAGCAAGGCCGGCGGCAAAGTCGTCGGCGGATTCCTTGGAGGAAACGCCGGCCCAGGCGTCCTTGTAGACGGAATCCTGGGCCGCCTGCAGTGCCGCCACGGACTCGGCTGAGTCACATGTGATGTCCCATTCCTTGGACCAGCCGCCGCCTTCGCCCCACAGGTTGTTCTGCAGCGTCCAGCCCGCGTAGCCGGCCAGGGCGGGGTGCATAAAGGCGTACTGGGCGCCGGAAGCCGCCTTGAGCTTGGGGGCCCAGCCGGCGAATTCCTGCCAGGTGGTGGGTGCCCGGTCCGGCAAACCGGCTGCGGCGAAGTGGTCCTTGTTGTAGTAGAACAGGGGTGTGGACCGGCCGTAGGGGAGTGCCCACTGCTTGCCGTCGTACTTGTAGTCGTCCACCAGCGAGGTGCGGAAGTCGTCCAGCTTGACGTCCAGCTGCTTGACCAGGGAGTCGAGCGGGATGATGCTCTCGTTCAGGTAGTAGCGGAACCACCAGACGTCGGAGAGGACCACCAGGGACGGCAGGCCTGACTTGGCGGCCTGGGCGGTCTGGAACTTCTGGGCGATTTCCTCGTAGTTGGCGCCGGCCGTCACCAGGTTCACCTTGATGTCCGGGTACTTGGCGTGGAACTTCTCGATGATGCTCTTTTCCACGTCCTGGGACTTGCCCGGGTGGTTGGACCAGAAGTCGATGGAGGCGGCCGGCTTGACGCCACTGAAGTCGATGTCGGCAGCGGGTGTCGCCGCGGCTCCGGGTGTTGTTGACGGGCCGCCGCAGGCGGAGAGAGCTGCCGCGCCGGCCCCGGCGCCGGCCAGGGTGAGGAAGAACCGTCGATCAAGGGTAAAGGACATGGTGCTGCCTTTCGTTGTGTGCCTCGGTGGTGCTGGATGCGGTGGGTGGATGGTTTTGATGCCCTACGGCAAGGCCCTACGCCAAGGCCCATCGGCGGTGCTCGCCGGAGGCTAGCCCGTCACGCTGCCCTGGGTCAGGCCCGCGACGATGTAGCGCTGAAGCATGGCGAAGATGACCAGGATGGGGACGATCACGAGGACGGCGCCGGCCATCATGATTCCCCAGCCTGCGCCGTTGCTCTCGGAGTTCTGCAAGAGGGTCAGGCCCACCGGAAGCGTCATGCTTTCCGGTTTGTCCGTGATGATGAGCGGCCAGATGTACTCATTCCACTCGCTCACTACGGTGACCAGGGCAACGGTTGCGATGGACGGGACGGACACCGGAACCACGATCTGCCAGAGCCGCCGCCAGTGGCCGGCGCCGTCGATCTCTGCGGATTCCAGGATGGAACCGGGCAGGGTGAGGAAGTGCTGGCGCAGCAGGAACGTGCCGAAGGCAGTGCCCAGGCCGGGCAGGATGATGCCCCACAGGGTGTTCTTCCCACCCATTCCGGCGATCAGGATGTAGTTCGGCAGGATGGACACCTGCGCGGGAACCATCAGGGCCACGAGGATCAGGACGAAGATCAGGTTCTTGAACGGAAAGCGCACAAACACCAGGGCATAGGCGGTCAGCAGGGCAAGGATCACTTTGATGCCGCCGCCCACCACGGTGACGATGGTGCTGTTCAGGAAGAACTGACCGAACGGAACCGTGGTCATGGCCACCCGATAGTTCTCCGGGTCAAGGGCTGCCGGGAGCACCTGCAGATCCAGGGTGACGATTTCGCCGGGCTGCTTGAACGAGCTCAGCACCATCCACAGCAGCGGCAGGAACACCACCAGGACGGCGACGGCCAGCGGCGCATACCCGGCAGCGACTGTCCTGGCCAGGTTGGCGCGGGAGAACGGCCGCTCAAGGGGCGGGACGGCGTCGGGCGTTGAAGGGTCCGGAAGGACGGCGGCGGGAGCGCTCACGAGTAGTGCACCTTCTTTTCGACGAACCGCAGCTGCAGCACTGTGATGACCAGCAGGATGACAAACAGGACCACCGAGATGGCGGCGGAATAGCCGGCGCGGTTGTAGGCGCCGAAGGCTTGGAGGTACGCCTCGTAGATGAGGGTGCTGGTGCCGCTGCCCAGGGGCGTCATGATCCGGATGAGGTCGAAGGCCTGGAGCGAGCTGAGCATGGTGGTGATCAGCAGAAAGAATGTGGTGGGGGAGAGCAGCGGCAGCGACATGCTGACGAAGCGCCGGAAACTGCTGGCACCGTCCAGCGACGCCGCCTCCATCACGTCCTGCGGCAGGGACTGCAGCCCGGCGAGGAACACCACGGCGCAGTAGCCCAGGTTCTTCCAGACGTACACGATGATGACCATCACCAGTGAGAGCTCCGGATCGTTGATCCATTGCGGGCTCTGCTGCCCGAGGCCCCGCAGGATCCAGGCCAGCACGCCGTAGCCGGGATCAAAGATGAACAGCCACACCAGGCCAACACCAACCCCGGACAGCACATACGGTGCGAAGACGGCCGACCGGGCAAAGGTGGTGCCGCGGACCTTCGAGTTCAGGGCCAGCGCCACTAGCATGCCCAGCGCCATGGAGCCGCCCACGGTTGCGGCAGTGAATACGGCGGTGGTGCCAAGGACCCGGCCGGCGTCCGCGCTGGTGAAGAAGGTGACGTAGTTTTCCAGCCCGACGACGGTGGCCGACGCGGAGCCGAGCGTCCAGTTCAGCGTGGAGTAGTAGAGGTTGTTGAACAGCGGGACGTAGGTGAAGACCGCGATGAGCAGCAGGTTCGGCAGGGCCAGCGCGAGGAAGACGAAGAAGTCCTGGCGTTTCCGGCGCGACCAGCGATTGCGCTTCCGGGGCAGGGCGCCGGCCTGGTCCTTTGCCCTGCCGGTGGCCGTCTGCGCCAGGGAACTGCCCGGCTTGGCGGTGAGCTGTGGTGTCATGGATCTCAATCGGAAAGCCTGCCGCAGCAGGGCTGTGGAACGGATTTGAGATCACTCCATCACATCGTGGAAGCCGGACCGGACCAGATGCGGCCGCCCAGCGAATTGTTGTCCCAGGCTTCGGAACCCGTTCACGGAAGGTTTGGTTTCCCCGGTGAGCGAGCCCACAGCCCGGGTTTCGACAAGCTCAACCACCGGGCGCAGGGCAGAATGAAGCCATGGGAGCAATCACGGATGTGCCTGGAATCAGGGTTGGCCATGAGCAGAAAACCGGCGACGGCTGGCTGACGGGAGTCACCGTGGTGCTGCCGCCGCGGGGCACTGTCGGGTCGGCGGACGTCCGTGGCGGTGGCCCGGGCACGCATGAGACTGACGCGCTGGATCCCACCACGCTGGTGTCCACGGTGGATGCCGTGGTCCTCACCGGCGGCAGCGCCTACGGACTCGTCTCGGCGCACGGTGCACAGCGCTGGTGCGAAGAGAACGGCCGGGGATTCGCCGTCACCGGGGGAGTGGTTCCCATCGTTCCCGCTGCCGCGATCTTCGACCTGGGCCGGGGAGGCGACTTCTCAGCGCGCCCGACGGCGGACATGGGCTATGCGGCCACCGTTGCCGCCGCTGCCGAAACGGACGGGCACGACGTCGGACGTGGCAGCGTGGGCGCCGGCACCGGAGCGATGATCGGACGCGGACAGTTCAAAGGTGGGGTGGGGACGGCTTCGGTCACGCTCGAGAATGGCGTGGTTGTGGGGGCGCTGGCCGTGGTGAACGCTCTTGGGTTTCCGATCGTCGACGGGCGGCAGGAGCCGCAGCCCTCCGCGCGCTCGGTCGTTCCTCCCTTAGACGCGCGCTTCCGGGCTCCGGAACCTGCCGACCGTGATGGCGGCCCACCGCCGCTCAATACGACTCTCGTTGTTGTTGCTACGAATGCTGTCTTGGACCCCGCCGAGTGCTATCGGACTGCTTCTGCTGCGCATGCTGGGCTGGCCCGGGCGCTCAATCCGTCGCACACGTTGGCGGACGGGGATACAGTCTTTTGCCTTGCCACTGGTGAGGTGGCTTTGGACCGGAGTACTGAAACTGCCCGGCAGGTGAGTCTCATTACCCTGCAGAGTGCGGCAGCCGACGTCGTACGCTTGGCGATCCTCGACGGGATTTCGGCAAGCTCAATTTCCGGGTAGGGTGTCTACTTTCATATTTAGTTTGGACTTTCTACCCACTTACAGTAAAGTGGTTTGTTGGTTGTCTGCCCAGCTGTGCCCTGTTTGGGGCCGGAGGTGATGACCGATCCAACAAAAACGTTCGTGGTCATGTCCGGTGCAATCCGGCAGGGCTGCGGCAACAACAGTTAGCGGAGGGTATGGCCAAGAAGGACGGGGTCATTGAGATCGAAGGCGTTGTGACTGAGGCGCTGCCTAACGCGATGTTTCGCGTTGAGCTGACCAACAAGCACATCGTACTCGCGCACATCTCAGGCAAGATGCGCCAGCACTACATCAGGATTCTCCCTGAGGACCGGGTAGTGGTGGAACTGAGCCCTTATGACCTCACTCGGGGTCGTATCGTCTACCGCTACAAGTAAATTCTGGGCGGCATCAGCGTGAGCTGACGGCTGCACCAGTTGACCAACTGCCACACGCAAAGGAACGCCATGAAGGTCAAGCCGAGCGTCAAGCAGATCTGCGAAAAGTGCAAAGTGATCCGCCGTAATGGCCGGGTCATGGTGATCTGCGAGAACCCGCGCCACAAGCAGCGCCAGGGCTAATTTCCCTCCCGAGGGAAATCCTGGGTTGCTAACCCACGCAAGTAAATAAAAGGCAGCACAAGCTGAACTGGGACGTATGAGCCCGGACAGCTAACCCCCGGTCGGAGGCTGGGGCCGCACAGAACGTGCGGGTGTACTGCCTACGACCTCCGGTTTATTCAAGGAGCACTGCCACTATGGCTCGTCTCGCTGGCGTAGACATTCCCCGCGAAAAGCGGTTGGAAATTGCGCTTACTTACATCTACGGCGTGGGCAAGACCCGTGCACACGAAACCCTGGCTGCCACTGGCATCAGCGCTGACGTCCGCGTTAAGGACCTCACCGATTCCCAGCTGGTAGAACTTCGTGACTACATTGAAGGCAACTACAAGGTTGAGGGTGACCTTCGCCGCGAAGTAGCAGCTGATATCCGCCGCAAGGTTGAAATCGGCAGCTACGAAGGTATTCGCCACCGCAAGGGCCTGCCAGTGCGCGGACAGCGTACGAAGACGAACGCACGTACCCGTAAGGGTCCGAAGCGCACCGTTGCAGGCAAGAAGAAGGCTCGTTAAATCCCTCGGGATTGACTCGTCTTCCCCCAATAACTTTCTGTAGGAGAAAAAATGCCCCCGAAGACTCGTGGCGCGGTTCGCAAGCCGCGTAAGAAGGACAAAAAAAATATCGCGCTGGGCCAGGCGCACATCAAGAGCACTTTTAACAACACGATCGTGTCCATCACGGACCCGAACGGCGCTGTTATCTCTTGGGCTTCCTCAGGTGAGGTTGGCTTCAAGGGCTCACGCAAGTCCACCCCGTTCGCAGCCCAGATGGCTGCCGAAGCTGCTGCCAAGCGTGCGCAGGAGCACGGCATGCGCAAGGTTGACGTTTTCGTCAAGGGACCGGGTTCAGGACGCGAAACCGCAATCCGCTCGCTGCAGGCCGCTGGCCTGGAGGTTGGCTCCATCCAGGACGTCACCCCCGCAGCGCACAACGGCTGCCGTCCGCCGAAGCGCCGCCGCGTCTAAGGCTTTTCCAGCAGCTTGAGCTTGCCCGGACCGTCAATGGTCCGGGCAAGCCCAGCCGCGTTAAGTCTTCAGACCGAATTTCCACCACCTGTGTTGCGTCATATAGCGGATGCTCGCCGAAAGGAAACCTAAGTGCTCATTGCACAGCGCCCCACCCTCTCCGAAGAGGTAGTCTCCGATAACCGCTCGCGTTTCATCATTGAACCGCTGGAACCGGGCTTCGGCTACACCCTCGGAAACTCCCTCCGTCGTACCCTGCTTTCCTCCATCCCCGGTGCCGCTGTAACCAGCATCCGGATCGATGGCGTGCTGCACGAGTTCACCACGGTTCCGGGTGTCAAGGAAGATGTCACTGAGATCATCCTGAACATCAAGAGCCTGTCGGTTTCCTCCGAGCACGACGAGCCGGTTGTGGCTTACCTGCGCAAGCAGGGCCCCGGAGTCGTCACCGCCGCGGACATCGCTCCGCCGGCCGGCGTCGAATTCCACAACCCGGATCTGCACATTGCCACGCTGAACTCGAAGGGCAAGTTCGAACTCGAACTGACCATCGAGCGCGGCCGCGGCTACGTTTCGGCAGCTCAGAACAAGTCCGGCGACTCCGAGATCGGCCGTATCCCGGTCGACTCGATCTACTCGCCGGTACTGAAGGTTACTTTCCGCGTGGAAGCAACCCGTGTTGAGCAGCGCACCGACTTCGACAAGCTCATTGTCGACGTCGAGACCAAACAGGCCATCGCCCCGCGCGATGCTGTTGCTTCCGCAGGTACCACCCTGGTGGAACTCTTCGGTCTGGCCCGCGAGCTGAACACCGCAGCTGAAGGTATCGAGATTGGCCCGTCGCCGACGGATGCTGCCCTGGCAGCGGACATGGCACTGCCGATCGAGGATCTGGACCTCACCGTCCGTTCCTACAACTGCCTCAAGCGTGAGGGCATCCACACCGTGGGTGAACTCGTTGCACGCTCCGAGGCTGACCTCATGGACATCCGTAACTTCGGTGCGAAGTCCATTGACGAGGTCAAGGCAAAGCTGGTTGAACTGGGCCTGTCCCTCAAGGACTCGCCTCCCGGTTTTGACCTCGCAGCACGCGCCGCAGCAATTGAAGAGGACGACGCCGCTTTCGGCGACGACGAACTCTAACAAACAGATCTTGGCCGGCTGGCTGGATGCACCACGGTGTGCGCAGCCCACTGGCTTCCATATGAGGAGAAACTATTATGCCTACCCCCGCTAAGGGTCCGCGCCTCGGAGGCGGAGCGGCTCACGAGCGTCTTATGCTCGCGAACCTGTCCGCCGCACTGTTCGAGCACAAGCGGATCACCACCACGGTGACCAAGGCCAAGCGACTGAAGCCGTACGCCGAGCGTCTGGTGACTTTCGCCAAGCGTGGCGACCTGGCTTCCCGCCGCCGTGTACTCGGCCTGATCAGCAACAAGGGCATCGTCCACGAGCTGTTCACCGACATTGCACAGGCAGTGGAGAACCGCGACGGCGGCTACACCCGCATCACCAAGATCGGCAACCGCAAGGGCGACAACGCTCCCATGGCTGTCATCGAACTGGTTCTCGAGCCAGTTTCCGCCAAGCAGGCCGTCGTGGCCGAGGCTACCAAGGCTGCCGCCAAGGCTGCTCCGGTCGCTGAAGAGGCTCCGGTTGTTGAAACCGAAGCCGCCGAGACCGAAGCTGCTGAAGCCAAGTACGCCGGCTCCAAGCCTGCTACGGCTGACAACGTTGCCCCTGAGGGCTTCGAGGTCAAGGGCAACGAGGACTCCATGAAGTACCACGTTCCCGGCTCACGCTGGTACGACGCCACGGTTGCTGAAGTCTGGTTCGACTCTGCCGAGTCCGCCGCAGCCGCAGGCTTCGTGCCTGCCGGTGGCGACGCTGCACAGGCCGTCGAAGCTGAGTAATCAGGCTCTGACGCTCCAGTAGACTTATGTCTATGAACGACCAAAAACCCGCTGCCCCCGTTTTGGGGGGCGGCGGGTTTTTGCGTGTCCGGCTTGATTTATCGTACGACGGCGGCCCCTTCAACGGGTGGGCAGTGCAGCCGGGATTGCGGACCGTCCAGGGCATCCTGGAAGAGGCGCTGGCGCTGTTGATCCGCCGGCCCATCCGGGTCACCGTGGCGGGACGTACCGACGCCGGCGTGCACGCCCGCGGCCAGGTGGTCCACCTGGACCTGACCGAGGCCGAGTGGCTGAAACTGCCGCGCGGGCACGAACTGGATCCCGCCGTCGCGCTCTTGCGGCGGATTCGTGGCGCCCTCAGCCGGGGACTGGGCGACCTGACCGGGTCCATCGAAGTTCACCTGGTGTCCTTGGCACCCGTGGGGTTCGATGCCAGGTTCTCGGCTCTCTGGCGGCGCTACAGCTACCGCATCGCTGACGGTCCTGCCCTTTGGGATCCGCTCGAACGGTACTTCACGCTCTGGCACCAGAGCCCGCTGGACGTGGACCTGCTGAACGCCGGTGCCGTGCAGCTGCTGGGGCTGCAGAACTTCCTGTCCTACTGCAAGCCGCGGGAGGGTGCCACCACCGTCCGCGAGCTGCAGCGCTTCGAGTTCCACCGCGGAGAGGACGGCGTTATTGTGGCCACCGTCCAGGCCGACGCCTTCTGCCACAACATGGTGCGCTCACTGGTTGGTTCGGCCCTGTTCGTAGGGGAAGGCATCGAGGAGCCGGGGTGGCTGCATGATCGCCTGCTGGCGAAGAAGCGCGACGCCAAATCCGTTCTGGCCGCCCCACACCCGCTGGTCCTTGAAGAAGTGGCCTACCCGTCCGACGACGAGATGCTGGCCCGCGCCGAACTGACCCGGGCAGTCCGGAAGCACTGACCCCTGACCCCATCGATTGCTCCGTCAGCGCCCTTTTGGGCCTTGAAAAGGGCTCCTATGGAGCAATCGATGAGGGTTCCGGGATTCCGACGGGCTCAACCAACGGATTCGGTGGGCAGGGTCATGGTGAATGTGCTGCCGCCGCCCAGGGCACTGGCGCAGGCGATGGCACCGCCGTGGCGTTCCAGGATGGTCTTGGTGATGGACAGGCCCAGCCCGGCGCCGGGGATGGCTGCATCCCGGGCCGACTCGGCGCGGAAGAAGCGGCTGAAAACCTTGGCCGCATCCTCCGGTGCCATGCCCATGCCGGTGTCGCGGACAACAAGCTTGACCCAGTCCTCGGTGCCGGCTGCGCTGATGGTCACGGTGCCGCCGTCGGGGGAGTACTTGATGGCGTTCGAGACCAGATTGTCCAGTGCCTGCCCGATCCGCAGCGGGTCGGCGAAGGCCCAGAGCGGTGAGGGCACGTCGGCCACCAGCGACACGGCTGACCGCTCCGCGTGTGCCTGGGCTGAGCCGATGCTGGTCTCCACCAGGCCGGAGATATCGGTCCGTTTCGGGTGGACGTTCAGGGCGGCGGAGGCCTCGAGTGTCAGGTCGGAGACCAAGGCAAGCAGCCGTTCGGAGTTGCGCTGCACCACGTCCAGGCGTTGGACCGTGAGGGCGGAGAGCCCGTCGCTGTCCTCAAGCACCAGGTCAATGTTGCCCAGGATGGAATTCAGCGGCGAACGGAATTCATGGGACACGTTCGAGACCAGTTCCTCGTTCGCGGCAATGGCTTCAACCAGCCCCGTCACGTCGCTGTAGACGACCACTGCTCCGGTGAGGCGGCCGTCGTCGTCCGTTAACGGCCTGGCGGCGGTGGACACCGCGCGCTGCTGTGGGACATCGCCAATCCAGACGAGATAGTCCGCGAACGATTCACCCTCGACGGCGCGCCGGAGGGGATGTTTGTCCGGCGGGAGGGGAGTCACCTTGTCCTGGGCGAAGACCCGCTGTTCGCCGTGGTCGGCTGGCGCGACGCCGGCCGGTGCGGCGGGCTGCTGCCAACGCCGCATCATGTTGTTGGCCAGCAGCTGGTCACCGTTCGAATCGACGGCAACAATGCCGACGTCGGTGGCGTCCAAGATGGTCATCAGGAGTTCCTCGCGTTCCCGGCTCGCGGCCAGCAGTTCCCGCAGTTCCTCGCCCATGGCCTGCAGCTGCCGCTGCTGAACCCGCATATTGACGCTGGCGAATCGGATTGCGAGCGAAACGGCCAGCATGACAAGCGGGAAAAGAAAGAGTGCGGTAATGTCCGACGCCGTGAGGTTGGGGAATTTTCCGGCCGTTGTGGGGAGAATGATCAGGAACGGTCCCAGAGCGCTCAGTACGAGGCTTGTGCGGACCATGATCCCGGAAGCGGCCAGCCAAATGACCGGAAATACGACCAGAATTGCCAGGCCCGGGAGAAGGGGCGCGGCACCATTTCGCAGCAGTGCGATCGCGAGCAGGTCCAGAACCGGAATTACCAAGTACGAGCTATGGGGCAGTCGTTCCCAAGGAGTGAGGAAACAGGCCACAAAAAGAATGAGATGAAGGGCGATTGCTGCCATGTAGAGGGGACTGACCAGTAAGGATGGCCAGGTAATGGGTGTCATCACGCCGAGGACTGTGACAATCAGCGACAGCGGAAGCTGGCACAACGCAACCTGCGTCCGGGGGCCAAGTTTTTTGAAATAGAGCGCCACCGCCCGGGGCGAGGGACGTATGGGCATAGGGGATCTCCAACTTTCGTGACGGCCCCCATTCCGTCCCAATGAATTGATGCAGCCGAATATCTGAAGGCTGACGCGGTCTATCTTCAGAATCCGGATATGCATGTGTTGTCATGGTAATTGACTTTCCAAAACTAATCTCTAGAAGGCGTGTTATCTGCCGTTCATACTTGTACCGTATAGAGAGTTGGAGTGGTTGAGGGGATTGGCGCTGGGCTGATGGGGGCCTCTTCCACCTGGCATCGGGGATAGACATGGAAGATCTTGGGGTAGCAGTAGTAATCGAGGACGACGCCGATGTGCGGAACCTCCTTGAGGGAATCCTCCGTCAGGCCGGGTTTGAGGTCCATACCGCCGCCGAGGGGCGGGAGGGCGTTGAGGTGGTGCGACATAACAAGGCCCAGGTGGTCACGCTGGACATCGGCCTTCCGGACATTGACGGGTTTGAGGTCCTGCGGCGCATCCGGAATTTCAGTGATGCCTATGTAGTAATGCTGACCGGCCGGACCGAGGAACCCGATCTGCTCTCGGCCCTGAACGCCGGTGCGGACGACTACATTGCGAAGCCCTTCAGACCGCGTGAACTTCGGGCCAGGGTGGCGGCCATGATGCGCAGGCCGCGCCATGAGGTCGCCAGTCCACCCCAGGCGGCTACATGGGCCGAACCTCCGGCCGCGCCGGCGACCTTCACCCACACGGGAGTTCTCCAGCACAACGGGCTCATTCTGAACTACCGGACCCGCACGGTGGTGATTGGTGACGTCAACCTCGGTCTCACACGCAGTGAGTTCGACCTCTTGCACACTTTGCTCCGCGGCGAAGGGGCAGTATGCACGCGGACGGACCTGGTGCGAGCTGTCCGGGGTGACCTTTATGAGCCGGATGCGTATATCAGTGAGGCTGACGAGCGGGCCGTGGAAGTCCACGTCGGGAACCTGCGCCGCAAGCTTCGGGAGGATCCGATGTCACCGCGCTGGCTTCAGACGGTGCGCGGAGTGGGCTACCGGCTCGCACCGAAGAGGACCGACCTGCAGGGCTGGCCTGGGGCTGATCACTAGTCGTTCTTGACGAGGATGTAGCTCGCCTGGAGCTCTGAGACTGTACGCACGCCGTGCTCGGCCACGATTGCCAGCAGGGCCTGGCCCTGGACGAAGTCGCTGCGGCGGATGGCGTCCTCCAGACCTTGGGCCAGATCAGACAACCGGATCCCGCCCACCATGGCGGACGCGATCCGCAGGCTGATGACTGCGTCCAGGGCCTCCGGGCGGTCCTCGGTCTGGACCGCGGCAGCCAAGCGGCTGAAGCGCTGGTCCCACAAAGACGCGTAGTCGCGCGCGAATCCAAGGGCAAGTTCCGGGCCGTCCAGTTCTTCTTCCAGCTCCGCCAGGATGTCCGGTTCGACCCAGCGCATGGCGTCATTGCCCGCCTGGTGCACGCCAGCGCCCACGCCCGCAGCAGCCCCTGCAGCTGACGCTTCGGCAGGGACACCCCCGCTGCTGGAGGTGAGTGGTGGACTATCCATGCTTCAAGGCTACTTCCTGTAGTTACTTCGCAGTCCGTTTTCGGTCTATCCTGTGGAAACCTTGAGTGATCCTTGACTTTGGGTATCCGCCGTCATTGGCCGCTAAACGTAATCACCGTGTTGATAACCGCTGGCCCCAGAATGGCAATAAAGAGCACGGGAAAAATAAAGAACAGAAGGGGAAAAAGGATCATCACGGGGAGTTTCATGGCCTTTTCCTCGGCACGTTGGCGGCGTTTTACGCGCATCACTTTGGCCTGGATCCGCAGGACCCGGCTGATGGCAATGCCGTAGGTGTCGGCCTGGACAATGGCCTGAACGAAGCTGCGGAGCTCCGGGAGGCTGGTCCGTTCGGCGAGGGCCAGATAGGATTCCCGGCGGCTACGCCCCACTTGCATGTCCTGCAGAGTCCGGACTAATTCCTCTGCCAGCGGTCCCTTGCCGTTTGCCCCCGCGCGTGCCATTGCTCCCTCGAATCCAAGCCCGGCTTCCACAGAGATGAGCATCTGGTCCAGGGTGTTCGCCAGTTCCAGCTGCATGACCTTCTGGCGTTCCAGGCCCTTGCTGTAGAGCATCAGATCGGGGATGAAGTACCCCAGGAACAGTACAAACAGACCTGTCAGCTTGATGAGCGGTGCCGGGCTGCTGGTACTGATCAACAGACCCAGTCCGGCACCAACCAGCCCGAGGACGGGTTTCGCTGCAAGGATGCGGCCCAGCGGCCAGGCGACGGGCCTGCCTGCGAGTGATAGCAGGTGGTCAAGTTTGCGGACATAGGCTGCCGGCGTCAGACGGTGGCCGATGGCGGAAAGGAACCCGCTGCTGTTTTTTTCCGGGGCTTCGGCATCTTGCCGGCCTCGCGTGAGGATCTCCACCGTGGCGGTGCGCCCCTTGCGGTCCACAGCGAGCAGGGACCACGTGAGGTAGCCAATTGGCATGGACACCAGGAGGAGCGAGGAAAGTACCAATGGGTTCATGATTCAGCTTAGAACTTCAGGTCGATGATTTTGCGCATCCACAAGCTGCCGATCGTCATGAGGACGACTGAGAGCCCGATCATTCCCCAGCCCAGGGGATGCGTGAACATTGAATTCATATATCCGGGGTTTACGCCCATGAGCATGACCACGATTCCTATCGGCATCGCGATGAGAATGTAGGCTGAGAATTTTCCCTCGGCGGCCAAGGCCTTGATATGGCCCTTGATTTCAGACCGCTCCCGGATGGTTTCATTCACCTGGTCGAGGACCTCCGCGAGGTTGCCGCCCACCTCCCGGTTGATCTGGATGGCCTGTGCCACCCAGACGAAGTCTTCATTCTTCATCCGCTCGGCTGTATCTGTCAGGGAAGAGAGGAGATCGCGGCCCAAGCTGGTCTCCGTGATGACCCGGCGCATTTCTTCCGACGTTGGCGCCAGCGATTCTGCGGCAGCAGCATCCACGGCACGGAGGATGCTGTGGCCTGCACGGAGGCCGCCGGCCAGCAGTTGAAGCGTGTCACCAAGCTGCTGATCGAACCTGGTGCGTCTCTTGCCTGCCAGGAAATTCAGGACAACTTGCCCCACGAAGGGTGCCGCGGCGAACAGGAGGATCGCGAGGATGGGGCCGAGCACGATCAGCCCCACCAGGGCTCCCACCACGGCCCCGGCTGCCACCAGAACGAGGAACTCAGCCTGCGTCATGCGGACTCCGGCATTCTCCAACGCGTCCCGGCTGAAGAGGCGCAGGCTTCCGCCGTCAAGGGCTTTGTCAAAAATCCGTACTGTCGAACCAGTGATGCGGGTCAGCTGGGAAGCCGGCTCGGATTCATAGGGACGCCGTCTGTCGAGGGGGACCTCAGGAGCGGGCCGGAGGATGAACGCAACACCCAGCAGGACTGCAGCAGCCAGGAAGAGGACCGCTCCGGCTGTCAGCATCATGGCCGGTTCACAGCGGGAACTGCAGGAGCCGCCGGGGTGGCGAAGACTCCCGGCGACACGTGGATTCCAAGGTCCTCAAACCTGTCGATGAAACGCGGGCGGATACCAGTGGCCACCGGCCTGCCAAGGAAGCGGCCGTGTGCGTCCATGCCCGCTGAGTAGTCAAAAACAAAAGCGTCCTGAAGCGTGACGATGTCGCCCTCCATGCCCTGCACTTCTGTGACATGGGTAATTCGCCGGGTGCCGTCGCGGAGCCGCGAGATTTGGACGATCAGGTTCACGGCTGATGCAATTTGCTCCCTGATGGCGCGCAGTGGCAGGTCCATGCCGGCCATCAGGACAAGCGTCTCCAGACGGGCCACGGCGTCGCGGGGGGAGTTGGAGTGCACGGTGGACAGGGAGCCGTCGTGGCCTGTGTTCATGGCCTGGAGCATGTCCAGCGATTCGCCGCCACGGACCTCACCCACAACAATGCGGTCGGGGCGCATACGGAGCGAGTTTCGGAGCAGCTCGCGGATAGTCACTTCGCCCTTGCCCTCGGTGTTAGGTGGGCGGCTTTCCAGGCGCACCACGTGGTCCTGCTGGATCTGGAGTTCGACGGCGTCCTCGATAGTGACGATCCGTTCGTTCGCCGGCAGGAAGGATGACAGCACATTCAGCAGGGTGGTCTTTCCCGTGCCCGTTCCGCCAGAGACGATGATGTTCAGCTTCGCCTTCACACAGGCGTTGAGCAGCTCCGCCATTTCCGGAGTGAGCGTTCCATAGTCGATAAGATTCCGGACCGTCAGGGGCACTTTGCTGAACTTACGGATGGTGAGGGAGGACCCGCCGACGGCCAGCGGCGGGATCACCGCGTTGACGCGTGAGCCGTCTTCGAGGCGGGCATCAACCAGAGGAGAAGACTCGTCGATGCGCCGCCCGACTTTGGAAACGATGCGTTCAATTACTTTCCTGAGATGGGCTTCTGAGCTGAAACGGGATTCGGTCAGCGTCAATTGGCCCTTACGTTCCACATAGATCTGGTCCATGCGGTTCACCATGATCTCGGTGACTTCGGGATCGTCAAGCAGCCGTTGAAGCGGACCGTACCCCAGGACGTCGTCGGCGACGTCGCGAACGAGCCGTGTTCGCTCGTCGGCTGACAACGGGACCTGTTCCGTGTCGATGATCCGCGTCAGCTCTTCGCGGGCAGTGGTCCTGAGCTCATGTTCGGTGACTGCCGAATCATTGAACCGGGTTCCCATGCGCTCGAACAGGGCCGTGGCGGCGCGTTCCTTGAGCGCGGCAAAGACGTCAACGGGTTGCTGGGTTTTCGCTTTGGGCGGCTCAAGTTGGTCCGAGAAGCTGCCAGTGTCGCTCGCGGGCGTCGGACGGATGGTGGGCACGCCGGCAGGCACTGTTTTGGCTTCAGGCCGCTTGACTTCCGCCCGCTTTGATTCGCCAGCTCGGATGCGCGCCGAGGCAGCCTCCGGACCGGCCTTGGGCTGCCGGGCAGGGGCCAGGACGACGGCGGACTGCTGGGGCTGACCCTTGAGCTGCGCGGCTTGGATACGCTCTGAAAGTTTCATTGGACGACCACCCTTCGGTGCAGCTTCCGTTGGGCCTGGGCCCGCCAGATCGGATTGAATCTGTCCACCAGTTGCCGCAGCCCTTTGGTGGCCGGATCTTTCACCGGCTCCTGAAGGACAGGGATGCCCCGATTGGTGGAAAGCGCGATAGCTCGTGAACGGGGGATATTCACGTCCACAGGCGCCCCTATGGTGGACTCCACGTCCTGCACTGTCAGTCCTGCTTTCGCGTCCGCCATATTGAGGACCACATGGCGGGTCTCGGGAAGAATATTGAGCTGGCGCAGGACGTCAAGTCCGGATCGCAGTCCACGGACACTCGGGATGTCCATGCCACTGACCCACACCACGTCGGTGCACCGTTCCATGGCGGCCAGCCCGATCTCCGGGAGGCCCGGCGCTGTGTCCACCACGACGTATTGGAACTCCTCAGCCAACTGTTCAAGCAGGCGGCTGATCTGTTCCGGGGCGATTTCGTCAGCTTCGACAGGGCCACCGGGAGCACATAGGGCATAGATGCTCCCGGGATGGACAGTCAGGAACGCTTTGAGGACAAGGGAATCCTGGGCTGCGGCCGGAGAGACGGCATCTGTCACGGTGTGCTGAGGATTGAGATAGAGCCCTGAGGCGACGTCGCCAAACTGCAGGTCAAGGTCCACAATCACCACGCTCATGGGCGCGATCTTGCCCAGGCCAATGGCGATGTTGGTAGCGATGGTCGTTTTGCCGACCCCGCCTTTGGGCGAAAAGACGCCGATTACCAGGCCCTTGGGAGTGCCGGGGGAACCGGGCTGTTGTGGCTCCTGGGACCTGTGGCGGCTGGCGAAGGACTGGCAGGCGCGCTCCAGGAGCACACGGATCTGGGCCGGGTCCGAAGCGGGGCTAAGAATGTCCCGGATACCGGCGCGCATGGCCTGCAGGATGAACGCCGGATCGGGTTCACTGACGAGGACGATGCTCAGTTCGGGAAATCCGACGGCCAATACCGTCGACAGGCGGAGCGCATCTTCAACGGGAACCCCCGGACCTAGAATCAGCACTTGCGGAAATTCCTGGTCCAATTGGGCAAACAGTTCGTGCGGATCCGCAGGCAGGACACTGGTGAAGAAGGTCTGGACGCCTCCCTGGAGGCCCCCAGCCACAGCTTGGCGAAGGCGGCCATCAAAATTGACGTCGGGAGTCACCAGGACGAAGCGGCTCACTTGTATACCTCCGGCCGCTGCATGACCCGCGGACCGTTGTCCTGGGCATCGAGCGGCTCACGGGTTAGCCAGATGGTGGCAAACTCTGAGGCGAAAATGATCTTGGCAGCGTCGACATCGTTCACTGCCACCGTGAGCATCAGCGATCCTGAGGGGAGAGTTGTTTCACGGGGATCTGTTGCTGGAGCCGCACTCTCAGCGGGTGCAGGTTCTGCGGCAGCTGCTGCCTCGGGTGCCCGCTGGACAGCCGTGACGAGTGCCTTGTGGACGGAAAGCTGGGTAGTTTCCTTATCGGTCTTCGCGTCCAGGCCACCTTGCTTCATGGAGATAAAAACACCCACGTGGTCCCCCGGAGCGAGCCGCCCGCCGACGACGCGTTGGGGTTCCAGCTGAAAGGACACCTCTTGGAGGCCGGCGGGCACTTTGACCGATCCGGACGTTTTAAGGTCTTCCTGTGCGACAAGGCGCTCGGCGACCAACTGTTCACCGGGCACAAGGTCCACGGCAGCCACTTTTCCGGCTTCACTATCGAGCGAAGTAAGGGAAGTCTTTGCAACCGATGCTCCGGGAAGCTGCTCGGTGGCGACTGACGCCTTAATGGTTTCCACCGGAGTGCCGGCAGGGATTGCCTTTTTTACCACCAGCACGCTTACGGGCTCCAACTTCTGCACCGCGCGCTGGTCGGCCCCTTGGGCGTAGGTGAACATCAGCACAGCGCCGATGATGGCCAGCACCACTGCCGCGACTCCTGCCAACAAGCGTGACTTCACTGACTGCTCCTGTGGTATTCCGGATCAAGGTTATTCATGTGGCTAACTGGTGAATTCGACGACGGTGGCGCCGTAGGGACTCACGGGACCGAGCACGTAACCGTCAGACAGTGACACGTATTTGACGAAGCTTCCGATAATTCCTCGGCAGTTTCCTGTGCAGGCCTTGGTGCTTCCTACGTGGGCTGCCTCGTTGTGGAAGACAAGGGGGAGGCTAGATCCGCCACTGAACTTCCAGCCCTTGACATTGAAGGCCGCGAACGAAGCGAGGACGTACGAGGCGCCGGAGCCGGTGCCCGTCACCGCTGCGTACACCGGAAGGAGAACTGTGATGTCGCGTCCTGCAGTGAGTTCAGCGGCCCATGTGTTGAGGATGGTGTCGCAGTTCGAGGGACCGTCATTTCCTGTGTCGCTCCCGCTTTCAAGGAGCGCCAGGTTGACGCTGCCGCCGCAGCTGCCCGGATCTTGAACTATCCACCCGAAGCCGCCGGGCACGATGCTGCCTGAGGTCCCTAGCGGACCACAATCCGTGTTTTCGTTTGAGCTGTGGTTTTGGAGCAGTTGGCTTGCGCCGCCGACCATCCCCGCAACCTGGCACACCGAAAAAGCCAAGGGGAACGGGGTGGTTCCTTCCAGCGGACTGCCCCAGCGGACGCTGGCGCTCGCGTTGACTTCCGCACTGGAAATGCCCAAGGCGTTTGCGAAGAGCAGCGTTACCTTGTTTAATTCCCCGCCCTGTTCCTGGGCTCCAGCCGTCACAGTCACCTTGCGGTTCGGTAAGTCCAGGGCGAGGGACTTCACATTACTTCGGCCATCCAGGGCGTTGCTACTCAGAACTGCGGCAGCGAGGGTGGAAGTAGCGGCGCAGTTTGGGTCGGCATTGCTAGTAGCGCATTTCTGGGCCACGAGCAGGGCCGCGGCGTCGGCGCCATTCTGGAGCTGTGCCTTCTCGGAATAGAGCATCCCGACGTCCACGGCAATGGCCGTGAATCCCAAGAGCACCACCATGAGAAGCGCCACAATAACGCTGATGCCGCCGCGTTCCTTTTCCTGCTCCACGTTCAGCCGCCGCACAGCATGACCCCCTTGCCCTTCATGGTGAACGGACCGGCGATTCCGGTCAATGTGCTGAGCGTGTAATTGACGGTCACAGTCATCTGCGCGGTGGGGGTGCAGCTGGCTGTGCTGAATATGATGTTTGAGTCAGCAAGGCCTGGGCTGAGAGAAACGGCAGCGTTCTTGGCCGCTGTGCGGGCTGAGGTCTGGTTGTTGGAGACTGCCATGACCCGCACGCCCTCTCGGGCGGCATTGGTCAGGGAGATTTGAGCGTTGTAGGCACGGCCAAATTCCATGGTGCCCAGCAGGATCATGACAAGGACGGGTGCCAGGATGGCGAACTCGACGGCAACGGCGCCGCGCTCGGAGGCCCTGGACATGTGCTGCCTTTCGCTCAGGCCAATGGTGCGTGACCGCAGAGTGGCGGCGGCCTGATCGCCGCCGCCACTCTGCTGCTGGTTGATGTGTCGGGCACATCAAGGAGGAAGTTAAGGCGCTTGCCTTACGGTGCGCAGGTGCCCGCGGCGCCGGCTGCACCGGCGGTGTATGTGCCGCTGCTGATCGAGCACTGGACCTGGACAAACATGTCTTGCAGCGTGGTTCCGAGAAGGGTCACGGCGACGATGATGACAACAGCGATGAGGCCGACCATGATGCCGTATTCGACGGCGGTGGCGCCCTTTTCGTTGCGCTGGAGGCGGACTGCAAGGTTCGTGTAGAGAGAAAGCATGAGGACTCCTGAGCGAGTTTTGGGTGGCTGGTCCTGCACCAGCTCAAGCACGAAACTAGCAACTCTTGATGCGACGTTGATGAGAACTTGCAACATCCTGTGCCAAGACTTCCTTCGCTGCGCGCTTCCTGCGCTTTGCCTTCGGAAATCCTGTGTTGGCGCTGCGAAACAGTGATTGCCCAGGCACACAAAACGGACCCCCTCGGTTCTGGGTTCCGAGAGGGTCCGGTATTTGGGCGCCGGATGGCGCGGAGCGTCTTAGCTGAAGGCTTCGATGATCTTTATCGCTGCCGGTCCCAAGAGAACGATGAACAGGACCGGGAAGATGCAGAGGAGGAGTGGAAAGAGTACCTTGACTGGCAATTTCATCGCCTTCTCTTCAGCTCGCTGACGGCGCTTAACCCTCGCCTGCTTGGCCTGAGTCCGCAGAACTCTGGCTATGCCGATCCCGTACTTGTCCGCCTGTACCACTGCTCTCACGAAGCTTCGGAGATCCTGAACGGAAGAACGAGCCGCCATCGCCTCGTAAGACTCCTGGCGTGGGCGTCCTACCTGAATGTCCTGCAGCGTGCGCATGAGTTCCTGCGCCAGAGCCCCACCCCCGTAGCCGCCTGCCCTTGCCATGGCAGCTTCGAAGCCCAGCCCGGCCTCTACCGAAATGAGCATCTGGTCGAGGGTGTTAGGAAGTTCCTGTTCAATATCCCTTTGGCGCTTTATGCCTTTGTTGTAGATTAACAAGTCCGGCACGAAGTAGAAGAACGCCGTCAGGAAGAGCCCCAAACCGATGTTCTGCGGCGTGGGGGCCTTTGAGTACAGCAGCAGTCCGAAGGCTGCTCCCGTCAGCGCTAGCAAAGGTTTTGCAATCACTAACCTGTCCAGCGGCATGGAGGTAGGTCGCCCTGCCAGCGACAGCCAGCGGTCGAGCTTGGCCTCGTAGCCCGCCGGCGTCAGTCTTTTGGAAAGATCCAACAGAACCGGGGCGCGCTGCGCGGACACGCTGCCTTCCTGGCTAAAACCCTGTGACAGGTTGCCTTGAACGGCAAGCATTGCTTTCCGGTCCGAACTGACGAGCGCCCATATGAGATAAGACGAAGGCAATACGACGAGTGAAATAAGAAGCCAGGCTATCGGTGTCATTTGGTCCCCCTAGAACTTGATCTTGACGACGCGGCTCATCCAGAAGCCGCCAACCGCGAACATCAGCAGGCCCCCCACAAGCATCACCAGGCCGATAGGATGCTCAACGAATACATTCAGGTATCCGGGGTTGATGAAGGCGAGTATGACGGCCACTCCAACTGGCATGGCCATCAGGACATAAGCGGACATCTTTCCTTCTGCGCTCAAGGAGCGAATCTGGCCCTTGATCTCAGTGCGTTCCCGTATGGTTCCGGCAACCTGCTCGAGTACTTCTGCCAGATCGCCGCCGACTTCGCGGTTGATCTGAATCGCCTGTGCGATCCACCGGAAATCCTCGCTATCCATGCGATCAGCCACATCGTCGAACGCCTGACGGGCGTCCTTGCCGATCCGGGTTTCGTTGACAATACGTAGGAATTCCTCCGAAGTGGGTGCGTCAGCTTCTTGGGCAGCGGCCTCGACGGAGCGCAGGACGCTATGTCCAACACGCAAACCACCAATGAGCATTTGGATCGTGTCGGTGAGCTGAGTTTCAAACTTGGCCCGTCGTTTGTCCCTGAGGACCGTGAGTCCGACCTTTGCCAGGAATGGCGTCGCGACGCCCAGCAAGACGCCGAGAATGGGATGTGTTACCAACGCTCCGAAGGCTGCCACCAGGATCGAGGCCACGGCCACGACCACGGTGAAGTCAGCGGGCGCCATCTTCACGCCCGCGTTGTAGAGTACTTCCCGGTTGTACGGACCTCCTGAATCACCGATCACACCTTCCACTGCCGTAACAGCAGACTGGGACATCCTTGACACGGTGGACTGGTCTGGCTGCTTACTCGGGCGCCTGCGGTCCGCGGGGATTGATCCGTACCGGGGCTTGAATACGACGAAGATCACCAGAACCAGGGCGATGAGGCAAAGCGCAACAGCTACGACGAAAACGATGGGCCTATCCACGCCTATCGCCTCCCTATAGGTGCCACTGCAGCTCCAAATACCGCAGGAGAAACCCCAATCCCAAGCTCAGAGAATCGGTCCAGGAATCGCGGGCGTATGCCGGTGGGAACTGGTTTCCCGAGGAAGCGCCCTTGTGCGTCCATTCCAGCGGAATAGTCGAAGAGGAAGGCATCCTGCAAGGTGACGATCTCGCCTTCCATCCCCTGGACCTCGGTCACATGAGTGACGCGCCTGGACCCATCCCGCAGGCGGGTGACTTGAACAATCAGGTCCACAGCCGATGACACTTGTTCCCGAATGGCTCGCAGGGGCAGGTCCATCCCCGCCATCAGCACCAGGGTCTCCAAGCGGGCGATCGCATCCCGGGGAGAGTTAGCATGGACGGTCGACAATGAGCCGTCGTGACCGGTGTTCATAGCCTGAAGCATGTCCAGCGATTCACCGCCACGAACTTCACCGACGATAATGCGGTCCGGGCGCATACGAAGAGAGTTACGCACTAGATCGCGGATGCCGACTGCGCCCTTGCCCTCAATGTTCGGCGGACGGCTTTCCAGACGGACCACGTGCTCCTGCTGCAGCTGCAACTCGACAGCATCTTCTATGGTCACGATGCGGTCATCCTCAGGGATGAACGAGGACAGCACATTGAGCAGCGTAGTTTTTCCCGTGCCTGTTCCGCCCGAGACGATGATATTCAGACGCGCCCGTACGCACGCGCTGAGCAACTCTGCCATATCCGGTGTAATGGATCCCCAATCGATCAGGTTCTGGACCGTCAACGGCACGTGACTGAACTTCCGGATGGTGAGGGACGGCCCGTTGACTGCGAGTGGCGGGATTATTGCGTTGACGCGGGACCCATCCTCAAGCCGGGCATCAACCAGGGGCGAACTTTCGTCGATTCGACGCCCGACCCGCGACACTATCCGTTCGATGACGGTCCTGAGGTGGTCATCGGAACTGAACCGCGAGCCAGTCAATGTGAGGTGCCCTTGACGTTCGACATAGATCTGGTCGAATCGGTTGACCATGATTTCGGTGATGGACGGATCTTCCAGCATCCGCTGCAGGGGGCCGTAGCCCATCACCTCGTCCGCAATCTCACGGATCAGCCGCCGCCGCTCTTCAGGAGACAGCGGAACTTGTTCCTGGTCGATGACTGTTGAAAGTTCCTCCACCGCCTTGGCTCGGAGTCCATCCTCGGATGACGTCGCATCACCGAAGCGGGTGCCCATGCGCTCAAACAGGGCCTGTGCGGCCCGTTGCTTGAGGCCAGCGAGGGCATCTACAACAGGTGCTGGGTTCCCCCCACCGGAGGATGTCGGCGTCGACAACATTCCGAGTACCGGGGATGGCGAGGATGGTGCCGGGGGCGAGTACGGGACTGGAGCTGCTACGGGTGGCTCAGTTTCGAGTCCGGACGGCGTGGACACCTCAACGTTGTTGTTGCTTATCTTGGAAAGGCGATCTGACAGTTTCACGAGACAACCACCCGTCGGTGAAGTTTGTTATGCGTGGAAGAAACCCAGGCCGGATCAAACCGATCTACCAGTTTCCTGAGGCCCTTGGAGGCTGAATCCCTGGAGTAGCTCTGGAGTATTGGTACGCCGCGATTGGTTGAGAACGGAAGCGACCGGGAGCGGGGAATCACTGCATCAATTGGCACGCCAATTGTTGCTTCAACATCCTGCACAGTTATTCCACTCTTGCGGTCGGCAAAATTCAGGACGGTGTGCCGGCCCTGGGGGAGTAGCTGAAGTTCTCTCAGGACTGCAAAGCACTTATGGAGGCCGCGGATACTGGGCACGTCCATCCCGCAGACCCAGACCCCGTCCGTCGCCAGTTCAAGAGTGGCCAGGCAGTGCTCGCCAAGTCCCGGGGCCGTGTCAACCACTACGTACTTGAACTCGCTGGCAAGCTGATTTAAGAGCCGGCTGACGTGGTCTGCCGTAATGTAGTCCGATTCCGCTGGCGTCCTCGGTCCGCACAATGCATAGATCCCGGCAGGATGGACGGTCAGGAACGCCTTCAAGACCATGGAGTCCTGTGACGCTGCCCCGTGAACCGCCTCCGTGATCGAGTGTTCGGGCTCAAGGAGCAGGCCCGACGCTACATCACCGAACTGCAGGTCCAAATCGACTATGACCACGCTCATGGGAGCAACTTTGCCCAGACCGATCGCCAGATTCGTCGCGATGGTGGTCTTGCCGACGCCTCCTTTTGGCGACATCACTGCGATGACCCTTCCTCGATCATGGCCTCCTTCAGCCGCCGGACCCATTCCACGGCGCCGACTGGCAGATGCAAGACAGGCCCGTTCCAGGAGGACTCGAAGCTCGTTTACGCCGATCTCCGAGGTGACAACGTCTCGGATTCCCGAGTGCATCGCCTTAAGTACGAGCTCGGGGTTGGGTTCTGCGACGAGTAGCAGGCTGATCTCGGGATACTGGAGGTCGAAGACGGTTGCCAGCTTCAGGGCATCGTCAGGGCTTACACCCGGGCCCAGAATGAGTACCTCCGGGGGTGCCCCGTTGAGTTGCTTGAAGACATCGTCAGGGCCGCCTGCCAACACTTCAGGAGAGAGGGTCTGCAACTCCCCGTGGAGCGCCCCCGTAATGGCCTGGCGGACACGTCCCTCGAAATCGCGGACAGCCGTGATGGCCACAAAGCGGCTCATCAGTACAGCCCTCCGAAGGTGGTGACTGGAGGATCGGTTTTCGCCGTCGTGTCGGTCTGCTTGGCGAGCCAGAGGGTTCCGAATTCAGCTCCGAAGACCAGTTTTGCTGCATCTGCGTCACTCCTGGCGACGGTGATGAAGGCCGAACCGTTAGGCATCTCTACGGTCTTCTCCGTGGAGCTTGAACCGGTGCTGTTCTTCGTCTCGGTTGCCGCTTTTTGTACAGCTGTGACAAGGACGTCGTGGAAAAGAAGTCCTGTGGACGGCTGGTCTCCGCTATCGAACGATGAATAGACAGTGACCGTGTCGCCAGCATCCACTCTGCCGCCAAGGATACGTTCCGGAGCGAGCAGGAAAGTAACTTCTTCCATTCCTTCCGGCACCGGCACTGTACCCGGCACCAGGTCGCGGGGATCGACGAGGCGCGCGGCCAGCAATTGCTCACCTGGCTCAAGGCCAGCGGAGGTGACCTTCCCGTCCTGGCCGTCCAACGTTACGAGAGCGCCTTCCGGCACGGCCGATTTCGGCAGGGCCTCGGTCTTGACCTTGCCAGCGAGGTCCGAGATTTTCGTTCCAAGAGGAACGCGTTCCGTAACGACGAGGACGTTTACAGGTTCAAGACCTTCTTGGGCGCGGGCGGCCGCGCCTTGTACGTAAACAAAGAGGAGAATGGCTCCAACGACTGCCAACAGCAATGCAGCTAAGCCTCCCAGTAGGCGTGATTTCACTTCAGTAACTCCTTCATAGATGTGATGGATGAGAGAAACTACATTCCGCTATTCCGTGAGAGCCACCACGGTGCCTCCATAGTTGGGACCGCCACCGGTCGAAAGGGAGTACTCCCCAAGCGAAACGAAGCGGGCAAAAAAGCCCTGAAGTCCTCGGCAGTTACCTGTGCAGCTCGGTGCGGCCGGGTCGACGTGAGTGACTGACGGGCCGCCAAACTTGTAACCCGTTACTTGAAAAGCGGCGAAGCCTATCAGCGAATAGACGGTGTTGTTGCCGTTGCCAGAATTGGAATCGAAGAGTGGAATCAACGCAGGCTGCTCCATGATGTTGGCCAGGATGGCGTCGCACTCGTGCTCCGTGGGAAAGTGATTTCCGGGTTGACCGTTAACATCGGAATCAAGGTCAATGTCCGCCGAACAGCCTTGGGAAACCTCCAACCATCCGAAGCCGCCAGGTCGGTATCCGTTTTCTGCGGCACACCCGGGGACCACTGGCGCGTTTTCGTCGTACCGCAGCAGAATGTGAGTTGCGGAGGGATCTCCAGTGAAATCCCCCGTGGAGTCCAATTCTGCGAGCTGGCTCGCTGAGAGCTGCTTTCTAAAGACGCACTCACTGACTGTCCATGGCAACGTGGAACCAGCGTTCGGTGGGCCCCAGGAAGCTTCAGCGGCGGCGGTGATATCCGCAGTGTCGATGCCCATGACACGGGCAAAGAAGAGTGAAAAGTGATCATCTCCGGAGCCTGCCTCACGGGCGTTCGTTTCGACGCGGACCGTGTTGGCGTCCGGGAAGGTTATGGCTGCGATTCCGCTGGAACTGTCGTTGGCGTTACCGTTGGCCAAGTCGTTGCCTGTTGCCATGAAATCGCCGCAGTCCCCGTTCGCACAGTCTTCGGCGACCGCCAGGGCAGAAAAGTCGGCACCGTTTTGCAGCTGCGCTCTTTCTGAGTACATTGCCCCCACGTCCACAGCAAGGGCCGCCATGCCCAAGAGCGCCACCATGAGCACGGCGACCATCACGGTTGCCGCGCCCTTCTGGGGGTCTTGAAGCTTGCTTGAAGAACTCCTGTGAGATCGCCAGGTCAGCCGCCGCATCTCATCACCCCTACTCCAGTCAATGTCAATGGGAAGATGCCAGGGGCACCAAAGAAGCCGGCATCAAGAAAGCCGGTGAGTGACGGCAAGGTCACGTTGGTAGATACCTGCACGTCGGAACTTGAGGGGCAGCCGCTTGCGTTGTCCGCGACCGTTACGCCCAAGCCTGCGAGGGTGGGCGCTGCTCCGAGTGCCGTTCCCTCTACATCCAGGCTTGCGTCGTTGTAGTGAATGGCTGCATGCCTTGCTCCTTCACGGGCCGCTTGGGTGAGGGAGACCTGGACGTTGTAGACGCGGCCGAACTCTATGATTCCTAAGAGGATCAGCAGCAGTAGTGGGAGGACAATCGCCATCTCAACCGCTACAGCGCCTCTTTCCTTCCTACGTGACTTCATTACGGTCTCCCCAGGGTGTCCAGTTGATTTCGATTGCTAAATTTGAGGGGCTCTGGCGGTAGTGGGCTACCGCCAGAGCCGACGAAGTGCTATATGGCGTTGGAAACAGAAGTGAAAAGACCGGCGATCTGAGGGCCCAGAATAAGGACTGCAGCCATGACCAGGACGGCAATGAAGGCAACCATGATGCCGTACTCAACCATGGTTGCGCCCTTTTCGTCGGACGTGAGCCGGGCTTTGGCGGTGTGAAAAATGGAGCTAATAGTGGCGATGAACGCGTTCATGTCGTGTTCCTTTCATGTAACTAAGACAGGAATCGGATATGGACCGCTGGAGGGTCCTAGGCCGGCTGGCGGACGGTTCGTCAATTGAGAGTCGCCCACCGCCGGCGAAGGCACCTAGAGGGCCGTGGATACCCGAGTGAACAGGGCTGCGATCTGCGGGCCGAGCACGATCACTGCAGCCATCACGACGACTGCGATAAAAGCGACCATGATGCCGTACTCAACCATGGTGGCGCCCTTTTCCTCACGAGTGAAGCGATCCTTGACGCCGGCGATGAAAGCAGTCATTGAGACCATGAGAGAAGTCATTTTGAGTTCCTTAATTCGATGAAATTGATTGGGATATTTTTTCAACGAATTTCCAGCTGCCCCCATAATTTCTTAGCGGCTGGACTTCGCTAAGAAGAGATTGGCACCGGCGTTCCGGGGCAACAATGCGTAGTGGTACTCGACTTTCTGAGGCACGTTTTGCAGGCGTACTCGAACCACCGTGGACGAGTACTCACACGACAGGTGTCCTTAGGAGACCACTACTTGGATTGCCCTCAGGTGCAACATGGAGGGTTGACTCATGGCACGGGCTTTTGGGCTAGAGCATGAAGAGCGCCACACCCGCGGCTGCAGCCAGCATGGAGGGCCCGTGGGCGACTTCCGAGGCCCGTTCAGTACGGTTCCTGCGCACTACAAACAAGGTGACAACGCCGTTCAGTACGAACCCCAACAGGCCGCCGTACAGCAGTTGGGTCCAACCTAGGTACCCCAAGTAGAGACCGACCGGTCCCGCGAGCTTGACGTCGCCCATTCCGATCGCTCCGGGGGAAATTAACCCCAAAATTAGGTAGATGACAAACATGATTGCTGCTCCGGCCAAGGCTCGGAAGAGGCTAGCCCATTGCGATTCTGCAAGAACCGATACGAGGAACAAGGAAAGGCCACCCAAGAACAAGAAGACGACCACGGGGTTCGGCAGCAAATGAAGCGAGAAATCAATTCTTGCCAGCTGCACACCTAAAACGGCAAGAAGAACAAAGGCCGCCAGTGCGGTATCCGGCCCAAAGCGAAACGCAAAGGCGGCGCACACCACACAGGAGAGGATCGCCGTCGCGATTCTGGAGCGCGTACTAGGCAATCCGCCAAGACGGGGGAGGAGCCTGGCAACGACCAGCTCGGCCAGAGGTGACAGAATGAGTCCTAGGAGACCGATGACGGCCACGAACAGCGGTCCTGCCGAGCCAGCCTCACCCCAAGAAGTCACTGCATCCCCTGCTTACGTCGGGCCGGCAGATTGATGGATGAGCGGCCGGCTACCCCATTTTGACCCTGAGGCCCGATTCAAGCTAACATTGGTAGTCGTTGTGCGTGTCCTTTCTCGATGATGCGTGCCCGCTTGAGAATCCGGTTGCAGGATAACTACTCAACGAGCACATTCGGGACTTCAGGATGACTGGTTACATGGAGCCCTCACCTCTGTTCCGGTAGCGCATAGATAGTAGGTGCACACGCTTGAGTGACGCCTAAACAAGAACGCCAGAACAAGAACGAGGCAAAAACCGTGCGTACGTACACCCCGAAGCCCGGCGATATCAACCGCCAGTGGCACGTCATTGACGCCACAGACGTTGTCCTTGGTCGTCTCGCGAGCCAGACCGCAATCCTGCTGCGCGGCAAGCACAAGGCCACCTTTGCGTCCCACATGGACATGGGCGATTTCGTCATCATCATCAACGCCGAGAAGGTAGCCCTGACCGGCGCCAAGCTGGAGCAGAAGCGCGCATACCGCCACTCCGGTTACCCGGGCGGCCTGACCTCCGTCAACTACGCGGAACTCCTGGAGTCCAACCCGGTCCGCGCCGTTGAGAAGGCCATCAAGGGCATGCTCCCCAAGAACTCCCTCGCTGCACAGCAGCTGGGCAAGCTGAAGGTGTACCGCGGTGCAGAGCACCCGCACGCCGCCCAGCAGCCCAAGACGTTCGAAATTTCCCAGGTCGCCCAGTAGTCCTGGCCACCAAACAACTTATCTATACAAGGAGAATCGTGGCTCAGAACGAAGAGACCACCGAGGCCGTTGTGGCTGAGGAAAACCCGACCAGCTACACCTCGGAGAGCGGTCCTGCGGAAGCAGAAGCGCCGAAGAAGGAACGCCCGGCACTGACCGTTGCCGGCGCAGCAGTTGGCCGCCGCAAGGAAGCTGTTGCCCGCGTGCGCATCGTCCCCGGCACCGGCAAGTGGACCATCAACGGCCGTGCGCTGGACAACTACTTCCCGAACAAGCTGCACCAGCAGGACGTCAACGAGCCCTTCAAGATTCTTGATCTTGACGGCGCCTACGATGTCATCGCCCGCATCCACGGCGGCGGCATCTCCGGCCAGGCCGGTGCCCTGCGCCTCGGCATCGCCCGTTCACTGAATGAGATCGACACCGAGAACAACCGCGCCACCCTGAAGAAGGCCGGTTACCTGCGCCGTGACGCACGCGTCATCGAGCGTAAGAAGGCCGGTCTCAAGAAGGCCCGTAAGGCTCAGCAGTACTCCAAGCGCTAAACCCGCTTACACAGAAGCCCGTCCCGCCATTGGCGGGGCGGGCTCCTTTGTGTTTTCGGGCACAGCCATAATGTCGGCGTCGCTCTGGCCAGCGCTCAACCCCATGCTCGCATTCGACGCGGCAGGCCTACCAGCGAGAACGCTTGCAGCAACTCCCGCGGACGTTGTCCGAAGTCGCGCTTCCTCGCTGCACACTCCACCCAATGTCCGCCGGACCAGCACCTACATGGCAGCAGTTGCTTCGGTTCCGAGGCTTTTCTATGACTTCACTGCGTCAAGTCATAGTATTCATGACCTTCGACCGTCTCGACCACAAAGTGGCTCTTGACCCACGCGACTATCCGGGCCGACTCACCTCGGCCTTCGAGCGTGAGCGGAGGCAGGGTCCTAAATACCAATGCGCCTACGCGACCATCTTCGACCCATCCCTGAAAGTCATCCAGAGTGGGGTATGGATCGGTGCCGTCGAAGCCTCCGATAGGGAGTACAGCGCGTCCGCTGGCTAGTTGGAGGTTGGCCGCGGTTTCTGCCCCCACTGTCGCAGCGACCCAGGTGACGGGTTCGTGAGCCTCCTTGACTCGCTCCACAACGCTGGGCGACGGACTGTCGCCAAACATGACCACGGCTACGCTCGCTGGGAGGTCTGGGGATAGCTGGTACCTATCGGGGTGGTCGGTCCGGACGCCAAGAATGCTTGGGCCAGCGATTACACCGGCCCCTACATGCGGCGTTGCCGCAGTGGTGATCGACCACAGCGTTGGCCCCAGAAGGAGGGTTCCCACCAACGACCAAGAGGCGGCCCGGGACACGAGGAGAGAAGGGGGAGGCAGTAACTGAGCAGCGAGCGTGATCCCTCCAACTCCTGCAATCACGAACGGGAGAAAAGGAAATTCTGATGTGGAGCGGACAGTTGTTACAAAGGCGACAACCAGGGACACAGCCAGCGTCCCAGACAAGGCGGCCCGAATCGATATGCGCCCCCTGCGCCGCACGAGATACACGAGGCCGATCGACGCCAAACAACACATTGGCGGCACCGAGGTCAAGGAATAGTACGGATGCAGAATGCCTGACATGTGGGCAACAACCGTGGTGGCAGACACAAACCAAACTGACGTGAAGAGGAGGAGTGCGTTCTTGGCCGCCAAACGGGGGCGTCTCCTTAGATACCACAGCGTGAGGGCGATGCCCACCACAGCAAACGGAATGAACCAACCCATCTGTCCGGAGAATTGGGGTTGTAGGAAGCGGAGGAAGCCAGGGTCAGGGTTTTGGGCTAACGTGGCGGTCGGACCCGAAAGAGTCCGAGAAGCGTCTTCTCCCGTTAGTCGACCCAAGCCGTTGTAACCCAACGCCAGTTCAATTGTGCTGTTATTTCGTGACCCCCCGATGAAGGGACGTTCGGACGGGTTCACCAATTGGACAGCAAGGAGCCACGAGCCGCTGACGACAACCGCCGCGATGCCAGCCGCCGTCAAGTGAAGAAGCCGTTTAGGCCAGGCCGAGGGGGCAAAAACGAGGTAGGTCAGGACCAGCGCCGGTAGGATCAGGCCGATCTGAAGTTGCTTGGTCAGGAATCCCGCACCGACCAAGGCCCCGGCGAGAACCAGCCACTTCGGCTGATGGTGGTCAATGGCTCGAAGCGCGGAGAATGCAATGGCCACCATGAGCAGGATCAGTAGGGCATCCGGATTGTTGTAACGAAACATGACAGTGCTGACCGGGGTCACCGCCATAAACGTGGCGGCGAGCAGCCCGGTCGGGGCGCCGAATCGGTTACGGACAGTCTTGTAGAAAATCAACACGGTCAGTATGCCCATGAACGCTTGAGGGACCAACAAACTCCAGCTGTTGAGGCCGAAGAGCCGGACCGAAATGGACATGACCCAGAGACTTAGAGGCGGCTTATCCACCGTGATGGCGTTTCCGGGATCAGAGGACCCGTAAAAGAAAGCAGTCCAATCTTGGGCGCCGGCCATTGCGGCTGCCGAATAGTAAGAATTCCCCCAGCCGTTGATGTCCAATCCCCACGTATACAGGACCGCGGTCGCTAGGAGTAGGCCGAGGACCGCAGGCCGCTCCCACCACAGGAACGGCCTGGGGGATAGCAGCAGCCGGCGCCAAACAGAGGATTGTTGGCGGGAGAGGCGTGTCTTTTTCTGAGCTGTCGTCCCAGTAGAGGCCTGAATGGCGGGACTCCTCACAGCGCTGAGTCGCTGATTGGTCGCAGCGTGAGTACCGCGGAGCGTTGGTCACCGCGACGGACCCTGAAGACCCAGATACGGAGAAGCACGAACCGCATCAGAGTTGCAAAAACGTTGGCCGCCGTCAGGGTGAGCAGCTCCGAGCTAGGCGAAGCGTCCAGGCTGACCGAATGAAGTACTAGGAGCGACGACGACGTGATTCCCCAAGCCAACAAGAACACGATCAACCCCTGGAACTGCTGTGTAAACAGTTTTGTCGGTCCGCTGATGCCAAACGTGAACCGTCGGTTGGCCGCAGTGTTGCCTATAGCGGTCATGAGCAGGGCCAGGAAGTTGGCTTGTTGGGCGCCGAAGGGACCTACTAGCACAAGATAGAGCAGAGCGAATGCGAGCGTTGACACAACGCCCACGAGGCCAAACCGGACCACCTGGCCGAAGAAGCTGGGACGGCCAGGCGGCACGATTGGCCGCCGGCCGAGCTCAGCATAAATCGCCTGGACAGGAATTGACCCCTTGACCAGCGAACTGGCTACGCGGACCATCCCGCGGAGGTCATCGTACGCGGTCTGCTTGATGTCAACGCGGCTGTCGGGATCATCCACCCAATCAACAGGGATCTCGTGAATACGCAGCCCGGAACGTTCGGCGATGATCAGCAATTCAGTGTCGAAGAACCATCCGTTGTCTTCCACATGCGGAAGCAAAAGCTGAGCGACATCTGCCCGTATTGCTTTGAATCCACATTGGGCATCGGAAAAACGTACCTGCATTGTCCGCCGAAGCAGGAAATTGTAGGAACGAGAAATGAATTCCCGCTTCGGTCCTCGGCTCACCCGTGAACTCTGGCCAAGACGCGTGCCGATGGAAATATCGGAATGCCCTGACAAAAGGGGGGAGACCAACGGCGGGAGCGCGGCCAAGTCGGTGGAGAGGTCTACGTCAAGGTAGGCCAGGACTCTTGCCTCGGAGGCGCCCCATGCATCCCGGAGCGCAAACCCGCGTCCCTTAACTTCCAGACGGCGATATTCGACATTCGGCAATTGCTCGCTGAGTCGAGCCGCAATCACGGGAGTCCGATCGGTGCTTGCGTTGTCGGCGATGGTTATTTTCCACGTCGAAGGCATTTCGTGCGTCAGATATTCGGCGAGCCTTGAGATGCTGTTTTCGAGTACCGCTTCCTCGTTGAAAACCGGTACTACAATTTCGAGCGCCAAGCCCCCATAGCTAGGTGTCATGCATGGAATCGTAGGCGTGCCGAAAGGCCGGGGGCGAGGCTTTTCGGCAAAGACAGGTACTGCCCAGCTATTCCAAGTAGTCGACGTGAACGCTCTGGCCGGAGGGCAGGTAGTGACGGAGTGCGAACACGTAGGGCAGCCGGGAGTTTCGCCAATACAGGTCTTATTCATCCATGCGAATTAAATGGATCAAAGTCACGGCCAACCGTCGGAGCGATACCAAAACTTGCCTGTGCCGCTGTGCCGCTGTGCCGCTGTGCCGCTGTGCCGCTGTGCCGCTGTGCCGCTGTGCCGCTGTGCCGCTGTGGCCCGACTCGACCAATATCTTTAGTCCGTCTCCGTCCGCGCCCTGATGGCGTGCCGCATCAGATGTGGAAAGTGTCCACGACGTTCTCAGACCGGCCTCCGTCTCTGAGGAACAGATCGAAAATCGTGACGGACTCGAGATGCTCGACAGGTAGCTCATCTCGAGCATCTCGACTACCCCGTGGATTGGATCTTGTGTAAGTGACCTGCCTGAATCTAGGGAGAGCGCCGTCGTGAGTCCAAGGTCATGGACTTGTAGGTTCGATGCCAGCGAAAGCGAGGGAGTTTCCCGTTTACAGTTCCTCAAACGGGATTCCCCGGGACCAGCTGCGAGCTGATGAAAACGAGTTTGGGGTTCAATGTATGGGACTTCGGGAACGGCCCGGTTGTTTTTCGAACAGACGTTGATGTGTTCCCGGGCGGGCACTTCCATCCAGGCCGTGTCGGTGAAATGTAGACTCACGCTGTGGACGCGATGATTTCGCAGGGGAGCAGGAGGTCTCGGTGGTGTCAAAGAACTTCGGGGAATGGCTCGCCAAGGAACATCCGTAGTTCTACGTTGCCAGGTGCGCAAGGAGGCTCAGGAACAGGAGGGAGGCTATATGAGACGCCGGTCAAGCCGTGCCACGTGGGATGCATTCTTCGCTATGTTCGGGCCGTTTCACTTCGGCAATATCCTCATGCTCCTATCGATCCTTGTCCTTGTGATCTTCAGGCCCAACGCAGACGATCCCGGAACCTATGGGGCCATTGGCCTAGTGGTTTTGCTCATGATCACGGCAGCTGTCTTCATCATCGGAGGCGGAGGAAGACGATTGTTCAGACTGCTGGAATCTGGGAGGCAAGACCGTAGGCGTATCCAGGCAGGTCTCCCTCTTGAGCCGGAAGAGCCTCAGCCACCAGAAACACCCCCGGCCAACGGCGTGTAAGTGGCGCCAGCCAGGGCTGGTATTGCGCCGGTTGGTCTCAGGGAATCGCCGGACTGCCTATTCTCCGGAGGGCGGCTGGTCTTGGAGGACTCCAGCGGACGCTTTCTTGCGAGTAACCCGAGACCGAAGTACGAATTCTCCTAATCGGTACAGCGGCATGGTTCCCAATAGGTAATCGGCTGTCGGACTTGAAGCGACGGTGGACAGGCAGATGCCCGCTGTGACCACACCGGCAAAAACAAGTCCCGATATCCGGGCGACTCCCTCTAGGCTCCCCAATTTTCTGAAAAGGGACGGAAAGAGTAAGTAGAAAGAAAGCCTCGCATGATAACGACCACGAAACTCCGTTGAACGACGTTAGGAAAGGACTCCCCGGGATCCAGGTCTGGGTGAGCGTGAAGACAAACGGCGCGGCGACCCACCGGGGTTGGATGCGACACTCAACGCGGGAATCCAGATAGCAACGAGCATGGTCAACAAATGAAGGGGCCAGATCCGGGCGACCCGATTCCAATAGAACCGCCCGGGCCGGAAGTTCGGACGGTGCGACCAAGCCAGGACGAATCCGGACAGGATGAAGAAGAAGCTGACACCCGTGTAGCCGTAACCAAATATGGCAAGGCTGTCGGATACCGCGGGGAAATAGAGATGGACGTGGTATAAAACAACAGCCATTGCTGCGAAGAAACGAAGGCCCGTGAGGCTATTCAGTTGAGTGCGAGGTGCTGGCACGCCTACGTCCCCTGCCGTCGGTCCAGATTGCTGCTGTGAGCATAACCTGCATAGTGCGGAACCCCGAGGGATCACGGGCAGACGGATGCCTGAGAAATTTTGAGGGCGACCCCCGGCAAAGCGGTGCGTTTCGCGTCATCCTCTAGACTTGACCCGATGTCTAGATTATTTGGAACAGATGGTGTCCGGGGCCTGGCTAACGGCCTGTTGACTGCCGAGCTGGCGATGAACCTGGCCCAGGCGGCCGCCGTCGTGCTTGGTCATGACCGCAGTACCAGCGGCACCCGGCCGCGCGCCGTGGTGGCACGTGACCCCCGCGCCAGCGGGGAATTCATTGCCGCCGCCGTTGAGGCAGGGCTCTCCAGCTCCGGTATTGACGTCTATGACGCCGGTGTCCTCCCGACGCCGGCCGCGGCCTACCTCGTGGCAGACCTCGACGCCGACTTCGGCGTCATGATCTCGGCCTCCCACAATCCTGCCCCTGATAACGGGATCAAGTTCTTCGCCCGCGGTGGCCAGAAGCTTCCTGATGACGTGGAGAACGCCATCGAGGAGCAGATGGGTAAGGAGCCGCAGCGGCCCGTCGGCAGCGATGTTGGACGGATCCAGCGCTTCTCCGATGCTGAGGACCGCTACATCGTCCACCTCCTGCAGACGCTCCCGCACCGACTCGACGGCCTGAAGGTTGTGCTGGACTGCGCGCACGGGGCCGCCAGCGGCTGCTCACCCCAGGTCTTCAAGGACGCCGGCGCCGACGTCATCGTCATTGGCGCGGAGCCGGACGGCCACAACATCAACGACGGCGTGGGCTCCACCCATCTCGGTCCGCTCAAAGCAGCCGTGCTGAAACACGGAGCCGACCTCGGCATCGCCCATGACGGCGACGCCGACCGCTGCCTCGCCGTGGACCACGAAGGCACAGTGGTGGACGGTGACCAGATCATGGCGATCCTGGCCGTCGCCCTCAAAGCCTCAGGCAAGCTCATCGACGACGTCCTGGTGGCTACCGTCATGAGCAACCTCGGTCTCAAGATCGCTCTCCGCGAGGCCGGCATCAGTATCCGCGAAACAGGTGTCGGGGACCGCTACGTCCTTGAGGAGATGCGCGACGGCGGATACAACCTCGGCGGCGAGCAGTCCGGCCACGTGATCTTCGCCGACTACGCCACCACAGGCGACGGCGTCCTCACCGGGCTCCAGCTGGCCGCGCAGGTCGCCCTGACGGGCCGGACGCTCAAGCAGCTCGCCACTGTGATGACCAAGCTCCCGCAGGTACTCATCAACGTCAAGGGCGTTGACCGCACCCGCGTGGGTAGTTCCGACGCGCTGGCGCAGGCCGTGGTCCTGGCCGAAGCCGAGCTGGGCGATAACGGACGTGTCCTGCTCCGCCCCTCAGGCACCGAGCCCGTTGTCCGGGTCATGGTGGAGGCCGGCGACGAAGCCACGGCCCAGTCCGTCGCCGAGCGCCTTGCCCAGGTGGTCAGGACCGAACTTGCCCTCGAGCTCGTGGCGGACTGACCCGGAAAGCACCAAAAAGAATGGCCGGCCTCCGCAGGGAGACTGGCCATTCTCCTTTGTCAGCGGTCGCTGACCTTCAGCGCATCCCGGATTTCGGTCAGCAGGGCGATCTGCGGGTCTTCCGCAGCCTCTTCCTTGACGTCCTTGTTGATTCCCAACTTGCGGTTACGGAGCTCGATCATGTGGTTCATGGGAAGGACCACCACGAAGTAGATGGAGGCGGCCACCAGCACGAAAGAAATGATGGAGGAGATGACGGACCCATACATGAATCCCTCCCACTGCATCTCTTCAACGCCCTTGGCACTGAACAGACGTCCGATCAGGGGCGTCAGCAGGCCCTGGACGATAGAGGTCACGACGGAGCTGAATGCGGCACCCATCACAACGGCTACGGCAAGGTCAACGACATTGCCCTTCATAATGAAATTCTTGAATCCTGTCAGCATGAGTACCAAGCTAGCGCATCGCCGTTAATAGGGGATGACGCCCGTGCAACACATCAGCACGGTGTTCAGGGGTAACCGGGAGCGGCGTCCAACCCGAAGTACTCCTCCACGGTGCTGATGCCCCTGGTCGCCATGTCGGTGGCAGCTTCCACGCCGATGTACCGCAGGTGCCACGGCTCGTAGTAGTAGCCGGTGATCGGGTGGAGCATCCACGGATACCGCACCACAAATCCGAAGCGGTGGCCGTTCGCCTTCGCCCACACCGCCGCGGGCTGGTCGGCGAAGCACGGCTGGAAGCCGCATGCGCCGCCGCCGTCGCCGATGTCGAACGACCAGCCGGTCTGGTGTTCCGAGTAGCCGGGGCGGGCGCTTGCGGTGTCGGCATCGGCCTGGCCGCGGGCCGCCACATAGCCGTTGTACGTGGCAACCTGTGTGCCGTAGGAGCGGTAACCGCTCGCCAGCGTCATGACAACGCCGTCCAGCGCGGCCGCGGCGAACATCGCTTCCGCGGCAGCCGCCGTCGTGCTGTTCAGCAGGGCCGCCTCGCCCGAAACGGCCAGCGTGACGTTGGGCTGGACCAGATCCGCCGGAACGTAGTCCGCCGGCGCCAGCGGACGGCGTTTGTTGACCACCAGCCACGGGCTCGCCGGATCCGTCAGCGAGAACTGGTGGGGCAGCGCTGCCGACGGCGGTACGGGAGCCTGCGGCGGCGGCTCAGCTGCCGCCGTCGTGCCTTCCTCTGAAGGGACCGCGACGGCGGACGGGGATGTGGAAGTCACTCCAGGTGCAGGGGAGGAGGACGACGGCGTCACCGCGGCGGGTGCCTCCGGCGTGCACGCTGCCAGGACCGTCAGCCCGGCTCCGGCGGCGAGGAAGCGGGCGAAGGAGCGGCGGCTGGCCCCCGCGGGGCCGCCTGCCGCGCAGTCGTGGCACACGTGTGCTAAACCTTCCGCAAAAGCATGCGGCGGATGGTGTGGTCCGCGTCCTTGGTCAGCACCAGCTGGGCGCGGCCACGGGTGGGGAGGACGTTTTCCTCCAGGTTGGGCTCGTTGATGCGCTTCCAGATGTCCCGGGCCGTGCTCTCGGCCTCGGTGGGGGAGAGCGTTGCGTAGCGGTGGAAGTAGGACTCCGGCTGCGCGAACGCGGTGCTCTGGAGCCTGCGGAACCGTTCCACGTACCACTCCTCGATGTAGGAGGTCTTGGCGTCCACATAGATGGAAAAGTCGAAGAAGTCGCTCAGCGCCAGCCCCTGCTTGCCGTCGTGGCGCGGACGGGCCGGGGCCAGCACGTTCAGGCCCTCCACAATCAGCACGTCCGGGCGGCGGACCACCACTTCCTTGTCCGGCACGATGTCATAGGTGACGTGGGAGTACCAGGGTGCCCGGACCTCCTCCGCGCCGCCCTTGATCTCGCTCACAAAGCGCAGCAGCGCGCGGCGGTCGTAGGACTCGGGAAAGCCCTTGCGCTCCAGCAGCTGGCGCCGCTTGAGCTCGGCCAGCGGATAGAGGAAGCCGTCCGTGGTGATCAGCTCAACGTTGGGGGTGCCGGGCCAGCGCCGCAGCATCTCCCGGAGCACGCGGGCGATGGTGGACTTGCCCACGGCCACCGAGCCGGCCACGCCAATGACAAACGGAGTGCGCTGGGTCTGCTCACCCAGGAAGGTGGTGGTGGCGGCGTGAAGCTGGCCCGCGGCCTCCACATAAAGGTGCAGGAGCCGCGACAGGGGCAGGTAGACCTCGCGGATCTCCTTCATGTCCAGGGGATCGCCGAGGCCACGCAGACGGACAATGTCCTCTTCGTTAAGGGGCTGCTCCATCTGGGCGGCGAGCCGGGACCAGGTCTGGCGGTCCAGCTCAACGAACGGGGAGACACCCTCACCGTTCGCTTCATTGCGTTGCAAAGTCACCATAGAGATTCTGCCCCTCGCGCGGCTGAGAGCGAAATGGAGCACCAGGTTGTAACGACTTACAGTCAGGATGCTCGCAAAAGTGTTGTGCTGGCCTCAGGTATTTGTGCACGCGCGGACGGTGCGGTCCTATGCCAAATAATCCATCATTATCGTGATTTCGCAATAATTGTGTCTACGCCCCACGCCGCGGCTACCTCGCCTTTACCGTTCCCGGGATGGCGGATTACATCAGCAGGCATGGAGGTGAGCCTCGTCATCCGGTTTAGATCTCAACCCGGCTGCCGATAAGCTGGAGCCCATGTGTGGAATCGTTGGATATGTGGGCCATTCTGCTGGCCGTGTGAATGCCGGTCACAGTGCGTTGGATGTAGTCCTTGAGGGTTTGCGCCGTCTGGAGTACCGGGGTTATGACTCGGCGGGGGTGGCGGTGGTCTCGCAAGGTGCCATCGAGTCCCGGAAGAAGTCCGGCAAGCTGAGCAACCTCCTTGCCGAGCTGGAAGCTCACCCGCTGCCGGAGACGTTCACCGGTATCGGGCATACCCGCTGGGCCACGCACGGCGGCCCCACGGACCGGAACGCGCACCCGCACCTGTCCGACGGCGGCAAGCTGGCCCTGATTCACAATGGCATCATCGAGAACTTCGCCGAGCTCAAACGTGAGCTGGTGGCCAAGGGCTACGCGTTCGAGTCCGAGACGGACACCGAGGTCGCCGCGGTGCTGCTGGGCGATATTTTCCGCAACAAGCTCGGTGGTGTGGCGTCCGACGGCGGTCTGACGCTGGCGATGCAGTACGCCTGCCAGCGCCTTGAGGGTGCTTTCACGCTGCTGGCGGTCCACGCGGACCAGCCCGATGTCGTGGTTGCCGCCCGCCGTAACTCACCGTTGGTGGTTGGCTTGGGCGAGGGCGAGAACTTCCTGGGCTCTGATGTTTCCGGGTTCATCGATTACACCCGACGTGCGGTGGAGCTGGGCCAGGACCAGATTGTCACCATCACCGCTGACACGGTGGAGATCACCGACTTCTATGGCGCCCCGGCCGAGGGCAAGGAATACCACGTTGACTGGGACCCGGAATCGGCGGAAAAGGGCGGGTTCCCGTCCTTCATGGAGAAGGAAATCCACGACCAGCCCGACGCCGTGCTGCAGACCCTGCTGGGCCGCTCGGACGTCAACGGCAGGCTGACCCTGGATGAGCTCCGCATCGACCCGCAGCTGCTCAAGAATGTCGACAAGATCATTGTGCTGGCCTGCGGGACGTCGGCGTATGCCGGGCAGGTGGCCAAGTACGCCATCGAGCACTGGTGCCGGATCGCCACCGAGGTGGAGCTCTCCCACGAGTTCCGCTACCGGGACCCGATCGTGGACGAGAACACCCTGATCGTCTCCATCTCCCAGTCCGGGGAGACCATGGATACCCTGATGGCTGTCCGTTACGCCAAGGAACAGGGCGCCAAGACGGTCTCGATCTGTAACACCAACGGCTCCACCATCCCGCGCGAATCCGACGCCGTGCTGTACACGCACGCCGGCCCGGAAATCGCCGTGGCTTCCACGAAGGCGTTCCTGGCCCAGATCACGGCCGCGTACCTGCTGGGCCTGTACCTGGCGCAGCTGCGCGGGAACAAGTTCCAGGGCGAGATCAAGGACATCCTGGCGGACCTGAACAAGATCCCGGCCAAGATCCAGCGGATCCTGGACAACGAGGCGCAGATCAAGGAACTCGGCGTGTCCATGGCGGATGCGAAGTCTGTGCTGTTCCTGGGCCGCCACGTCGGCTTCCCGGTTGCCATGGAAGGTGCGCTGAAGCTCAAGGAGCTCGCCTACATCCACGCCGAGGGCTTCGCCGCCGGTGAACTTAAGCATGGTCCGATCGCGCTGATCGAGGAGGGCCAGCCCGTTTTTGTGGTGGTCCCGTCCCCGCGCGGCCGCGACTCGCTGCACGCCAAGGTGGTCTCCAACATCCAGGAAGTCCGGGCGCGCGGCGCCAAGACCATTGTGATCGCCGAAGAGGGCGACGAAGCAGTCAAGGCGTACGCCGAGCACGTCTTCTACATCCCGGAAACCCCCACCCTGCTGGCCCCGCTGCTCAGCACCGTCCCGCTGCAGATCTTCGCCCTGGCCCTCGCTTCGGCCAAGGGCTACGACGTGGACCAGCCGCGCAACCTTGCCAAGAGCGTCACCGTAGAGTAACCGCAGACTCACCGGCCAAGAGTCGGTTGGTGCCCTGCGAAACGGAAGCCCCGAGCCTTAGGCTCGGGGCTTTTGTTCTTGGTGCGCAGGCTCGAGTTTCAGCTGCGCGGGGGCGCGCCCGGAACTGGACCCAGTGCGGCTAGGGACGGGTGCGCGCTACCGATCCCGACGGCCTTGCCGTCCAGGAGATTCCTCGTCCCGTGGCCGATGTACCGTGCCACTTTTTCCCCGACGGCGGATGCGTCGGCCTTTTCGAGGGCCTGCGCGAGCTCTTCGAGCGTTCCGGTGACTGCGCGCCATGCATGCCGTTCATGGAGTCCCCAGGAGACGCCCTCGGTGACCAGGTCTTCTACTGTCAACGACGGCTGATAGGCGCGGGAGTTGATCCGGAGGGACATCTTCAGCTGGCCGTTGGGCGCCAGGGCGTGCGTTGACACGTCGTAGAGCGGCGCCAGCCTGACGGCACCGTCGGGGCGTCGGAGGGTGGAAAAGTTCTTGGCGTGGGCGTCGGTGTTGCCGATGGCGGTGTTGAAGGCCGTGTGCGCGAGCAGCGTCTCGCGGTCGTCGGGCCCGGCCCCGAGGATGTCCCGGCGCCGTCGCAGCAATCCGGCAAGGTTCCTCAGGTTTGCGGCGGCAGTGACGCCTTCGAACTTGCTGTCCGTGTCCCAAGGCAGACCGAGAGCCTGTGCGCCGTCCTCTTGGTGGATACGCTCCACGCTCCGGCCAGCGACGCGGCGATCGTAGCGTTCCAGAACGAGGACGGTCCGGCCGGCGAAGGAGCGAACGTCACTGCCGAACGTGGTCAGCCCGATCCGCTGCGAAAGCTCCAGGCAGAACGCCTCGGCGTGCAGGGCGCCTTCGTTTCCGCCCGCCACCGGCTTGAGGATGTGGGTGGAGGCGGCGCCGTCGACCCCCGCGTGCCACACCCCGTCCAGCAGGGCAAGCGTGGTCTTGGGCTGGTATCCGGCCAGGGAGCCGCCGCCGCCCACGGCGCCAAGCGCGTAGTCGTTGATAAGTGTTAACCGTTCCGCAACCTGCTCATCGGTCAGTGCCTCATAGGATTCGGCCGGTTCCCCGGGATCCCCACCGACGCGGATCGCGCCGGCGACATCGCGGCCGGCATACGACACCAGGGCGAAGGCATCATCGCGGCTGGCCTGCGCCTGTTTGGCGAGGTTCGACCTGCCGGAGCCTTCCGGCAGTAGTCCACCAAAGAATGCGGTGGCCGCCTCCGGCGTCGAAGGGCGGGGCCCGAGAGGCAGATTGGCGGACAGGATCCGTGAGCCGATCCCGAACCGGGCCATCCCGTCGTCGGAGGATTCGAACGTCACTGTTGTCGCGCCGTTGCGGACCATATGGCCGATGACGGTGCCGTAAAGGTGGACATCCTGCACTTCAGCCACGGTCGGCGCCTTCCCGGAACGTCAGTTCGATTCCGAGTTTTTCCATAACGGCGAAGAACTGGTCGTTGAGCACCTTGGGCTTACCTGTCTCCAGTTCGGAGAGGTACCGCTGGCTGACTCCGAGCCGGCTGGCCAGCTCGCGCTGGGAGAGCCCGCTGCGCTGGCGGACGCCGTAGACCATCAGGCCCAGGTCGGCCACTGACTTCATGACGCCGTGCACGCGGCCTCCTTGATGAGTTACTCGTAGTAGGTTCGTGGTGATTACGTTTTCGTAATCATACCAGCGTGATTACGAAAACGTAATGGCGGGGCCCTGTGTGCACGGCAGGCGGTGAGCGTCCCCGTAGAATAGCGCCATGATCGTTGGCATTGGCGTAGACGTTGTAGACATCGAGCGGTTCGGCCGCCAGCTTGAGCGGACCCCGGGGCTCCGGGACCGGCTGTTCGTGCCCGCGGAACGCGAGCTGAACACCCGCTCCCTGGCCGCGCGGTTCGCCGCCAAGGAAGCCGTGGCCAAGGTCCTCGGCGCGCCGGCAGGCATGAACTGGCAGGACTGCTGGATCGGCCTGGACCAGCACGGCCCCACCATCCAGGTCAAAGGAACTGTGCTGGCCGTGGCCGAGTCCAAGGGCGTCAAACGCTGGCACGTCTCCATGAGCCACGACGGCGGCATCGCCACCGCCACGGTCCTGGCCGAAGGCTGAGTCACTTACTGCTCCGCCCAACGACGGACCTGACACTATGATCAGCGCCTATACCGGAACCCAGATCAGGGCGGCAGAACAGCCGTTCCTGGCTGCCGGGATGGGCGATGTACTGATGCAGCGGGCCTCCCACGGGCTCGCCAACGCCGTGGTCCAGGAGCTTCAGGCACGCAGCCGGCGGCTTTACGGCGCCAGCGTGGCCGTCCTCGCAGGCAAGGGCAACAACGGGGGAGACGGCCTCTTCGCCGCCTCGTTCCTGGCCGCCAGGGGGATGCGTACGACGGCGGTGCTCACCGCCGGAACGGCCCATGCCGAGGCGGTGGCTGCCTTTGAGCGCGCCGGGGGGCGCATACACCTCCTCACCGAATCCAACGCCAGCCAGCTGGCCGCACACGTGGCGGGTGCCGACGTCGTGATTGACGCAATCCTGGGGACGGGCGCCCGCGGCGGCCTTCGCGGAGCTGCAGCCGGCCTGGTGAGCGGCCTTTCGGATCTGCGGCTGTCGGTCGGGGATCCGGGGATTGTGGTTGCCTGCGATATCCCCAGCGGCGTTGATGCCGACACCGGGGAAGCCCATGCGCCGGTGCTGTCCGCGGATGTGACCGTAACTTTCGGCGCAGCCAAGGTGGGGCTGCTGGCGGACCCGGGCGCCGATCACGCCGGCCGCATCCACATGGTGGCTATCGGCATCGAAGACGAACTGCCCTGGCCGGCGCTGCGCAGGTTTGAGCCGGTGGACCTGGCCCGGCTCCTGCCCCAGCCCGGGAGGCGCTCACATAAGTATTCCCGCGGCGTGCTGGGCGTCGTGGCCGGATCCGCCGACTATCCGGGCGCCGCCGTGCTGGCCTGCCGGGGTGCGCTGGCTGCCGGCGCGGGGATGGTCCGCTACCTGGGCCCGCCCGAGGTGGCCGACCTGGTGCGGCAGTCGTGCCCGGAGGTTGTGTGCAGCACGGGCTCTGTCGGTGAGACGCACGTCCAGGCGTGGCTGGTGGGTTCGGGCATGGGGCCGGGCGATACTGAACAGCTCCGGCACGCCCGTGACGCCGTGGAATCCGGCCTGCCCGTGATCGCCGACGCCGGGGCGCTGCCTGCCCTGCCTGCAGTCCTGGCGCCGCAGGTGATTCTCACGCCGCACGCCGGCGAGCTGGCGGCCCTCCTCCAACGGCTCGCCTCGTCCCCGGAAAGCCCGGACTTTGATCCTGCCCCGGACCGTACCGCCGTCGAGTCCTCCACCCTTGACGCGGCCCGGCATGCCGCCGTGCTGACCGAGGCCACCGTGCTGCTGAAGGGTGCCACCACCCTGGTCGCGTCGCCCTTCCAGGATTTCTACAGCCAGGCGGACGGCACGGCGTGGCTCGCCACCGCCGGAAGCGGCGACGTCCTGGCCGGGATCATCGGTGCGCTGCTCGCCCAACTGGGGCCCGACGTCGGGCGCTTCCGTGATGCGGGCATCGATCCCGACGAGCGCTGGGCAGCTATTGCCGCCCTCGGGGCCAGCCTCCACGGCCTCGCGGGAGCGGCCGCCTCCGGCGGCGGACCGCTGACTGCGGGCCGGATTGCGGACGCCGTACCAGACGCTTGGTATAAAGTCAGCCTGCTTAGTAAACAGGCGGACCGGAAACGTAATAGTCACACCCACCCGCTACCGTAGGCATAGGTTTTGTACCGGCAGGGGCGGTTTTTGTGTCCACGTACCCACTGTCGAACAACGATGAGGAGCACGCATGGAAATCTGGCCTGGATCGGCATATCCGCTTGGCGCCACTTTTGACGGGACCGGCACGAACTTCGCCTTGTTCAGCGAACACGCCGAAAAAATCGAGCTGTGCCTCTTCGACGACGACGGTGTCGAAACGCGGTTCACGCTCGATGAAGTGGACGGCTACGTGTGGCACGGCTACATCCCGCAGGTCCAGCCCGGCCAGAAATACGGCTACCGCGTCCACGGGCCCTACGACCCTGACTCCGGCAACCGCTTCAACGCCAACAAATTGCTCCTGGACCCCTACGCCAAAGCCGTACACGGGCAGATGGACTGGGAACCGGCCCTCTTCTCCTACAACCTGGGCGACCCGGACTCCGTCAACAACGAGGACTCCGCACCGCACATGATGATGGGCGTGGTGATTAACCCGTTCTTCGACTGGGACGGCGACCATAACCTGCGCATTCCGTACCACAAGTCGGTCATTTACGAGGCCCACGTCAAGGGTCTGACCCAGCTCCACCCCGAGATCCCCGAGGAGCAGCGGGGCACCTATGCCGGCGTTGCGCACCCGTCGGTTATCTCGCACCTGCAGAAGCTGGGCATCACTGCCATCGAACTGATGCCGGTGCACCAGTTCGTCAACGAGGGAACCCTCCGGGACCAGGGCCTGAGCAACTATTGGGGCTACAACACCATCGGCTTCTTCGCGCCGCAGAACACCTACAGTTCCACCGGCGACACCGGCCAGCAGGTCCAGGACTTCAAGGCGATGGTCCGCACCCTGCACCGGGCGGGCATCGAGGTAATTCTGGACGTGGTCTACAACCACACCGCCGAGGGCAACCACCTGGGCCCCACGCTCTCCTTCAAGGGCATCGACAACGCCTCCTATTACCGGCTTATGGAGGGCGACGAGAAGCACTACATGGACTACACGGGCACGGGCAACTCGCTCAATGTCCGCCAGCCGCACTCGCTGCAACTACTCATGGATTCCCTGCGGTACTGGGTCACCGAAATGCATGTCGACGGCTTCCGCTTCGACCTAGCGTCCACCCTGGCCCGCGAGTTCTACGACGTGGACAAACTCTCCACCTTCTTCGAACTCATTCAGCAGGACCCCGTGGTTTCCCAGGTCAAGCTCATCGCCGAGCCCTGGGACGTGGGTCCCGGCGGCTACCAGGTGGGCAACTTCCCGCCGCAGTGGACGGAGTGGAACGGCCAGTACCGCGACACCGTCCGCGACTTCTGGCGCGGCGAACCGGCCACACTAGGCGAATTCGCCTCCCGCATCACCGGGTCCGCTGACCTGTACGAGCACTCGGGCCGCCGGCCAGTGGCATCAATCAACTTTGTCACAGCCCATGACGGCTTCACGCTGGCTGACCTGGTGTCCTACAACGAGAAGCACAACGACGCCAACGGCGAGGACAACAACGACGGCGAATCCCACAACCGTTCCTGGAACTGCGGCGCCGAAGGTCCCACGGACGATCCCGCCGTCCTGGGGCTGCGCGCCCGCCAGCAGCGGAACTTCATCGCCTCGCTGCTGCTGTCCCAGGGTGTGCCCATGCTGCTGCACGGTGACGAACTGGGCCGCACGCAGCAGGGCAACAACAACGGCTACTGCCAGGACTCGGAACTGACCTGGATCAACTGGGAGAACATCGACCAGCCCCTCGTCGAATTCACCGCCGCGGTCAACGCCCTCCGCGCCAAGCACCCCACCTTCCGCCGGAGCAGGTTCTTCGACGGCCGCCCTGTCCGCAGAGGCGAAGGCGAGCGGCTGCCGGACATCGTATGGCTGGACCTCGACGGCGACACCATGAAGCCGGAGGACTGGGACAGCGGTTTCGGCCGTTCGGTCGGTGTATTCCTCAACGGTGACGGCATCCAGGGCAAGGACGCCCGAGGCCGCCGGATTACCGACGTGAACTTCGTGCTGTACTTCAACGCGCACGACGACATGGTGGACTTCACCCTTCCAAACGACGAGTACGCACCGGCGTGGGACATCATCATCGACACCGCCGGGCATAACGCGGACACTGCTCCGGTGAAAGCTGGCCAGACCCTTCCTGTGGACGCCAAGTCACTGGTGGTCCTAAGAGCGCACATGGTGGAGGAATCGGAGCCGGACCACTCAGTAGCTGCATCGCTGGCTGCCCTGACGCAGACCAGCACCAGCGAAACTGAGGCCCTCAGTACGCCCACCGTGCCCGAGCCCAAGAAAACGAAAAAGGTCAGCAAGCCGAAAGACCAGGAAAAGTGAAGGTTCCGGCGTCCACCTACCGGCTCCAGATCCGCAGCGGCTTCACGCTCTTTGATGCTGCCGCGACCGTTCCTTACCTGAAATCACTCGGCGTTGATTGGGTCTACCTCTCGCCGATTCTGACGGCGGAACACGGTTCCGATCACGGCTATGACGTGACGGACCCGTCGTCGGTGGACCCGGAGCGGGGCGGTCCGGAAGGGCTGCTTTCCCTTTCGAGGGCCGCGCGGGAGCACGGCATGGGCGTGCTGGTGGACATCGTCCCCAACCATGTGGGCGTGGCCTCGCCGGCACAGAACCCGTGGTGGTGGTCGCTGCTGCAGGAAGGGCGTGGCTCGCCTTACGCGGAAGCGTTCGACGTCGACTGGGACTTTGGTGCAGGCCGGATCCGGATCCCCGTCCTGGGCAGCGATGACGACCTCGGACTTCTGGAGGTTGCAGATGGCGAGCTCCACTATTACGGCCACCGCTTTCCATTGGCCGCAGGTTCATACTCCGACGGCGACTCTCCGCGGGCTGTGCATGACCGGCAGCACTACGAGCTCGTCTCCTGGCGCCGGGCGGACAGCGAGCTGAACTACCGGCGGTTCTTCGCGGTCAACACCCTGGCGGGCATCCGGGTGGAGGACCCCTGGGTCTTCGGCCAGGCCCATGCCGAGGTGAAGCGCTGGTTCGACGACGGCCTGGTTGACGGGCTGCGTGTGGACCACCCGGACGGCTTGGCGGATCCTGCCGGGTATCTTCGCTGGCTCAAGGACCTCAGCGGCGGAGCCTTCGTCCTGGTGGAGAAGATCCTGGAGCCGGGCGAGGAGCTGCCGGCGGAATTCGCCTGCGAGGGGACCACCGGCTACGACGCCCTGGCCGACCTGGACCGCCTGCTGGTGGACCCGGCCGGCGAGGCTGCACTGAACGCGTTGGATGCACAGCTGCGCTCTGGCGAGCCTGCGGACTATGCGGCCATGATCCTGGGGACCAAGCGTGCCGTGGCGGATGGCATGCTGCGGTCCGAGATCCTGCGGCTGGCACGCCTTGTTCCCGCTTCCGCGAGTCTGTCCGAGGACGTCGCGGCCGATGCCCTGGCGCAGGTCATCGCGGCGTTCCCCGTGTACCGCACTTACCTTCCCACGGGTGAGGACGTGCTGCGCGAGGCCTGCGCGGCCGCCGCTCGCCAGCGCCCTGACCTGGCCGACGTGCTGGACGTGCTGCTGCCCCTGCTGCTGAAGCCCGAGACTGAACTGGGCCGGCGGTTCCAGCAGACGTCCGGCATGGTGATGGCCAAGGGCGTGGAAGACACGGCCTTCTACCGCTACACCCGGCTGGGGACACTGACCGAAGTGGGAGCGGACCCGTCCCACTTCTCCCTTGCCCCGGAAGAATTCCACCGGCGGATGGCCGAGCGCCAGGAGTCCCTGCCGCTGTCCATGACCACGTTGACCACGCACGACACCAAGCGCAGCGAGGACACCCGGGCACGGATTTCCGTGATCGCCGAGCTGCCGGACGAGTGGGCCGCAACCCTGGACACGCTTCGCGGGCTCGCCCCGGTGCCCGACGGCCCGTTCGAGAACCTGCTGTGGCAGGCGGTCATCGGTGCGTGGCCGGCGTCGCGGGAGCGGCTGCAGGCCTATGCGGAGAAGGCGGCCCGGGAGGCAGCCAATTCCACCACCTGGACGGATCCGGACGAAAAGTTCGAAGCACGGGTTAAGGCAGCGGTGGATGCAGTGTTCGACGACGCCCGGGTCACCAGCGTGATCGAGGACTTCGTCGCCCGGACGGATTCCTTTGCCGCAACCAACTCGCTGTCCCTGAAACTGCTCCAGCTGACCATGCCGGGGGTACCGGACGTCTATCAGGGCACCGAATTCTGGGACCGCTCGCTGGCGGATCCGGACAATAGGCGGGCAGTTGACTTCAAGCGCCGCGAAAGCGCCCTTGCCGCACTGGATGCCGGCACGATTCCGGCGGACTACCAAGATGAGGCCACCAAACTGCTGGTGACCTGCCGGGCGCTCCGGCTCCGCCGGGACCGGCCGGACCTCTTCCAGGGCTACCGGCCCGTTCCTGCTTCCCACGCTGCGGCGGACCACCTGGTGGCCTTCGACCGCGGGGCGGACAGCAGCGGCACTGGCGGCGCGCCCGGTGCGTTGACTCTTGCGACCCGGCTTCCCGTCGGACTGGAACGCGCCGGCGGGTGGCGGGATACCGCCGTCGAACTTTCCACCGCCATGCGGGACGAACTCACGGGACGGACGCACGGCCCCGGCCCGGTTCCGGTGGCCAGCATCCTCCAGCAATACCCTGTGGCGCTTCTCGCGCCCGTGATCGGAGACAACACATGAGCCTGACGCACCACGGTTCCGGCCGGTTCGATGTCTGGGCCCCGGACGCCTTAGCCGTCTCGCTGCTCGCCAACGGGCACCAATACCCCATGAAGCAGGTGGCGGGAGCCCCCGGCGCGGATGGCTGGTGGTCCGCGCCGGACGCGCCGGCGGACGCCGACGTGGATTACGGCTACCTGCTCGACGGCGATACGAACCCGTTGCCCGACCCCCGGTCCCGCCGCCTCCCGGACGGCGTCCATGCCCTGTCCCGCACGTACGATCCCGGCTCGTACGCCTGGCAGGACGCCGGCTGGCAGGGGAAGGGACTGCGCGGCTCGGTCATCTACGAACTCCACGTGGGAACCTTCACCCCCGACGGAACCCTGGACGCCGCGGCGGACAAGCTCGGCTACCTCGCGGACCTCGGCATCGATTTTGTGGAGATGCTCCCGGTCAACGGGTTCAACGGCACCCACAACTGGGGCTACGACGGTGTGCAGTGGTTCGCGGTCCACGAAGGCTACGGCGGTCCTGCGGCCTACCAGCGTTTTGTTGACGCCGCCCACGCTGCAGGGCTGGGGGTTATCCAGGATGTGGTTTACAACCACCTGGGACCCAGCGGCAACTACCTGGCGCGTTTCGGCCCCTACCTCAAGCAGGGCGACGCCAACACGTGGGGCGATGCAGTCAACCTCGACGGCCCGGGGTCCGACGTCGTGCGTGAATACATCCTGGACAACGCCGCCCTGTGGCTGCGCGACTACCACGTGGACGGGCTGCGCCTGGATGCCGTCCACGCGCTGCGCGACGAGCGGGCCGTGCACCTCCTGGAGGAGCTCGGCGCGCTGGGCGATGCCGTCTCCGCGGAGACGGGGCTTCCCAAGACCCTGATCGCCGAATCGGACCTCAACAATCCGCGGCTTATCTACCCCCGCGACGCCAACGGCTACGGCCTCGCCGGGCAGTGGAGCGACGACTTCCACCATGCGGTGCACGTCAATGTCAGCGGCGAGACCGCGGGGTATTACGGCGATTTCGCGTCGCTCGGCGTGCTGGCCAAGGTCCTGAAGGACGGCTTCCTACACGACGGCAGCTACTCCAGCTTCCGCGGACGCCATCACGGCCGGCCCATCAACACCTCGCTGGTCCACCCCGCTGCCCTGGTGGTGTGCAGCCAGAACCACGACCAGATCGGCAACCGGGCCATCGGGGACAGACTGTCCCAGTCCCTGCCGTACGGCCCGCTGGCCGTGGCCGCAGTGCTGACGCTGACCTCGCCCTTTACGCCCATGCTGTTTATGGGCGAGGAATTCGGTGCCTCCACGCCCTGGCAGTTTTTCACGTCGCACCCCGAGCCGGAGCTGGGAAAGGCGACGGCGGAGGGCAGGATCCGCGAGTTCGAGCGCATGGGGTGGGATCCCGCCGTCGTCCCCGATCCGCAGGATCCCGAAACGTTCCGGCGCTCCAAGCTCAACTGGGCGGAGGCTGCTGACGGTGACCATGCGCGCCTCCTCTCGCTCTACCGCTCGTTGACCGCGCTGCGGCGCGCTTACCCCGAACTGGCCGGCCTGGGGTTCGCGGAAACGGACGTGACGTTCGACGACGACGCCGGCTGGCTGCGCTTCCGGCGTGGGTCCACGGAGGTGCTGCTGAACTTCTCAGCCTCGCCGGTGCGCCTGGACGGTGTGCGGGGGGCGGTGCTGCTTTCAACGGACCAGGACTCTTCGCTGGACGGGAATGCGTTCCTGCTTTCGGCACACAGTGGGGCGGTTCTGACTACTGGGGCAGAAGTAACCTCGAGTTAACGTAGACACTGGAGTGACCCAGGCGTACTATTCGCGTACTGACCAGCCGTGATGGGCGGCTCGGTGGTGTGCGGGCGATGGAGGCCGTCATGGGTGACCCAGTGAACAACGCATCCAAGGTTCCGCCCATGCTTGAATTGCGGATCCATGGCATCCGCAACACCCCGCCCCACGAGCTCCTCCGATCGGGGAAGCGGTCACTCAAGCCCGACGACGTGGAGCTCTCCTGGGGTGACGAGCTCGCGGGCTTTTACCGGGCCAAAGTCGGGGCGGGCGCCGGAGCCGAAGGCACCGTTGTGGACGCCGGTGCAAGTGCAGGTGTTGGTGCAAGCGCAGGAGCCGGTGCCGCGGCAAACGGTGACAGCCCCCGGGTGGTGGAGGCGTATTCGTGGGGACGGCTGGCACGCTTCACCGGGGTAGGAATGGCCGGGAAGGTCGCCGACGCCGCGGTCCGGACGGCCTGGTTCCTGCTGATGCCCTTCGGGCTGACCAACGCCGCCTACTGGAGCCGGCCGTTGCCCGCCGTTCAGCAGCAGGCGGTTACCGATCCAGTGACCAGGCAGGCGGAACCGCGCATCGACTACGCGGACAACAAGCCTCGCGGGCACGACGGAGCGGGACGGATCAGGCTCTTCGCGCTGGGTCTGACCCTGTACTTTGTGGTGACGGCGGCCGTGGTTTCGATGGACCTGATCGCGGTCCAGTGTTTTCCCGCCGACGTCCCGGACCAGGAACGCCGCGTCTGCTCCGCGCTGCCGGCCTTCCTGGACGGCCTGGCCGGCTGGACCCGCGGACAACGCGTCGTCATGTTTGCCCTGATACCCATCGTGTCGGTGGCCGCCCTGGCAGCCATCGCCTACCTGGCGCGGACCCGGTTCCATCCCCGGCCGGACCTCGGCAATGGCACCCAGGTAGTGGCCGGCAGCAGTGTCGAGGAAATAGCAGCGCTCCCTACGCTGATGATCCGGAATCTGTGGGAAGCGCGTAAGGAGATCCGCTACAACGGGTGGCTGCACGTGTGGGCGGCGCTTGCCGCGGTTGGCGCCATCATCGCCTGGGACGGGCTCTGGACACGGATCGACGGCATTGCCTGCGGAAGCCTGGGCACATTCTTCACGGAGTGCGCCCTTCGTATGGCGCCCGGGCGAATCGGCCTGACTGGCATGGCGATGGTCTTGGCGTGGCTGGTCGCGGCCGGCGCGGTGGTGCTTGCGGGGATTGAGACGGTCCGGAAGTCCCCGGATAATCCGGACATGCCGTCCCGGGACGGATCATCATTGATGGGCTGGATTTCCGGCGGAGCCATCATCAGCGTCGTCGCGGCCGGTCTGGCAGCCGTTTTCTCAGGTGCTCCTGTCGGCGGCGTCCCGGGCGCAACGCGAATGCTGGGCCTGGGCACCGCTCCGGCCGGGCTCATGTTCGTGATGCTGGTGCTGATCCTCACCATGAGCCGGCTCCGAAGGGAGGGCTACGACAAACGGACTCTCGGCTGGCGGGGCAAGGGCTCGGCGGTCTTCTCCACCCTTTCCCTGGGAGCGGCAACCATTCTGAGCTGCGCAATCGTGGGGGCTGCCGCCACCGTACTCCAGCGCAACCTCGAGCGGCGGGCTGCCACGGCTGACGGGATGTGGCGGTACGGGTCCATGGCCGGTGACGTCCTGATGCCGCCGTCGGTCTTTTCGCTCTTCAGCGGGCTGCTGCTGGGAGTGATCGTCGCGGGCGCCGTCGCCTGGGGATGGTGCACGTGGCGGGCCGTGCGATCGATGACCTGGAACACGCAGGAAGCCGCCGTCTCGGAGCTGCTCTCGGCCTACTCTGCCGATCCGCCCCTGCCGCAGCAGGAAGCGGCCGGCCGCAAACTGGTGGCCGCCCGGCGGACCGCGTCCCTCGCCCACCGGGCGGAGGCCGTGGTGTCGCTGCTGGCCGTCCTCATTTTCCTGGGGTTGCTGTCAGCCTTGATTCTGGGCACCTTCAAGGACTGGTGGAATTCCGGCCCGGTGGCAGGGCTTTACAGGCTGATCGAAAGCATGGGCGTCCTGGGTCTCGCTGCGGCTGGCGCCACCATTGTTGCGCTTGCCGTGATGTCGGCCAAACCGAACTCCCGGCCACTGGCACTGCTCTGGGATCTGATGTGCTTTATGCCCAAGACCGCCCACCCGTTCGGTCCCCCCAGCTACGGCGAGCGGGCGGTCCCCGAATTTGCCGCCAGGATTGCGGCGTGGCTGGATGGCACGGACGGCGCGCCCCCTGCCAAAACCGGCATGGTGGCGATCTCGGCGCACAGCCTTGGCGCGGTGATCGCCGTCAGCGCCCTGTTCCATCTGAAGTCAACGCGGCCGGATTTGCCTTTCAACCGGATCGGCCTGCTGACCTACGGCACGCAGCTGAGGTCCTATTTTGGCCGGTTCTTCCCGGAACTCCTGGGGCCGGCCGTGCTCGCCACCGCCCCGGTGGGCCGGACAAAGCTCACCGCGGCCGGAAGCCCGGACGATGAGCGCATGGTGACCGGCGAACCGACCGTTCAGTTCGACGTGAACCTCAGCCACGTCCTCGGGGCCGGTCCGAATCGATGGGTGAATCTGTACCGCAAGACCGATTACCTCGGCTTCCCGGTTCTCTATAAAGGTCCGGGAGGTGCCGAGAACGTCGGGACAGACCCCTACGCGCAGGAGATGGATCCCTTCACGTACCAGTTCCTCGTCGTAAGCCACAGCGACTACCTGCAGGCGCCCCAATACGACGAGGCGATTGCCGCCGTCGTCAATTCCCTGCCGGCTCCGGAGACGTAACCCGGGGCCTTGCGGTCTGTTGCGCGCGTCACAGATGGCAGGATGGTATGTATGACTTATTCAGCCGCGGAAGACCGCTATGAATCCATGCCCTACCGCCGCGTCGGACGCAGCGGACTGAAACTGCCGGCCATTTCCCTGGGCCTGTGGCACAACTTCGGCGACGACAAGCCCTTCGAGGTGCAGCGCGCCATCCTGCGCCGCGCCTTCGATCTGGGCGTCACCCACTTCGACCTCGCGAACAACTACGGTCCCCCTTACGGCGCCGCCGAGACCAACTTCGGCCGCCACTTCAAGGACGACTTCAAGCCGTACCGCGACGAACTCATCATCTCCAGCAAGGCCGGCTACGACATGTGGCCGGGCCCGTACGGCAACTTCGGCTCCCGCAAGTACCTGCTGGCCAGCCTGGACCAGTCCCTGGAGCGCATGGGCCTAGATTACGTGGACATCTTCTACAGCCACCGCCCGGACCCGGAAACGCCGATGGAAGAGACCATGGGCGCGCTGGACCAGGCCGTCCGCTCGGGCAAGGCGCTGTACGCGGGCATCTCGTCCTACACCCCGGAGCAGACCCTCGAGGCCGCGCGGATCCTGAAGGAACTCGGTACGCCGCTGCTGATCCACCAGCCGAGCTACTCCATGCTGAACCGATGGACCGAGAACGGCAGCCCCAACCTGTACGAGGCCCTGGAGCAGGTGGGCGCCGGCTGCATCGCCTTCTCGCCGCTGGCCCAGGGAATGCTCACAGGCCGCTACCTCAACGGCGTGCCCGCCGATTCCCGGGCAGCGCAGCACAAGTCACTCGACGAAGCCATGATCACTCCCGAGAACCTGGACCGCGTCCGCGGGCTCCACCGGATCGCCGAGGGCCGGGGCCAGACCCTCGCGCAAATGGCGATCGCCTGGATCCTCCGCGAGCAGGGCAAGGGCTCCTCCGTGACATCTGCACTCGTCGGCGCTTCCAGCGTCCGGCAACTGGAAGACACCCTGTCCGCCATCAACAACCTGGACTTCACCGCAGACGAGGTCAATGCCATCGACGAGTTCGCCGTCGAGTCGGACATCAACCTATGGAAGCAGAAGTAACAACGTAACGCTTCAACTGACGGGGGCCGGGAACAATCCCGGCCCCCGCTTGGTTGGGTAAGATGAAAAGGCGCCGAATGGCGCACTGCCAGCGTGCCGCCGTCGTACTTTCCGGTACCGACCGTTCTGGCGGCTGAAGTTGTCTTCAAAGGAGCTCCGTGTCTGCAAATCCGATTCGTGTTGCCATCGTTGGTGTGGGTAACTGCGCCGCCTCGCTCGTCCAGGGCGTGCAGTATTACCGTGACGCCGATCCCCAGGCCACGATCCCGGGTCTGATGCACGTGGAGTTCGGCAAGTACCACGTCAACGATGTCCAGTTCGTTGCCGCTTTTGATGTTGACGGCAAGAAGGTGGGCGTGGACCTCGCCGACGCCATCCTGGCCAGCGAGAACAACACCATCAAGATCGCCGAAGTGCCCCCGACAGGTGTGACCGTCCAGCGCGGCCACACCCTCGACGGGCTCGGCAAGTACTACCTCGAGACCATCGAACAGTCCGCCGAAGAGCCCGTGGACATCGTCGCCGCGCTCCGCGAATCCAAGGCCGACGTTATGGTCTGCTACCTCCCGGTTGGTTCCGAGGATGCAGCGCACTTCTACGCGCAGGCTGCCATCGACGCCGGCGTGGCGTTCGTCAACGCCCTCCCCGTGTTCATCGCCGGCACCAAGGAATGGGCCGACAAGTTCACCGCTGCCGGCGTGCCGATCGTGGGCGACGACATCAAGAGCCAGATCGGTGCCACCATCACGCACCGCGTTATGGCCAAGCTCTTCGAAGACCGCGGCGTCACCCTGGACCGCACGTACCAGCTGAACGTCGGCGGCAACATGGACTTCAAGAACATGCTGGAGCGCGACCGCCTCGAGTCCAAGAAGATCTCCAAGACCCAGGCCGTGACTTCCAACGTTGAAGCCGACATTGCACCGCGCAACGTCCACATCGGCCCGTCCGACTACGTCCAGTGGCTCGACGACCGCAAATGGGCCTTCGTCCGCCTCGAAGGCCGCAACTTCGGTGACGCCCCCGTATCGCTCGAATACAAGCTGGAAGTCTGGGACTCACCCAACTCCGCCGGCGTGATCATCGACGCCATCCGCGCCGCCAAGATCGGCCTGGACCGCGGCATCGGCGGCCCGCTGCTCTCGGCCTCGAGCTACTTCATGAAGTCCCCGCCGGAGCAGTTCAACGACGACCTCGCCCGTGAAAAGGTCGAGGCCTTCATCCGCGGCGACCTCGAGCGCTAAACCCGCTCCACCCCCCTCGTTGCTCTATCAGTTGTGGTCCCCAAACGTATGGTTTGGGGACCACAACTGATAGAGCAACTGGCGTTTAAGGGGACTTGAGTGCAAGCCGGACCTGATTGACCGCGCAGCGGAAGTCGTGAGCCAGATCGTCCGCGTTGAATTTGAAGTACCTCCAGCCAGCGGCATTGAACGTTTCGTCGCGGCGATTGTCGCGCGACTGCTGCTCGCGGGTCAGGTGATGGCCGCCGTCGTACTGGATGGCGATCCGATGGGCGCGGTAGCCCAGGTCTGCCGCCGGCGAGTACGGGTCGTCCTTCACAATCCGCAGTTGCAGTTCTGGCTCCGGCAGGCCCGCGGCAGTCAGGGCGAGGCGCAGGAAAGTCTCAGGGGCGGAATCCGCACCGGGACGGATGAGCTCGACCGCTGCCCTTGCTTTCACGATGCCCTTGAGCTTCGGGTGCCTCCTCAGCATTTCTTGCAGCTCCGGAAGCGTTGACCACGGCTCCGCGCGGTCTTCAAGGCCGGGCCGAGGCAGCCGGATCAGCTGGTCACCCACAGCCACGAGGTCCTCCAGCGGCACGAGGCTGGCAAGGTCAAGCCAAGTGCGGGCCGGCGTGGAGATCCGCATCCCGTCCCGCATCATGATCTCCCCATCAAAGGCCAGGACGGTATGGCCGACCACGCCTTCGCGCCGCACCGGGGGCAGGTTCCTGGGCTTGCTCAGATGGAGTTCCCGGCAGTCGCGGAACCAGGTAGGAAGCCAGAGCCCAAGCACGACGGCGGCCGTTAGATGCGAGATCCAGGCGCCCGGAGTGGCAGCGCAGAGCGCCCTGGCAAGGCCCCGGATTTCAAAGTCCCAGCCCGTGGGCAGATACAGCAACCGTCCGGCGGACGTGAGGTCGGAGGAACGAAGTCTTCCGTTGCTCAGGCTGGCAGCCCGCGCCTCATGGACAGTGAACGGAACGGACGAAAAGCTGAACGGCAGAGGTGCGGAGGGTCGCATGCACACCATTGTCGCCCGAAGCCAATCTCTCCCGCAGAAGTTATCCACAGTTCCCGTTGCTCTATCTCTTTTGGTCGCTTTGCCCCCGGAATAAGAGCTCAAAGTGATAGAGCAATGTGGGTCAGAAGAGGCCGACCGGGTTGCCGTGCGCGTCGACGTCCATGCGCATCGCGGCGGGCTCCTTGGGTAGGCCGGGCATGGTCATGACGGCACCGGTCAGGGCCACGATGAAGCCGGCGCCGGTCTTGGGAATGAGGTCGCGTACGTGGATGGTGAAGCCCTTGGGTGCGCCCAGTTGCGAGGCGTCGTCGGTGAACGAATACTGCGTCTTCGCCATGCACACGGGCATTCCGCCCCAGCCGTTCTTCTCAATGTCGGCCAGCCTTTTGAGTGCCGGCACCGAGAACTCCACGCCGTCGGCCCCGTAGATCTCCTGCACGATCGTCCGGATCTTGTCCTCCACAGACAGGGTCAGCGGATACAGGTGCCGGAAGTCCGACGGCGCCGCCACCGCGGCGGCGACCTTCGCCGCGAGTTCATCGCCGCCGTCGCCCCCTCCGCCCCGGCCCCAGACGTCGGCGACCGCGGCCTGTACGCCTTCCCGGACGCACCAGGCGAGCAGCCACTCCAGCTCTTCGGGCGTATCTGTGGCGAACTTGTTGATGGCCACCACCGGCGCGATACCGAACTTCTCGACGTTGTGCACATGCCGTTTCAGGTTCCCGACGCCGGCGGCCAGCGCCTCGACGTTCGGCTCCTTGAGCTGGTCCTTCGGGACGCCGCCGTGCATCTTGAGCGCCCGGACCGTCGCCACCACCACGACGGCGGACGGTGCCACGTCTGCGATGCGCGCCTTGATGTCCATGTACTTCTCAGCGCCGAGGTCCGCGCCGAAGCCGGCTTCCGTGACCACGATGTCGGCCAGCTGCTGCGCTGTCCGGGTGGCGATGAGGGAGTTGCAGCCGTGCGCGATGTTCGCGAACGGGCCGCCGTGGACCACGGCGGGCGTGCCGGCGATGGACTGGACAAGGTTGGGCTTGAGGGCATCCTTGAGCAGCATGGTCAGCGCGCCCTGGACACCCAGATCCGCCACCGTGACCGGCCGGCGGTCGTAGCTGTAGCCCACAGTGATGCGGCCCACGCGGTCGCGCAGATCGTCCAGGTCCGTGGCCAGGCAGAAGACGGCCATGATCTCGGAGGCCGCTGTGATGTCGAAACTGTCCTGGCGGGGCACGCCCTGCGCCGGTCCGCCGAGGCCGATGATCACCTCGCGCAGCGAGCGGTCGTTCATGTCCAGGACGCGCTTGAACGTCATGCGCCGCGGATCGATGTTCAGCTCATTCCCCTGAAAAATGTGGTTGTCCACAAGGGCCATGAGCGCGTTGTTGGCCGAAGTGATCGCGTGGAAGTCACCGGTGAAATGCAGGTTGATCTCGTCCATGGGCAGGACCTGGGAATAGCCGCCGCCCGCCGCCCCGCCCTTCATGCCCAGGATGGGGCCCAAGGACGGTTCGCGCAGCGCGATCATGACCTTGTGGCCCGCCCGTGCCAGCGAATCGGCGAGACCCACCGTGGTGGTGGACTTTCCCTCGCCGGCCGGGGTGGGGGACATGGCCGAGACGAGGACCACTTTCCCTGCGGTCTTATCCGCGGGGAGCCGCAGCCGGGCGGGGTCGATTTTCGCCTTGTACCGCCCATACGGCTCCACGGCATCGGCATTGATACCGGCCCGCTCCGCGATCTCCCCGATGGGCAGGATGACGGCCTTTTGCGCGATCTCAAGATCGGTCAGGACCTTGTTTTCAGACATCGATGTCCTTTGGCTCTGTGCGGAACACTGTGCGCGACAATCTATCAGCCGACGATTCCAAGGTGAGAGAGAGGGTTGGGGGAAAACGGCTCAAAGGTGAGAGAGGGTTGGGGAAGTCGGGATCAGCCGGCTGGCCAGCTGCTGTTCAACGGCGGCGTGGTAGGTCTCAAGCGTGATGGCGGCAGTGCGGTTCCACCCCAGGTTCTCCGCGCGGATGGCCGCGGCCCGCCCCATGTCGGCGCGGGTGTCCGGATCGTCGTACATGGCTTCGAGCGCGTCCGCCCAGTCTGAAGCGTGGTGCCCGTCCACCAGCAGCCCGGTCCGGCCATGGCAGATGGCGCGGGACAGCCCGCCCACCCGGGTGCCCACCACGGGCGTCCCGCAGGCCTGCGCTTCGATGGCCACCAGCCCGAACGATTCGCTGTAGGAAGGCATCACCACAACGTCGGCCGCCCGGAACCAGGACGCCAGGTCAGCCGCGCTGACCGGGGGAAGGTGCGTGACGACGTCGTCCATTCCAGACTCAGCGATCAGGTGCCGGAGGTTGAAGTCCTTGTTGCCGCTGAGGGCACCAAGGATGGTGAGCCGGAGATCGATCTCGGGCCGCCGGGAGCGCAGCAGGGCCGCAGCCTTGAGCAGGACCTGCGGGCCCTTCAGCCGCTGGATGCGGCCGGCGAAGACCAGGTGGAACGTCTCCGGCGAAACACCCCGTTCGGCCCGGGAACGCGCGCGGAAGGCGGGAGTGAAGGTGCTGAGGTCCACGCCCGGCGGTGCGACGTCGATCCGGTCGAATTCGGCACCATAGTGGGACACCAGTTCTTCGGCTTCGGCGGTGGTGTTGGCGATCAGGCGGGCGGCGCCGTCGACGATCCGGTGCTCGCCCTCTTCGCGCCGCCGCGGCTCGGGCTGTTCGCCGGACTCCAGCAGGAGGTTCTTGACCTTGGCCATGGTGTGCATGGTGTGGACGAGCGGCACGCCCCAGAGCTCCGAGAGCTCCAGGCCGGCGATCCCGGACACCCAGTAGTGAGAATGGATGACATCGTAGCGGCCGTGCGGCTGGCGCTGGCGGATCTGCTCGATCTCGGCCACCATGTGGTGCAGCAGCCCCGGCAGTTCTTCCTTGGGGATCTTCCGCGGCGGCCCGGCCAGCACGTTGTGGACGCACACGCCGGGGTCCGGATGTTCGACGGCGGCCTGCTTGGCTGACGTGGAGCGCGTGAAGATCTCCACCTCCACGCCGGTCTCGGCCAGCGCGGAGGCCAGTTCCCGGATGTAGACGTTCATCCCGCCGGCGTCGCCGGAGCCTGGCTGCTCCATCGGGGAGGTGTGGAGGGAGAGTAACGCGACCCTGCGGATCAATGTCATGGCTTCCCCTTCCCACCGCCCACGCGGCGTGGGCCCGCTGTTGCCCACTCGGTAAAACACTACTCCTGCCCGCTCCCGGGCGGCCTCCCGGCCCCTGCCCGGCTGCTAACGTGGCGCGTGTGAATGCAGCCACTACTCCGCCCAGTTCCGCTGAATACTCGATCCGCCCCGCCACGGACGCCGACTGGCCCGGCATGTGGGCCGTACTGGAGCCCGTCATCCGGTCCGGCGAGACGTTCACCTGGGACCGGGACACCACAGAGGCCGACGCCCGGGCCCGCTGGTTCAAGGATGCCCCCGGCCAGGCGTTTGTGGCCGTGACGGCCGACGGCAGCGTGGTCGGCACCGGCGAGCTGCACCCCAACCAGGGCGGCGCCGGGAGCCACGTGGCCAACGCCGGCTACATGGTCCACAGCGGCCAGGGCGGCAAAGGCGTGGCACGGGCTTTGTGCGCCTACTCCCTGGATGCGGCGAGGGACGCGGGCTTCCGGGCCATGCAGTTCAACGCCGTGGTGGAAAGCAATGTCCGTGCGGTGGCCGCCTGGCAGGGCATGGGCTTCGAAATCCTCGCAACCATCCCCGAAGCGTTCAATCACCCGACCCTCGGATACGTGGGTCTGCACGTGATGTACCTGAAGCTCTAGCCGCGCCAAAGCCCGCGCAGCCTAGGGAAGGCGTGCTCGTAGCCGGCCATGAGCTGTGCCCCCAGGGCAGGAGAGTCCACCAGGGGATGCCGGCCGAAAGCGTCGAGGGCCGCGGCCCGGTCTCCGTGCGTGGCTGCCCGGACGGTGAGCCGCTCCACCTCCTTGACGCGCTGGAGGAGGGTGAGTTGCTCCGGTCCCGGGGCTGACTGCGGAAGCGGCGCCGCGCCGTCGGGCGTTACCGTGCAGGGGACCTCGACGACGGCGTCCGCCGGCAGTCCCGGAATGGCCGGTTCCGGGGTGGTGCTTCCGGGGGCGGTCGCCCCGACAGGACCGGACGGAAGCGTGTTGGGCGTGTTGAGGATGAGCTGGGAGTCTCCTACACCCGCCAACGCGCGCATCACGGCCAGGGCGACGCGTTCATAGCCGCCGCCGGCGAGGTCGTCCTCGTCGCGCTGCTCGCCGTGGGTCCGGGCCTCGGCGAGGTAGCCCTCCTCCCGTGAGCGCCGGGCCGCGTCCCACAGTGCGTAGGCGTCCGCTCCGGCTGAGGCGAGCCGCGGGTACAGCTCCGCCTGCTGGTGGTGGATTGATTCCCCGCGGGTGACGGCCATGGCGCGCATGGCCGCGGCGGCGCCGTCCCGCTGGTAGTAGTAATAGAGGTATTCGTTGGGCAGGGCGCCAAGGTCCTTGAGGAACGGCTGCGGGAAGAGCCGGCCTTCCTCGAAGGTACTGAGGGCAGCGGCGTCCGACAGCAGTGCGGGCAGCAGATCCTGGCCGCCGGCCTCCAGCCGGTAGAGCCAGCCCAGGTGGTTCAGCCCGTAGTAGCCCACGCCGTCGAGCGTTCCGTCCGGCAGCGGCAGCCCGGCCGCGCGGGCCGCCCGGTGCACCAGCCCGCCCGCGGAATCGCAGATCCCGATGACCCGCCGGCCAAGGACCGGCAGCAGGGCTTCGGTGACCATGCCGGCCGGGTTGGTGAAGTTGATCAGCCAGGCGTCCGGGCAGAACTCCTTCATCTTCCGCGCCAGATGCAGCATCTCGGGGATGGTGCGCAGCGCGTAGGAGATGCCGCCCGCGCCGGTGGTTTCCTGGCCGAGCAGGCCAAGGTCCTGGGCCACGCGTTCGTCCTTGATCCGGCCGGCCGTGCCGCCGGGACGGATGGCCGCGAACACCAGGTCCGTACCCGCCAGGGCCTCCGGCAGGGACGTGGTGGTGCGCACGGCGGGGGCCTCGGCACGTGCGTACGGGCCGGAGGTGGGGCCGCCGGCAGCGCCGACGTCGGACTCGGGCATGGCGCGCAGCACCGCGCGGATGGCGCTGAGGCGGGCGGGGTCGACGTCGAACAGCACGAGTTCGCTGACCAGCCCCGCAAACGCGCCGGACGCCAGAGCCCGGTACACAAGCGGCACGCGGAATCCGCCGCCGCCGGCAATCATAAGCCGCATAGGCAGCAGTCTAGGGCGCCGCCGGGCACGCCCCTACCGTGGGGCCGCGGCAGGGCGTAGTCTGCCGGACATGGACGCCATCCCGGACCGCCGCTTCGATCCGCTCTCAACCGTCCGCACACCGTCCGACGGCGGGTTCGACCTGCTGCTGGCCGGCACGGTTTTCCAGGACATCATCTTCACGGGCCTGCCGCACGCGCCCGAGCCCGGCACGGAAATCTGGAGCGAAGGCATGGGCAGCTGCCCCGGCGGCGTCGCGAACCAGGCCATTGCGGCGGCGAGGCTGGGACTGCGCACGGGACTCGCAGCCGCCTTCGGCGACGACGGCTACGGCGACTACAACTGGAAAATCCTGGCCGGGCAGGAACACGTGGACCTGAGCCTGTCGCGCCGCATTCCTGGGTGGCATTCCCCGGTCACCGTCTCGCTCAGCGTCCACAACGACCGTTCCCTGGTGACGCATGGCCACCCGGCCCCCGTGACGTCGTCGGAACTGATCGGTTCGCCGCCGCAGGCGCTCGCCGGCATTGCCGCGTTGGACGCTGAGATCGAGCCGTGGGCGGTGGCCGCGCACCAGGCGGGGGTGAAGCTGTTCGGGGATGTGGGCTGGGATCCCAGCGGGGAGTGGGCTCCGGTGCGGCTGGAGAACCTGCAGTATTTCCATGCTTTCCTGCCCAACCAGCGTGAGGCCATGGCGTTCACGGGGAAGGACAATCCGTGGTCCGCGCTGTATGCGCTGGCGGACCGCGTGCCCGTGGCCGTGGTGACGCTCGGTGCGCAAGGTGCCATGGCCGTGGACTCGGAAACCGGGGAGGAAGAGTGGGTGCCGTCGTTGCCGGTGGCCGCCTACGATCCCACCGGGGCCGGCGATTGCTTTGACGCGGCCTTCATCGTGGGCAGCCTGGCCGGCTGGCCGCTGGGCAACCGGCTCCGCTTTGCCAACCTCTGCGCCTCCCTGGCCGTGCAGGAGGTGGGCGGATCGCTGGCGGCGCCCGGCTGGGGAGACATCGCCGACTGGTGGAAGCGGGCCAACTCCCGGCCGGAACGCCAGAGCAGCCAGTGGCTTCGCCGATTCGGTTTCCTGGCGGACATTGTCAGCGACGTCCCGCTGGCAGCGCAGCGCCGGGCCTCCGCTACCATCGCGCACCTGTCCGACGCCTGATGCCGGAGCGCCCGGACAGTGTGCCCGGGCGGCGCGATTATCCCGCCCCGAGCGCCCGCACTAGAATCACTAAGGTGACTTATCCCGTAACAACCGGTGACTTCCGTGCGGCCTCAGGACCTGATCCTCGGTACGAGCGGTCCGCCGTCATTGACCTGGACGCCATCCGCCACAACGTGCGGCGGCTGGCGGACGCGGCCTCACCCGCGAAGGTCATGGCCGTGGTCAAGGCCGACGCGTACGGACACGGCGCGGTTCCGGTGGCCCGGGCCGCCCTCGAAGCCGGCGCATCGTGGCTGGGGGTCGCACATATCTCCGAGGCGCTGGCACTGCGGGCCGCGGGCATCGACGCCCCCCTGCTGGCCTGGCTGCACACGGCGGAAAGCAACTTCGCCGCAGCGGTGGCTGCCGGCGTCGACATCGGCTGCTCCGGCTGGGAACTGGACCGGATTGTGGCCGCCGCGCGTGACCAGGAACGTCCCGCACGGATCCACCTGAAAGTGGACACGGGCCTGGGCCGGAACGGCGTAGCGCTCGATGCCTGGGACCAGCTGCTGGGCGAAGCCATGGAGTACCAGGACCAGGGTCTCCTGCGGGTGGTGGGCATCTTCTCCCATCTGTCCGTGGCGGATGAACCCGAACGGCCGGAAACCGATGAACAGCTGGCGGCCTTCCGCGAGGTGCTGGCTGTGGCCGAGGACGCCGGTGTGGACCCCGAGGTCCGCCACCTGGCCAACACCCCGGCCACGCTGTCCCGCCCCGATACTCACTTTGACCTGGTCCGCGTGGGCCTGGGCATCTACGGCCTCTCGCCCTTTGAAGGCCAGACGTCCGCCGAACTGGGCCTCCGGCCCGCAATGACACTGCGGACTCTGGTGTCCCAGTGCAAGCAGGTCCCCGACGGGCAGGGCGTCTCGTACGGCCTGCGCTACCGGACCAGCGGCCCCAGCACCCTGGCGCTGATCCCGCTGGGATACGCCGACGGTGTGCCGCGCATTGCCACCGGCGGTCCCGTCCGGGTGGCCGGCCGGACCTACCCCGTGGTGGGCCGGATCGCCATGGACCAGATGGTCATCGACCTCGGCAACATCGGCCCCGCCGGCGCAGACCTCGTCGGCGCCGAGGCGGTGCTGTTCGGCAACGGGGACGACGGCGGGCCCACGGCGGACGACTGGGCGGTCGCCGCCGGCACCAACAACTACGAGATCGTGACCCGGATCAGCCCGCGGGTGCCGCGCCGGTTCATTAACGACAGTCCCGCCGGCGCCGCTCCCGGCGCCGGCAATCCCGACGCCGGGCAGGCAGCGCCGTGAGCGTGCTCCCGGCAGAGATGCCCACGTGGGAACAGACGCTGAGAGTCACGACGGCGGATGAGACGCACGCGCTCGGTGCCGCTTTAGGGGCGGCGCTGCAGGCCGGGGATCTGTTGGTGCTGACCGGCGAGCTGGGTGCCGGCAAAACCACCTTCACGCAGGGGCTCGGCGAAGGCCTGGGCGTGCGCGCGGGAATCATCTCGCCCACGTTTGTTCTGGTCCGCATCCATCCCAACCTGCCCGACGGCCCGCGGCCCGGTGGCCCGGACCTGGTGCACGTGGACGCGTACCGGCTGGGATCGGCGTCGGAAATTGACGATATTGACCTGGAAAACACGCTGGACTCGTCCGTGACCGTGGTCGAGTGGGGGCGCGGCCGGGTGGAGCACCTGAGCGAGAGCCGGCTGGAAGTGGACCTGCACCGGGCGATCGGGCTGGACGCCATAGGCGCCGCGGAACCAATGCCCGGCCACACCGAAATCCTCGACTTCGACACTGAGGACCTCGACGAACCCCGTACCATCGTGCTGCGCGGGTTTGGTCCCCGTTGGAGCACCCAGCCTGTCCTCGGCGGCGCCTTCGAAGGAACACCCTGATGCTTATTCTCGCCATCGACACCTCCGCCGTGGCTAGTGCGGCACTCGTCTCGGATGACGCCCTCGAAGGCGTGGTGGCCAGTTTCTCCACGGAGGACACGCGCAGCCACGCCGAAGTGCTTGCACCCGGCATCGAGGACCTGCTGGCCTCCGCGGGCGTCACCGGCCAGGACATCGACGCGATCGTGACAGGTGTGGGCCCCGGCCCGTTCACCGGCCTGCGCTCGGGGATCGCAACCGCCCGGACGCTCGCGTTCGTCTGGGACAAACCGCTGTACGGGCTGATGAGCCTGGACGCCGTGGCACTGGAAGTGGCTGAGTCCACCGATGCCGCGGCCGAATTCCTGGTGGTCACGGACGCCCGGCGCAAAGAGGTCTACTGGGCGCGGTACAGCCTCGCCGACGGCCAGTTGCCGCAGCTCGAGGACGGCCCGCACGTCAGCTTCGCGGCCGACTTGCCGGACCTCCCGGCCTACGGCGCCGGCGCCGGACTCTACAGCGATGTGCTGCGCGCAGACCCTGACTTCAGCAACGAGCAGCCCGACGCCCTCTACCTCGGACAGTTCGCCTTGGCCCGGCTCGCAGCCGGCGGGCAGCTGCTCGACTCCACGCCCCTGTACCTCCGGGAATCAGACGCCCAGGTCCCTGGCCCACGGAAGCGGGCCCTGTGAGCATGCCCACCAGCGCTGACGGAGTGGTCTTCCGGGACATGACCCTGGAGGACGTGCCTGCCGTGGACGCCCTCGAACAGCGGCTGTTCCCGGCCGACGCTTGGCCGTTGCACATGTTCCTGTCCGAACTTTCCCAGCACGAAACGCGCCGGTATCTGGTGGCGGAAAGCGGCGGGGACATTGTGGGCTACGCCGGCCTGATGTGCATCGAGCCGATCGCGGATGTCCAGACCATCGCCGTCGTGCCTGAATTCGAAGGCCGGGGCATCGGCTCAACGCTCCTGACCCTGCTGATCGAGGAAGCCCGGCACCACGGTGCCGCGGACGTCCTCCTGGAGGTCCGTGCGGACAATCCCAGGGCGCAGCAGCTGTACGTGCGGTTCGGTTTCGAACAGATCCACGTCCGCCGCGGGTATTACCGCGACGGTGTTGACGCCCTCATCATGCGGCTGCAGCTGGCCCCCGAAGGCGCACCAGCCGACCCCGCACTAGCTCACGCACCAGCCCCCGATCCCACAACAGAAGCAGGCCAGCCATGAACCGCTCGCAGCCCCTGGTGCTGGGCATCGAATCCTCCTGCGACGAAACCGGCGTCGGCATCGTCCGCGGCACCACGCTGCTCACCAACACGGTGTCCTCCTCGATGGACGAGCACGTCCGCTTCGGCGGCGTGATCCCCGAGATCGCCTCGCGGGCGCACCTAGACGCTTTTGTGCCCACCCTGCGCCAGGCCTTGGCCGACGCCGATGTGACGCTGGAGGACGTGGACGCCATCGCCGTCACGTCCGGGCCGGGGCTCGCAGGAGCACTGATGGTGGGGGTCTGCGCCGCGAAGGCCCTCGCCGTGGCCACCGGAAAACCGCTATATGCCATCAACCACCTGGTGGCGCACGTCGGCGTCGGGCTGCTGGATGGGAAGTCCGACGGCGGAGCTGCCGCCGGCCCTGGTGCCAGCGGCACCGCCGGCCGTTCCGCCAGCCTCGCGGGTGGGCTCGGCCACGGCAGTCGTCTCCCGGAGAACCTGGGCGCCCTGCTGGTCTCTGGTGGGCATACCGAAATCCTGAAGATCAACAGCATCACCAGCGACGTCCAGCTCCTCGGCTCCACCATCGACGACGCTGCGGGCGAGGCCTACGACAAGGTGGCCCGCATCCTGGGCCTTGGCTACCCGGGCGGCCCGGCCATCGACAGGCTGGCCCGCACCGGCAACGCCAAAGCCATCCGCTTCCCGCGCGGCCTCAGCCAGCCCAAGTACATGGGTACCGCCGAGGAGCCTGGAAAGCACCGCTACGACTGGTCCTTCAGCGGCCTGAAGACGGCAGTGGCGCGGTGCGTCGAGCAGTTCGATGCCCGCGGCGATGACGTGCCGGTGGCCGACATCGCCGCAGCTTTCCAGGAAGCAGTGGTGGATGTGATCACGTCCAAGGCCGTCCTGGCCTGCCGGGAGCATGGCATCAAGGACGTGTTGCTGGGCGGGGGCGTGGCGGCCAACTCCCGGCTGCGGGAACTCACCGGCCAGCGCTGCGCGTCCGCCGGAATCAAACTCCACGTGCCACCGCTGGACCTGTGCACGGACAACGGCGCCATGGTGGCAGCCCTCGGTGCGCAGCTGGTGATGGCCGGGATCGGGCCCAGCGGCATCCGCTTCGCCCCGGATTCCTCGATGCCGGTCACAGCGGTTTCACTCCCCGCCGGTGGTTGAAGCCTGCCGAAAACCCAACTTGCTCTATCAGTTGTGGTCCCCAAACCGCCGGTTTAGGGACCACAACTGATAGAGCAACGGGTGGGATTTACCCCGTCGGCCCGTTCCGCATCTGCTTGACCAGGTCCAGCACCACGGCCTGCAGGTCGCCGCCGTGTTCGGCAGCGACGCGGCGCTGCCGCTGGTACCCGGCGCCGCGGCGGATGATCTTCTCGACGTCGGCCAGTTCGTCGGGGCAGCCGAGCTTCGCGGCCACCGGCTCAAGCCGGTTCAGGGTCTCCAGGAGGTGGTCGGTGACCAGCCGTTCGTTGCCGGCCGCGTCGAGGATGATGATGGCCTCCATGCCGTAGCGGGCGGCACGCCACTTGTTCTCCTGGATGTGCCACGGCGGCATGGTGGGGATGGTGCCGCCGTTGTCCAGGGTGGTGGAGAATTCATCCACCAGGCACTGGGTGAGCGCGGCAATCGCGCCCACTTCCTCCAGGGTGGCCAGGCCGTCGCAGATGCGCATTTCGATGGTGCCGAGGTTGGGAACGGGCCGGATGTCCCAGCGGATCTCGGAGAGGGTGTCGATCACACCGGTGGTGAACATGTCCTGGACGTAGGACTCGTATTCGTCCCAGGACCGGAACTGGAAGGGCAGGCCTGCCGTCGGCAGCTGCTGGAACATCAGGGCCCGGTGCGATGCGTAGCCGGTGTCCTCGCCGCCCCAGAACGGGCTCGACGCGGAGAGCGCCTGGAAGTGCGGGAAGTAGTTGACCAGGCCGTCCAGCACGGGGAGTGCCTTTTCGCGCCGGTCCAGGCCCACGTGGACGTGCACGCCGTAGATGACCATCTGCCGGCCCCACCACTGGGTGCGGTCGATCAGCTTGGCATACCGGGCCTTGTCCGTCACGGGTTGCAGCTGCGGCGGGCTGAACGGGTGGCTGCCGGCGCAGAAAACCTCCACGCCCATGGGGTCGGTGATTTCGCGCACCGCGGCCAGGGACCGGCTGAGGTCTTCCTTGGCTTCGGCTGCGGTCTCGCAGATGCCGGTGACCAGCTCCACGGTGTTGAGCAGGAGTTCCTGCTTGATGTGCGGGTGTTCGTCGTCTTCGTTGAGTTCGGGGTGCTTGGCGACCACGCCGCTGAGTACTTCGTTGGCCACTGATGCCAGTTCGCCGGTCTGGCCGTCCACCAGGGCCAGCTCCCATTCCACACCAAGAGTTGATTGCTTCGATGAAGCGAAATCAATCTTCATGCGTTCCCCTAACTGTTCAGATATCCCTGGGCACGCGCCGCGTTCAAGTCTAATGCAGGGGTAGCATCGTCTTGATGGCCTTGTTCCTTTGGACCCGTGACAGTATTCACAAAACCACCCTCCTTATTGCGGCCGCTGCCGTGGCCGCCCTGACTGCCTGCACGGCGGTTCCCGCCACCGCCCCGGCGACCCCCGGCCCTGCGCCCGCCTCAACCCCGGAATCAGAGCGGCCGACGACGGCACCTCCGTCCGCTTCTCCCTCACCTGACCCCGGGCTGCTGCCGCTGGGCTGGGGCCCCGAGCAGCGCGACCAGGATGTCGCCGCGGCCGCCGTGGCCGCGATGTCGGTCGAGGAGAAGGCCGGCCAGGTGCTGATGCCCGTGTATGCCGGCACGGACGCCGAAGCCCAGGCCTCCACCATTGAGCGCCTCCATCTGGCCGGGTCCATCATTATGGGCGACAACATTCCGCTCGACGCGCGTGGTCAGGCGGATCCGGCTGCCATGACTGCTGTCAACGCCCGGCTGGCCCAGGCCGCCAAGGCCGACGGCAGGCCCTGGCCCGGGCTCATCGGCGTGGACCAGGAGGGCGGGATCGTGGCGCGGCTGGGTGCGCCCCTGACCGAATGGCCAACGGCCCTGAGCTACGGGGCCGCCGGCAATGCGCCACTCGCCAAGGACGCCGGCCGCGCCCTGGCCGCGGAGATCGCGTCGCTGGGCTTCACCGTGGACTTCGCCCCCGATGCGGACGTGACCATCGGCCCAGCAGATCCCACCATCGGTGCCCGGTCAATGTCCGGCAACCCGGACGCAGCGGGAGCACTGGCGGTGGCGTTTTCCCAGGGCATGCAGGAGGCCGGCGTCCTGCCCGCCGTCAAGCATTTCCCCGGCCACGGCTCCGTCACCGTTGATTCGCACCAGGACCTCCCGGTGCAGCCCGCGGGCATCGCGGAACTCGAAGCCCGGGACTGGAAGCCGTTCCGGGCGGCCATCGCCACGGGTATGCCCATGGTCATGACCGGGCACATCGCCGTACCGGCCCTGGAACCCGGCGTCCCGGCGTCGTTGTCCGGCCCCACCTATGCTGCGCTGCGCGGCATGGGCTTCAAGGGTGTGGCGGTGACCGATGCCCTCAACATGGGCGCAGTCCAGCAGCAATACCCGGGCGGCTCCGCAGCAACGGCGGCGCTCGCCGCGGGCGCGGACCTGCTCCTGATGCCCACGGACGTGGGGCAGGCCCACGCAGCCATCGTTAGCGCTGTCGCGGCCGGAACACTGCCGGCGGCCCGCCTGGACGAAGCAGCTGTCCGCGTGGCCACCATGATGACCTGGCGCGGCCGCGTCACGTCGCCGCCTGCCGGGTCGGCCCCCGCCAGCGCAGCCCCCGGCAGCGGCGCCGACATCTCGGCGCGGGTCTCCGCGGCCGCCGTCACGGTGCTGTCCGGACACTGCGGCGCGCCAATCGTTGAGGGAAGCATCCGGATTGCGGGCGGATCAGCGCAGGACCGGGCGCGGTTTGAGGCTGCCGCAGCGAAGGCAGGGCTCGGCACCGGGACGGGCCCCCTAGTCAGCCTCATCGGTTACGCCGGTCGGCCGGTTGGGGGCGACATCGCCGTGGCACTGGATGCGCCGTGGCCGCTGCAGGATTCCACTGCCCCGGTGAAGATTGCGCTCTACGGCCGCACGCCTGGCGCTTTTGACGCCCTCGTTGCCGTGCTGGCAGGCAAGGCGACAGCCCCGGGGAAGCTACCCGCCGCCGTCGGAAGCTATCCAGCCGGGACGGGCTGCCCGTAACCGAACGCACCCACCCCAACTGGGTCGCAGTAGATGTCGTTTTGAGCGCCCATAACGACATCTACTGCGACCCAGTTGGGGTGAACGCGTTTAATGGACAGGTGCCCATTCTGAATAAAGACATGACCCTGTGTATTTCGCTGTCGGCCCGGCCCAGCAACAACGGGACGCGGTTCCACAACCACCTCTACGACCAGCTGGACCTGAACTGGATCTACAAGGCCTTCGCCCCCACCGACCTGGCCCAGGCGATCGCCGGCGTCAGGGGCCTTGGAATCCGCGGCTGCGCTGTGTCCATGCCGTACAAGGAGGACGTGATGGCCCTCGTGGATGAGCTGGATCCTTCCGCCAAGGCCATCGATTCGGTCAACACGATCGTGAACACCGACGGGCATCTCAAGGCCTACAACACGGACTACACCGCGATCGAACAGCTGCTCAAAAGCAACGCCGTGCCCACGGACTACTCGGTGCTGGTCCAGGGCGCCGGCGGCATGGCCAAGGCCACCGTCGCGGCCCTGCGGGACGCCGGCTTCACGGACGTCACCGTCATCGCCCGGAACGAAGACACCGGCCGGGCGCTCGCAGAGCATTACGGGTTCCAGTGGCGGGCAACGCTCGACGGCGGCACGGCGGACCTGATCATCAACGTCACCCCCATCGGTATGGCAGGCGGCCCGGAAGTGGCCTCGCTGTCTTTCCCTGAAGATGCCATCGCGGCAGCCAAAGTTGTGTTCGACGTCGTGGCGCTGCCCGCGGAGACGCCGCTGATCAAGGCGGCCCGCGCCGCCGGGAAACAGGTGATCACGGGCGCCGAGGTGGCCACCATCCAGGCGCTCGAGCAGTTTGTGCTCTACACCGGTGTCCGGCCCACCGACGAGCAGGTCCGGGCCGCCGAGGACTTCATGCGCGCCCAGTAAGGCCGGGTCTCAGGACGGTTCGCTGCCTTAGGCAGGCTCCACCGAGATGGCCACCCGGTCCTCCCCAATGCGGGTCAGGACCAGGGTGGCTGTTTTTTGTCCTGCCTTCTTCCCGGCCACCTTGCTTCCGGCGAACAGCTGCTTGCGCAGTTCCTCCGGGGTTACCGAGGTGCCGCGCTTCTTGATGTCCAGCACCGTGATGCCGTTTTCCTTAACCCAGGCCTTGAGCGCCTTGACGTTGTACGGCATCACTTCCAGGACCTTGTAGGCGCGGGCGAACGGCGTGTCCACCAGCTCCGGGGCGCAGATGTAGGCGATGTGCTCGTCCAGCAGGTGCCCGCCCAGTTGAAGCGCGACGTCGGCCACCAGGCCGGCGCGGATCACCGCGCCATCGGGCTCATACAGGTAGCCCGCTGCCGGACCCACCGGCGCGGCGGGACCGCCGTCGAAATCTTCAGCGCTGGTCAGCTCGGCGGCACCCTGCGGGCCGAGCAGCAGCGCCGCGCGGCGGATTCCGGGCCGGCGCACGGAGTTGAACCACAGGGCCACCTCGGTGACGTCGCCGCCCACCGATACCCACTGCGCCTCGCAGCCGGCGGGAACTGACTCGTGCGGCATGCCGGGGCCCATTTTGACGCCAACGGCGCGCCCGGTGGCGGCGAGCGATTCCACAAAGGACAGCGGCGGCGAAAACGCCTCAGGATCCCAGATCCGTTTGGTACCCGAGGTGGAAGTGACACGGCGTGCGGGATCCAGCCAGACGCCGTCGACCCCGTCCAACGGGACGGTGGTGGCGTCCGAGTGCACTACGGTGGCGTTGGGGAAGGGGATCAGGTTGACCGTAGCGCAGGCGGCCGTGGTTTCGTCCATTTCCACGGCCGTGACCGTGATGTCCATCGAAGCCAGGGCCAGGGAGTCCGCGGCAAGGCCGCAGCCGAGGTCGGCCACGTGGCGGATACCGGCCTGCGCAAAGCGCTCGGCATGCCTGGCGGCAACCATGAGACGCGTGGCCTGTTCCAGCCCGGCCTGCGTGAAGAGCATGCTCCGGGCGAACTCGCCGAACTTCAGCTCGGCTTTAGTGCGCAGCCGGGACTGGGTGAGGACGGCGGAGACCAGTGCGGGGGAGTGCCCGGCCTTGCGGAGAGCCGCGTTGAGCTCGAAGGACTTGTCCTCGCGGTACGGGCCCAGGGACGCCAGGAGCTCCCAGCCTTCACTCGTGAGCAGTGGGGCGATCTGGTCCTGCGGTGCTTGAGCCATGGGTTCAAGCCTAGTGGAGGTAGCCCGGCGGCCAGTTCCCGCTAGGGTTGAAGGCATGGAAGACAGCGCAGGCACCCAGCCGTCCGGACTACCCCAAGCAAGAAAGCCGGACCTGGTGAAGTTTGCCCGCCCCGCGCTGATTGCAGGATCCGCAGTGGCCGTGGTCTGCATCGCGCTGCTGGTAATCATCCTCTTCCTGGACACGTTCAACGCCACCGTCTACTCCGTGGGCGGCAAGAACATCCAGGACGCCACGGACGAGGCCCAAGAGATCCGCAGCCTCTACGCCGGGGCGCGCATAGGCGGCATCATCCTGCTGGTGGTCTCGCTGCTGGCTGCCGTGGGCGGCGCCGTGGTGCTGTACCTGCGGCGGGGCACCGTTGAGGAAGGGGACGACGGCGACGAGGACGTCGATCTCGAGGACCTCACCGGCCGGTGACAGCTGTTCGCCGGCGACATAATTCTGGCACTCGCCTTGACCGAGTGCTAACCAATACATAGAGTCATCATTAGCACTCTCCCTAGGAGGGTGCTAACACATGAAGAGCTGCCAGCCAGGCTGCTGCCGGCACCGCGACGACGGTTTGCCAGCCACGGCGAAGCAGCTCAACTGTCCATGAATTTGCTGACGTAGAAGGAGAGGTCCGAGTGTCGGTCTCTATTAAGCCTCTTGAGGATCGTATTGTTGTCCGCCCGCTCGAAGCCGAGCAGACCACGGCTTCCGGCCTGGTTATCCCGGACTCCGCACAGGAGAAGCCGCAGGAAGGCGAAGTTGTTGCAGTAGGCCCCGGCCGCTTTGACGACAACGGCAACCGCGTTCCGATCGATGTTGCCGTTGGCGACGTTGTTATCTACTCCAAGTACGGCGGAACTGAAGTCAAGACCGGTGGCACCGAGTACCTCGTGCTCTCCGCCCGCGACGTTCTGGCGATCGTCGTAAAGTAACTCTTTGGATCCCCGTGCTGCTGTTCCGTCCCTGACTGAACAACAGTGCGGGGTTCTGTCTTTGAAAGGACACAACCATGGCAAAGCAGCTTGCGTTTAACGACGCTGCACGCCGGTCGCTTGAAGCCGGCATCGATAAGCTCGCCAACACTGTCAAGGTGACGCTCGGCCCCCGCGGCCGCAACGTCGTCCTCGACAAAAAGTGGGGGGCACCCACCATCACCAATGACGGCGTCACCATCGCCCGCGAAATTGAGCTTGATGACCCCTACGAGAACCTTGGCGCGCAGCTGGCCAAGGAAGTCGCCACGAAGACCAACGATGTTGCCGGCGACGGCACCACCACGGCCACGGTGCTCGCCCAGGCCCTGGTCAAGGAAGGCCTGCGCAACGTTGCGGCTGGCGCCGCTCCGGGCCAGATCAAGCGCGGCATCGAGGTTTCCGTAGAAGCCATTGCAGCCCGCCTGCTCGAGAACGCACGCCCGGTTGAAGGCACGCAGGTTGCCAGCGTGGCAGCAATCTCGGCCCAGAGCGACGAAATCGGCGAGCTCCTCGCCGAGGCATTCGGCAAGGTCGGCAAGGATGGTGTGATCACCATCGAGGAGTCCTCCACCACGCAGACCGAGCTGGTCCTCACCGAAGGCATGCAGTTCGACAAGGGCTACCTGTCCCCGTACTTCGTGACCGACTCCGAACGCCAGGAAGCCGTCCTCGAAGACGCCCTTATCCTGATCAACCAGGGCAAGATCTCCTCCGTACAGGACTTCCTGCCGCTGCTGGAGAAGGCGCTGCAGAGCTCCAAGCCGCTCTTCATCATTGCCGAAGACGTTGAGGGCGAGGCCCTGTCCACGCTGATCGTCAACCGCATCCGCGGCACGCTGAACGTTGTTGCCGTCAAGGCTCCGGGCTTCGGCGACCGCCGCAAAGCCATGCTGCAGGACATCGCCACCCTCACCGGTGCGCAGGTCATCTCCGCGGAACTGGGCCTCAGCCTGGATTCGGTTGGCCTTGAGGTGCTGGGTACCGCCCGCCGCATCACGGTCACCAAGGACAACACCACCATCGTTGACGGCGCCGGTTCCGCAGAAGACGTCGCAGCCCGGGTTTCCCAGCTGCGCGCCGAGCTGACCCGCACCGACTCCGACTGGGACCGCGAAAAGCTCCAGGAGCGCCTGGCCAAGCTGGCCGGCGGCATCGGTGTCATCAAGGTTGGCGCAGCCACCGAAGTTGAGCTGAAGGAAAAGAAGCACCGCATCGAAGATGCGGTGTCCTCCACCCGCGCCGCCCTCGAAGAGGGCATCGTGGCCGGTGGCGGTTCCGCGCTGATCCACGCACTGAAGGCCCTCGACGAGGACCCTGCAGTCAAGGCACTCGAAGGCGACGCCGCCGCTGCTGTGGGCATCGTCCGCCGCGCGCTGGTCCAGCCGCTTCGCTGGATCGCCCAGAACGCCGGATTCGACGGCTACGTTGTCACCGCCAAGGTTGCCGAGCTCGAAACCAACAACGGCTTCAACGCCAAGACGGGCGAGTACGAGGACCTGATCGCCGCCGGTGTCATCGACCCGGTCAAGGTCACCCGTGCAGCCCTGCGCAACGCGGCATCCATCGCTGCGCTGGTTCTCACCACCGAGACCCTCGTAGTGGAGAAGCCCGCACACGACGACGAGCACGCAGGCCACAGCCACTAGTCCCCACCGGCTCCCAAGTCTCGCTTCGCTCGACTTGGGTCCCTCGCCGGCGTGGGCCCAGCCGCAAGGAACCGGTCCAGCTTCGGCTGGGCCGGTTTTTTGTGCCACAAACCATTCGTGGCCAGGTTTTCCCGCCTACGCGTCCGGCGTCGGCGGCGTGGCAGACTGATGCCATGCTGCTAGACGAGCTCGTGAAGACCACGGATGCCGTCGCGTCGACCCGCTCCCGACTCGCGAAGATCGACGCACTGGCCGATCTGCTGCGCCGGCTCGAGCCCGTGGACATCGCGGCCGCCGTCGGCTTGCTCATCGCCAGGCCGCGACAGGGCCGTGTTGGGATCGGCTGGCGCGGTATGACAGCAGCCATCGGGGAGCCGGCCGCCGAACCGAGCCTGACTGTCGCCGACCTCGACGCTGCGCTGGATCGGCTGCTCGTCACCGCAGGCGCAGGATCAGCCGCGGAGCGCGCCGCGACCCTCCGGTTGCTCACGGCGGCAGCCACCGAGCGCGAGCAGGCTTTCATCGCCGGCGTGCTGCTCGGTGAACTGCGTACCGGTGCGCTTGAGGGGGTGCTGACGGATGCCGTTGCCCGCGCCGCAGATCGGCCCGTCGACGCCGTACGCCGCGCGGCGATGCTCTCCGGCGATCTCGGCGGGACCGCCCTGCTTGCGATCACGGGAACGGCGGCCGAGCTTGACGCTGTCGGCCTCGTCGTCGGCCGTCCCGTGCAGCCCATGCTCGCCGCGACCGCGGCCAGTGCCAGCGCGGCGCTGGAGGCCACGGGGGAGGCATCCGTGGAATACAAGCTCGACGGCGCGCGCATCCAGGTGCACCGCGTCGGCAACGATGTGCGCATCTACACCCGCACCCTGGCCGAGGTGACCCACCGGTTGCCCAAGGTGGTGGAAGTTGTGCGAGGGCTGCCGGTGCGCGATGTGATCCTCGACGGCGAGACCCTCGCCCTCGACGAGGACGGCGGGCCGAGACCGTTCCAGGAGACCATGTCGCGGTTCGGGGCGGATGCGGCGCGCGCTACCGTGCTGCATCCCTGGTTCTTCGACGTGCTGCACATCGACGGGCGCGACCTGCTCGACGAACCGCTGGCGACGCGCATCGGCGTGCTCGAGCGGATCGCCCCCGAGTACCGGATACCGGGGGAGATCACGGCGGATGCGGCCGTTGCTGAGCGGGTCTCGCGCGATGCGCTGGCCGCGGGCCATGAGGGTGTGGTGGTGAAGGCGGTCGGATCGGCCTACGCGGCCGGCCGGCGTGGTTCCAACTGGATCAAGGTAAAGCCGGTGCTCACCTACGACCTGGTGGTGCTCGCGTGCGAGTGGGGGTCAGGACGGCGGACCGGGTTCCTGTCGAACCTGCACCTGGGAGCCCTCGACCCGGCCGGCGAGTTCGGCGAACCCGGCGGCTACGTGATGGTGGGCAAGACTTTCAAAGGCATTACCGATGTGCTGCTGCGCTGGCAGACCGAGAGGTTCCAGGAGCTGGAGGTGCGGAGAACGGCGGGCACCGTCTGGGTCGAGCCCGTCACCGTGGTGGAGATCGCGATCGACGGCGTACAGCGTTCCCCGCGCTATCCGGGCGGAATCGCGCTGCGGTTCGCACGCGTCAAGCGCTACCGCGACGACAAGACGGCGGCGGAGTCCGACACCATTCAGACGCTGCGCGCGCTGCTGCATCCGTAGCTTGTGCCGCTTCTCCACCGGGCGTACCGTGGCGCTTAAGTACCGCCGCGCCCAGCGTGCGCGGGCCAGCAGGTTGGGCGGTTGGTGTCTGAAAGGGGCCAGATGTCAGCTGAAACAGGCATTGACCAGGGCAGGTCAGCCTTCCAGGAACATCGCTGGACCGAGGCCTACCAGACCTTCCGTGAAGCCGATAAGCGCGGCGGGTTGCCAGCTGCCGACCTCGAACGGCTGGCTACGGCCGAGATCCTGACCGGGGAAAGCACCACAGGACTGGAGACCCTCACCCGTTCTCACGAGGAGTACCTTGTGATTGGCGACGCCGAGAGTGCCGCGCGGTGCGCGGGCTGGATGGGCATGCAACTGATGTTCCTGGGGGAGCCTGCCCGGGCCGGAGGGTGGTTTGCCCGCGGCCAGCGGCTCGTGGATGAACTGGCCGAGCCCAGCGCAGTCCAGGGCCTGCTGCTTGTGCCGATGGGCCTGGGCAAACTTTACGGCGGTGATCCGGCGGGCGCCTTGCAGGTTTTCTCCCGCGTTGCCGAATTCGGCCAGCGGTTCCACGACAAAGACCTGTCCGCGCTTGGCCTCCTCGGCACAGGCCAGGCCACGCTGATGCTTGGTCACCCTGACAAGGGACTCAAGATGTTCGACGAGGTCATGGTGGCCGTCACGGCGGGTGAACTCTCCCCGATCCCGTCAGGGATTATCTACTGCGCAGTCATCGGCAACTGCCACCTGGTCTTCGATCTGGAGAGGGCCCTGGAATGGACGGCTGCCCTGGACCGCTGGTGCAGTGCGCGCCCTGACATGGTGTCGTTCAGCGGCCAGTGCCAGTCGCACCGCGCCGAACTCTTCATGCTCCATGGGGCCTGGGCCGAGGCGCAGATGGCGGCTGCAGCTGCCCAAGGACTTGCCGTAAGGGGTGATCCCAAGGCGCTTTACGGAGGCTACTACCAGCAGGGGGAGGTGAAACGGCTGAGTGGCAAACTGGACGACGCCGAAGCTTCCTATCGGCAGGCTGCCCGGTCCGGCTATGAGCCACAGCCTGGCCTCGCTCTGGTCTGGCTGGCCCGCGGTGATGCGCAGCAGGCACAAGCGATGATCCGGAGGGCAGCTGGCGCGGCAGACGCCGCTACCCGCCGGAACATGTTGCCGGCACTGGTGGAGATCGAGCTGGCCGCCTCCGACCTGGAAGCCGCGCGGCGAGGTGTTCAGGAGCTGCAAGCCCTGGCCAGTGAATGCCCTATGCCCATGATCCGGGCCGTTGCCGGCCAGGCGGACGGCGCGGTCCGGCTGGCCGGCGGCGACCCCTCTGCTGCCCTGAAACCGCTCCGGGAGGCGTGGAGGCTTTGGCAGGAGCTCGGTGTTCCGTACGAAGCGGCGCGCTGCCAGGCGTTGGCCGGCAGTGCCTGCCGCGCACTGGGCGATGAGTCCTCGGCGCTGATGCACCTGGAGGCGGCCCACGCTTCGCTCCTGGACCTGGGCGCGGCGCCGGCGGCAACGTGGGCGGCATCGCTGCTGCACGAAGGCATGTTGAATAGCGGGGCCACGCCAGGCACGGTGGGTCTCCTCACTCGCCGAGAGCTTGAAGTCCTTCAGCTGGTGGCAACCGGAAAGGGTAACCGGGCCATCGCCGGCGAGCTGTACCTGAGCGAAAAGACCGTGGCCCGGCATGTCAGCAACATCTTCCTGAAACTGGGCCTGTCTTCACGGGCAGCCGCCACCAGCTATGCCTATGAACACGGACTGACTACATAGAAATACCCAGCCCCATCGTGCATGAAAGTTGCATATTTTGGCCGACGCGGCCGGCAAGGGCACGGCCATAGCCTCAAAGCATGAACCTTCCAGTACTTGCCGGCACACTTTCCACCGTGCTGTTCGCTGTGGGAATGCTGCCGATGCTGGTCAAAGCGGCACGGACCAAGGACCTGGCTTCCTACAGCCTCAGCAACCTGATGCTGACCAACGTGGCCAACGCGGTCCACTCCGTGTACGTTTTCAACCTCCCCGCCGGACCCATCTGGGCCCTGCACCTGGCCTACCTCCTGGCATCCGCGCTGATGCTGGCATGGTGGCTCCGGTACCGGGACGACGGACAGGACAGCCGGGCGGACCAGCCCCCGGAAGGCTCAGCCATCACCATCCCCTCGGATATCAAAGGAGAACAGCCATGAACAACAATGGTGTGACCGGAACGCTGGACACGCTGATCATCGGTGGCGGGCAAGCAGGCCTGGCCCTGGGCCACTACCTGAAAGAGCAGAACCGGACGTTCCTCATCCTGGACGCACATCCAAGAACCGGCGACGCCTGGCGCCGGCGTTGGGATTCGCTCCGCGTCTTTACGCCCGCAAAATACGACGGACTGCCGGGAATGCCGTTCCCGGCGGACCCGCTGTCCTTCCCCACCAAGGATGACGTTGCCGGATACCTTGAGGGCTACGCCGCACGGCTCCACCTGCCCGTCCTTAATGGTGTGCGGGTAGATCGCCTGTGGCTGGAGGGGGACCGCTTCGTCGCCGCTTCCAATGGCCGGCGCTGGGAGGCGCACAACGTGGTGGTGGCCACCGGCTCCAGCCAAGCGCCGAAGATACCGGACTTCGCTGCGGAACTGGACCCCGCCGTCGTCCAGTTCCATTCCAGTGAATACCGCAACCTCGGGCAGCTGAAGGAGGGCCCAGTCCTGGTAGTAGGGCTGGGGAACTCGGGAGCGGAGATTGGCCTTGACGTGTCCCGGACCCATCCCACCATCGTGGCCGGCAAGCCCGGCGGTGAGATTCCCGTCAAGCACGGCCCGACGGCGGCACGGTACTTCCTGCCCGTGGTGCGGTTCGTCGGACTCCACGTCCTTACCCTCAGCAACCCGATCGGCCGCAAAGCTGCACCGGCCTTCACAGCCCACGCGGCGCCCCTGATCAGGACAAAGTCCAAAGACCTGGCCGCCGCTGGCGTCAGGCGCGTGCCGCGGATTGCCGGGGTGAAGAACGGGCTGCCGGTGCTCGCGGACGGGACCCGGCTGGAAGTTTCAAACGTGATCTGGTGCACCGGGTTCCGGGATGACTTCGGCTGGATGGATCCGGTAATGCTCGACGGCGGCGCGTTGCCCAGGCAGCGGCGCGGTGTGGCACTTGATACCCCTGGGCTGTTCTTCCTGGGCCAGGAATTCATGTACGCGGCGGCGTCGGCAACGCTGCCCGGGGCATGCCGTGATGCCCGCTATCTGGCGGGCCGGATCCCGGTGGCCTCGGCCCACGCTACCGAAACCGCACATGTCGGGGAAGGAAGACGATGACTGAAAATCAAGGTCCGCTGGAAAACTTGCCGCTGCCGCCCGGTCAGCTGGCAGGAGCCATAGCCGGCATTCTCGCCAGCCGTTGGTTGGAGGTGCCGCTGCCGGGGCCGCGACGCCTCCAGCGTGTGACGGGTTTCGGATTGATGGCCGTTGGCAGTGCAGTCAATATTTGGGCGCTGGCCGAGCGCCGCCGCAGCGAGGCCGGAGCCTTTGAACTGGAACGGCCAACAACCCTGGTGACAACCGGCCCGTACGCCGTGAGCCGCAATCCGATGTACGTTGGCTGGTGGCTCATCCACTTGGGGAGCGGCGTGGCACGGGGGTCGGCCTGGGTTCTGCTGACGGTGCCTGCCGCCGTCCTCGCCGAGCATCCCGGCGTCACGTCCGAGGAACGAACGCTGGAAGGATTGTTCCCGGCTGAGTGGGCTGATTACTCCCGCCGGGTAGCCCGCTACTTCGGGCGGCAGCCGTGGGGGTGCTGCTAGCGTGCGCGCAACGCCTTCCGCCGGAGCCTTAAGGCAGTCTCCGGCGGGAGCCGCCTCGTGATCAGCCGGTAGAAGACCAGCACCAGAACTGCCGACGCCACGATGCCCATCAGGTTGAGCGCCAGCTGCAGGGCCGACCCCGCTGCTTTCTCAAACTCGCCCAGCACGAGGGCCACGGCCACAAACCCGGCAGCAGGAACTGTGGTCACGGAGATGAAAACACCAATGAGTGCCGCCGACCGCCGGCTGATGACGGACAGCATGCCCGCCGTGCCGGCCAGAACGGCCACGATCAGGGAATAGGGTCCCGGGTGGTAAATGAACTCCACCGCAGACCCTGTGTCCAGGGTGTTGTCCGCGAAGAGGCCCAGTGCCGCGGAGACCCACGTGGTCAAGGCCGCCAGCAGCATGGCCAGCGGGAATCCCACACCAAGCGCCAGGGCAGCACGCCGCCCGATTGCCCACTGGCGCCGGGCCAAGGCCACTGCCAGCGCCGCCAGGGGGCCGAATTCCGGCCCCACGGCCATCGCCCCCACGATGGCAATGGTGGAGTTCGTCACGATGCCGATGGCGGCGAGCTGCGTGGCCAGTATCAGGAAGGCAAGGTAGCTCCACGTGAGCCGGGAGTCCTCGCCCATCTGGCGGGTGACCTCGTCCCAGATCAAGGCGTCTGCGCCGTCTCCGGGGGCAGACGCCTCCGCTTTGTCCGCGCGCCGGGACAGGACGAGTTCCGGCATGGAGATGGCAATGGATCCCACCTCCTGCGCCTTCAGGACGTGGAGTTTCTCCAGCAGTTCCTCCACCGCTTCCCTGGCAACCTGGACGTCAATGACATCGCCCCGCGGCGACACGGATGCTCCTGGAAAGAGCGCCACCTCGGCGGTTCCCCTGTGCTCCTTGCAAGCGTCCAGCGTCACTGCCGATAGTTCACTGGGCACACAGATCCGCAGCTGGACAATCACATGCTCTCCCTTCGGTGGCCTGTGGCCAGCATAGTTTGTGGCACGCTCCGACGGGGCTCGAAGGCCGCCGTTGATTGGCCATCGGCCGTGCGGCTCAGTAGGGTTGATGCTTTGCTTACCCGCTTGGAGAGGTCCTCTGTGTCCAGTGCACCAGCCGAGGCTGCTCCGCGCACTGCGCTGGACGCAAAGACCGGCGAGCGGAAGCCTGCCCGGAAACCGACCTTCCGTCCCGAAGTCCAAGGCCTCCGCGCGCTCGCCGTCCTGATGGTGGTGACCTACCATGTGTGGCTTGGCCGGGTGTCCGGCGGGGTGGACATCTTTCTCCTGATCTCGGCCTTCCTGCTGACGCTGTCCTTCGTCCGGAAGGTGGAGGCCGGCGCGTCCCTGAATCTCCTCCGCCACTGGCTGCACCTCTTCAAGCGGCTGTTGCCAGCCGCCGTCGTTGTCATCCTCGGGGTCCTGGCAGGCACCTGGCTGGTCCTCCCGCAAGGCCGCTGGCCCGTCATCCTGGACCAGGCCTGGGCGGCATTGCTGTACCGGCAGAACTGGCTGCTGGCGGATACCGCCGTGGATTACTACGCGCAGCAGCATGCCGCGGCGAGCCCCCTGCAGCACTTCTGGTCCTTGTCCATCCAAGGACAGGTCTTTATCCTGTGGCCTCTCGTCTTCGCCGCTTCCGCTGTTGTGTGGCGGCTCCTCCGGCACCGTTACAACGCCAGCTACCGCGCCGTGGTGGCAGCCGCGTTCGTCTGCGTCCTCGTTGCCTCGCTCGCGTTCTCGATTGACCAGACGGCCACAAACCAGGCCTACGCCTACTTCGACACCCGGACGCGGCTCTGGGAATTTGCGCTGGGCTCGCTGGTGGCCCTTGCCCTGCCGTACCTGAAACCCGGAAAACTCCTGCGTGTGGTGCTCGGCTGGGCCGGCCTGGTGGCCATGGTCTCCTGTGGTCTGCTGCTGACCGTGGACCGGGCGTTCCCCGGATTCGTGGCACTGTGGCCCACGCTGGCTGCCGCCGCGATCATTGTGGCCGGGCAGAGCGGGAGCCGGTTTGGTGTGGACCGCCTCCTGGGCTGGAAGCCGCTGGTTTCCCTAGGGGACAACTCCTACGCCCTCTATTTGTGGCACTGGCCCGTCCTGGTGCTGGCGCTGGCCGCTACCGGCGTTGAGGCCCCCACCCTCATCCAGGGCGCCGCGATCATCGCCGCCTCGGTGGTCCTGGCCGTCCTTACCACCCGCTTTGTGGAAAAGCCCCTCCGGGAATGGCGCTGGCCGCAGGTGCGCACCTGGCGCACCGCCGTCGTCGTGGTTGCCTGCTGCGCCCTGCTGGCCGGACCCGTGGCGGTCTTGCAGACGAGCCTCACCGCGGAGGAAGCCGCCACCGCCGCCCAGCCCCGCGAGCTGGCGCCGGGAGCAGCCCTGCTGACCCCGGGTAACGCCGGAGCACCGGCACCGCAGGGCAGGATCATTCCTGGTCCCACCGCCCTGGACAACGACTGGGCCGGAATCCACCAGGCCTGTACGGGAGCGAATGCCACCGGGGACCCTGTCCTTGAAGGCTGCCGGCAGGCGCTCCCCGAAGGCGAACCCACCAAACGGATCGTTGTGCTGGGCGATTCCCATGCCCAGCAGTATCTGGCCGCCTTGGCACCCATCGCGGAAGCCCGCGGCTGGGAGCTGGTCACCCTGCTGATGCCGGCCTGCCGGTTCGGGGCCGAATCCGAGACCCGGACTGCCGAATGCAACGCATACAACGGGGCCAGCGCAGCGTACGTGCTGGAGCACCGGCCGGATGCCGTCTTCACTGTGGCCACCCTTACCCATGAGGAAGCCCCGTTCGAGACCGAGGTGCCGGCGTACCTCGAAGGCATCCAGCCCATCGCGGATGCCGGCATCGAGATCGTCGGCATCCGGGACAACCCGCGCTTCACCATCAACATGCCCGAGTGCGTCCAGCGCCACAGGGCGGACGCCCGGGCTTGCAACCCGCCGCTGAACGAATCCCTGGTGGAGCCGTCACCGCTGGAGAGTTACCGCGGGAAGGTGGACGGGCTGCACCTGATGGACCTGAGCGACTTCATCTGCGCCGGCGGCATCTGCCCGGCCGTGGTAGGCAACGTCTACGTGTACAAGGACGACAACCACCTGAGCCGGACGTATGTGGAAAGCATGATTCCCATGTTTGAGGAGCGGCTGCTGTCGGCGACCGACTGGAACTGACATGCGGCTTTCGGTTATTGGGTGCCGTTGCTCACAATGTGCTCGCGGAATAGGGGGATCGGCGCGGAGGTTCTAATATTTACTCAAAGCTTTCTGCGCGGTGACCGCGCATGAGGCACGCGAATGTACTAAGGCCCTGCACGGACCAGTCCCGTAATGACGGGCTGGTCATTAGCTGCAACCCCTACCCGTGAACCCGTAACCAAGGTAAGAGGCGCACTCATGACCCAGCCCGAGCACAATCCTTTCGGCTTCATCGGCCTGACCTACGACGACGTCCTGCTCCTTCCGGGCCACACGGACGTCATCCCGTCCGAGGCTGACACGTCTTCGCGGATTTCCAAGCGGATCACCGTTCACACACCGCTGCTGTCCGCCGCCATGGACACGGTCACCGAATCCCGGATGGCGATTGCCATGGCACGCCAGGGCGGCCTGGGTGTCATCCACCGAAACCTGTCCATCCAGGACCAGGCGGACCAGGTGGACCGCGTAAAGCGCAGCGAATCCGGGATGATCACCAACCCGCTGACCATCGGCCCTGAGGCCACGCTCGCGGAACTCGATGAGATCTGCTCGCAGTACCGGGTCTCCGGGCTCCCCGTTGTGGACGAGGGCATGCGGCTCCTCGGTATTGTCACCAACCGCGACACCCGCTTTGTGCCCGAAGCCGACTTCCCGCTGCGGCTGGTCAGCGACGTAATGACCAAGATGCCGCTGATCACCGGGCATGTTGGCATCAGCCGTGAGGAAGCCTCCCACAAGCTGGCCACGAACAAGATCGAAAAGCTTCCGCTCGTTGACGAGCAGGGCCGGCTCAAGGGCCTCATCACCACCAAGGACTTCACCAAGGCCGAACAGTACCCACTGGCCACCAAGGACGATGAGGGCCGGCTCCGCGTCGGCGCCGCCATCGGCTTCTTCGGTGACGGCTGGGAGCGCGCCATGGCACTGGTGGACGCCGGCGTCGACGCACTGTTCGTTGACACGGCCAACGGCCACTCCCAGGGTGTGCTGGACATGATCCGCCGCCTGAAGTCCGATCCCGTAGCAGCGCACGTGGACATCATCGGCGGCCAGGCCGCCACCCGCGAAGGCGCCCAGGCACTGATCGACGCCGGTGCCGACGGCATCAAGGTGGGCGTCGGCCCCGGCTCCATCTGCACCACCCGCGTGGTGGCCGGCGTGGGCGTCCCGCAGATCACCGCCATTTACGAGTCCGCCAAGGCAGCCATCCCGGCCGGAGTGCCGTTGATCGCCGACGGCGGCCTGCAGTACTCGGGCGACATCGGCAAGGCGCTGGTCGCGGGCGCCGACACCGTCATGCTGGGTTCCCTCCTGGCCGGTTGCGATGAGTCCCCGGGCGAGCTGATCTTCGTCAACGGCAAGCAGTTCAAGAGCTACCGCGGCATGGGCTCGCTGGGCGCCATGCAGTCCCGCGGCAAGAACACGTCCTACTCCAAAGACCGTTACTTCCAGGCGGATGTTTCCGGTGATGACAAGCTCATCCCCGAGGGCATCGAAGGCCGCGTCGCCTACCGCGGCCCTCTCGCCTCGGTGGCGTACCAGCTGGTGGGCGGCCTCCGCCAGACCATGTTCTACACCGGTGCACCCACCATTCCGGAGCTCAAGGTCCGCGGCAAGTTCGTTCGCATCACCCCGGCCGGCCTCAAGGAATCACACCCGCACGACATCCAGATGACCGTGGAGGCCCCGAACTACGGTTCGCGCTAAAACCTCGGTGGTTGGAGCAATGTCCCAACCACGCCATCCCGCCGAACTGAACCCAAAAAGGGACCCTCAGCGGCGGTTGGCGCTGCGGCCCTACGCCCGGGCCGTGGCGCAGGTGCTGCGGGTCAGCTTCCGGGCTTCGCCGGCCGCCGTCGTCATGAAAGTTGTCGGTTCGCTCATTTCCGCGACGCTGCCTTTGGTGACCACGTACTTCGCAGCGCTGACCACCACGGCGCTGGCGGCCGCCTACGCCGGTGATTCAGCAGCAGGCCAACAGGCCATTGTGTACGTCATCATCACGGCTGCCCTCGGGCTATTCTGGGGCGGCTTCAGCAGCGTGGACCGCTACATCCAGCAGCTCATGAGCTTCAAGGTGGGTGCCATCGTGGGCGACCAGATGTACGAGCGCTTCCTGGCGCTGGAGTTCTGGCGCTATGACGATAAGCAAACCGTGGACCTCTACGACCGGGCCAAACGGTTTTCCGATTCCTATGCCCGCGTGCTGGACAGGATCGCGGCCATCTTCACCCAGTTGGTCTCCGTGATCCTGGCCGTGGGGGCCCTGCTGCTGGTCAGCTGGTGGATCGCCGTGATTGTCCTGGTGGCGATTGTGCCCAGCGTCTACCTCCAGTTCAAGCTCTCGCGCGAACAGATCGCCCACTGGAACACCCAGGTGGACTCCCGCCGGCAACGGCGGATGATCGAAACCAACCTGCTCCGCCCCCAGCACATCGCCGAAATGCGGCTCTACGGGATCGTGGGCTACCTGATGGACCTCCGCTCCCGGCTGCGGGATGCTGATGAGCGGCGCCGCCTGGACTTCCAGAAGCGCTACATCCCCAAGCAGCTCGCCGCCGACGCCCTGCAGTACGGCGCCGAGGTGATCTCCCTGATCTGGGTGGTGGGCCAGATCATCGCCCGCGCCCAGCCCGTTGGCCAGTTCCTCTATGTCCAGCAGATCGTCAGCCGCGCACTTTCCACAGCCAACAGCCTGGTGTCCTCCCTCAGCTCGATCGACGAGGATCTCGCCAACCTCAAGGACTACGAGCTGTTCATGGCAATGCCGGTGCATGCAGACCATTCACCGCCGCTGCTCCAGGCTCCCAAAACCGTGGAACTGCGGGACATCCGCTTCACCTACACGGGCGGCGACACCGAGGTGATCCGCGGCATCAGCATGACCATCCGCGAAGGCCAGCACATCGCCGTCGTAGGTGAGAACGGGGCGGGGAAATCCACGCTGATCCGGATCCTCGCAGGCCTCTACCGCCCGGATTCGGGGCAGGTAATGCTCGACGGCGTCGACCTCGCCGCCGTCGACGTTAAGTCCTGGCACCGCCACCTGGCCGTCCTGAGCCAGGAATTCCTCAAGTACGAATTCGCCACAGCTGCCGACAACATCCGCTTTGGCGACGTGGACCCGCCCCGTGACGACGAACGGATCCGCCAGGCAGCCAGCGACGCCGAAGCGCTGGAGTTCATCAACAAGCTGCCCAACGGCCTGGACAACTACGTCAGCAACTGGATGGAGGATCCGCGCGGCCGGAAGGGGAGCGGGCTCTCCGGCGGCCAGTGGCAGCGGCTCGCGATGGCCCGGAATTTCTACCGCAACGCCACCTTCATGGTCATGGACGAGCCGACGTCCGCTATCGACGCACTGGCCGAGCACCGGATCTTCACCCGGCTTTTCGCGGACCGCAGCAGCACCATCATTGCCATCAGCCACCGGCTTGCCACCATTGAGAAGGCCGACATTGTCTACATGCTCGAGGACGGGCGGATTGTGGAACAGGGCACCCACAAGGAACTGGTGGCGCTGCGGGGCCGCTACTTCAGGATGTTCGAATCCCAGCTGACGGTGGAGGAGGCCGAGGGCGTCTGACGGCGGCAGGGCCTAGTGTCACGCACTCCACGCAGGAACCGCCGGCCGCCTGCAAGGCGTGGCCGGCGGTCCCGGATTCGTGCGGCCCCGAGCCTAAGAGGTGGTCACCGCTGTGTCGTCGAGGTAGAAGTACGTCCCCAGCGACGAGTCCTCAACACCCAGGAAGCGCAGGGTCACGCTCTTGCCCTTGTAGGCGGAGAGGTCCAGCTCCTTCTGCAGATAGCCGGCGGACTCGTTGAGATTGGAGTAAGTGGCCAGCGTGGTGGTCACACCGTTGCTGACCGCCTGAACCCTCAGGGTGTCATAGGCCGCGCTGGATGTGGTCTCGTCCGACTGCACTTTCAGGTAGAAGGACAGCGACGCGGTGGCCACCGTGGACGGGACTGCAAACGCCTGGTCGAGTATGTAGGACGTTGCCTGGCCCCAGCCGTTGAGGCCGGCGAAGCCGGAACCGGTCCTGGCGTTCGTTCCGGTCTCGAACGTGTCGGCGTGGTCAGAGGTCCAGGAGGCTGCGCCCGATTCGAAGCCCGGGTTCAGCAGCAGGTTGCCGGACGGCGGGGGAGTGGCCCCGCCCAGCAGGCCCATGGTCTTGGTGGCGTCCGAGAGCCCTGTGCCGCAGCCCGTGGTGCAGCCGCCCGGCATTGCCCGGGTTCCCTGCTTGAGCGTGGACTCCACCTGGGCCGGCGTAAGCGTGGACGATTTGGACTTCATGAGTGCGGCCAGCCCGGCCACGTGCGGAGCTGCCATGGACGTTCCCTGGTAGCTGGCGTAGCCAGCGGATCCCGGTGTGGAGGTACCGGTGTTGATAGTGGAGAGGATTCCGCCGCCCGCTACGCGGACGTCGCCGCCGGGTGCGGTCAGGTCAACCGTGGAGCCGTAGTTGGAGTAGTAGGAGAGGCTGCCGCTCGGGTTGCTGGCAGCCACGCTCACAACGCTGCTGCAGTTGGCCGGGCGGAATCCGGAAGCATCCTGGTTGCTGTTGCCGGCCGCCACCACCACGGTGGCCCCCCGCGAAACTGCGGAGTTGATGGCTGCCTGGTACGTGCTGCCGCAGGCACCGGACCCGCCCAGGCTCATGTTGATGACAGTGGCTGGATTGGCGTTGGCCGGGATGCCCGAGACGGTGCCGCCGGCCGACCAGATAATCGCATCTGCAATGTCGGAAAGTGACCCGCCGCATTTGGCCAGGACGCGTACCGGAACCACTTTGGCGTTGGGTGCGACGCCCGCCACGCCGGTGGCATTGCCGGTCACGGCTGCAACGGTGCCGGCAACGTGCGTGCCGTGCCACGAGCTGTTGCCGGCTGTCGCCTGGCCGCACTCGCCGGCGGCGTACCAGTCGCCCTGGTCCTGCGCATTCGCGTCCCGTCCGTTGCCGTCACGCGCTGCCGTGGCGTCGGAGACGAAGTCGTAGCCCGGCAGCACATTCGCGTCGAGGTCCGGATGGGCCGTGATTCCGGTGTCGATCACGGCCACTGTCACGCCGGTGCCGGTGGCAACGTCCCAAGCCCCGGGGACCCGCATGCCGTTGGTGCCAGTGAAATCCCACTGCTCGCCATAGCGTGGGTCGTTGGGCGTGAGAGCCACCGTCATGCGGGCGTCAGGTTCCACGTAGTCGACCGATCCGGACGCCGCAATCTCGGCCATGAAGTCTTCGGCAGCCTGCCCGGACAGGGCCCTGTCCGCCTCGATCAGCGTTCCGCCGGTGGCCAGGGTGCGGAGTTCATGCACCTTCACGCCCTGTGACTTGGCTGCTTTGCCCCAGGCATTGGCGCGGCCGTTCGGGGTGGCGTTCGCGGTGGTCTCCTTGAATTCGACGATGAACTTCGTGTAGGCCTCTCCGGCGGCAACGTCGTGCACCGCAGTGCCTTGGACAGCGGCCGGTGCTGCAGTGCCGTCACCGTCTTCGGGGGTGGCGAAGACCGGCGAACCGGCGAAGGCCAGGGTGCCGACTGCTGCGGCGAGCGACAGGGCCAGGATGCGGTGGCGCCTGATTGATGAACGTCCCATAGGGGGCTTCTTTCTCGGAACGGGCACAGGTGTGGCCCGTATGAAGGGGAGCGATGGGTGGTCACGTGGTGGATCAGGTGGTAACCGAGAGTAAACATAAAGGTATTTTCAAAACTTGTAAATGGTTGACAAAACATGTCAATAAAGTGTGGACTATCAGTTTCAGGATGAACCCAAGAGGAGGCGCCCCACCCATCCCGCGTGGTCAAGTAAAGTGGTCACGTGACTTACGAGATCGAGATTGGCCGTGGCAAGCGTGGGCGTCGTGCCTACTCCCTGGATGACATTGCGATTGTCCCTAACCGTCGTACCCGCGACCCCAAGGACGTGTCGGTCTCCTGGCAGATCGATGCCTACAAGTTCGACATGCCCGTGATTGCAGCCCCGATGGATTCGGCCATGTCCCCGGAGACGGCCATCGCCTTGGGCCGGCTGGGCGGGCTCGGCGTGCTGGACCTTGAGGGCCTCTGGACCCGCTACGAGGACCCGCAGCCCATCCTCGACGAAATCGGCGCACTCGAAGACGAGGTCAACAGCCCCGCGGTGACCGGCCGGATGCAGGAGCTCTACCGCGCCCCCATCCAGCCGGAACTGATCACGTCCCGCCTGGCGGAGATCCGCGCCGCCGGCGTGACGGTGGCCGGCTCGCTGACCCCGCAGCGCACCCAGGAACACTACAAGACCGTGGTGGCTGCCGGCGTCGACATTTTTGTGATCCGCGGGACCACAGTGTCAGCCGAGCACGTCTCGAAAGACCACGAACCCCTGAACCTCAAGCAGTTCATCTACGAACTGGACGTCCCCGTGATTGTGGGCGGCGCGGCCGGCTACACGCCCGCCCTGCACCTGATGCGCACCGGAGCCGCCGGCGTCCTGGTCGGCTTCGGCGGCGGAGCCACCGCCACCACGCGGCGCGCCCTGGGGATCCACTCGCCCATGGCCTCCGCCATCTCCGACGTCGCGGCCGCCCGCCGTGACTACATGGATGAATCCGGCGGACGGTACGTCCATGTAATTGCCGACGGCGGCATGGGCACCTCGGGTGACATCGTCAAGGCAATTGCCATGGGCGCCGACGCCGTGATGCTGGGCAGCGCCCTCGCCCGCGCCGAAGAGGCACCCGGCAAGGGCTGGCACTGGGGCCAGGAGGCCCACCACCTCGAACTGCCCCGCGGAGACCGCGCCAACGTCGGCACCGTCGGACCGCTCGAAGAGGTGCTCTTCGGGCCCGGCCACCACACCAACGGCACATCCAACCTGATCGGCGCACTCCGCCGTTCGATGGCGACCACGGGCTATTCGGACCTGAAGGAATTCCAGCGCGTCGACGTCGTAGTTTCTCCGTACACGGGCAACTGACAGCCTCTTACTAACGGGCGGCCGACGACCCCTGACGGGATCCCTCCCCGCGGAACCCGCCCTGCCCAACTGTGCGGCAAGGAAGTACTGTGGTTTTACCACCGGCAGCAGCGGCAAGGGAGGCGTTCCGTGAACACAGTTCCAAACGAAGGCGGGGTCCTGGGGCCTGCGGCCAGGGAAGCATCGATCGCCAGGCTCAGGGCCACCTCGGAACCCGGCAACGAACTGGACATCCTGATCGTCGGCGGCGGCATCGTGGGCGCCGGTGCGGCGCTGGATGCCGTGACCCGCGGCCTCACCGTGGGGATCGTGGAGGCCAGCGACTGGGCGGCCGGCACGTCGTCACGGTCATCCAAGCTGATCCATGGAGGCCTGCGCTATCTGGAGATGCTGGATTTTGGGCTGGTTAAGGAAGCGCTGCACGAACGTGGCCTGATTCTTTCGGTCCTGGCCCCGCACCTGGCCCGGCCGGTGCCGTTCCTGTATCCGCTGACCAAACCGTTCTTCGAACGGCCCTATGTGGGGGCCGGGATCGCCCTGTATGACGCCATGTCCATTACGGGCGGGCACAGCCGCGGTGTGCCGTTCCACAAACACCTCACCAGGCGGGGCACCCTCAGGGCCGCCCCCAGCCTGAAAAAAGACGCCTTTGTGGGCTCCATCCGCTACTACGACGGCCAGGTGGATGACGCCAAGTACGTGGCAAACCTCGTCCGGACGGCGGTGCACTACGGCGCCCATGCGGTGAACCAGATGGCGGTGGTGGACTTCCTGCGTGAAGGTGAGCGCGTGGTGGGGGCCAAAGTGGTCAACCACGAAGACGGTTCGAAATTCAACATCAAAGCCAAGCAGGTCATCAACGCCACCGGCGTGTGGACCGATGAAACCCAGGCCATGGTCACCGACCGCGGGCAGCTGAAGGTCCGGGCGTCCAAAGGGATCCACTTGGTGGTGCCCCGCGACCGGTTCCAGTCCACGGTGGGTCTGATCCTGCGTACGGAAAAGTCCGTGCTCTTCGTCATTCCGTGGGGCCGGCACTGGATCATCGGCACCACAGACACCGACTGGAACCTCGACAAGGCCCATCCGGCGGCCTCCAGCAAGGACATCGACTACATCCTCGAGCACGTCAATCGGGTCCTGAAACGCCCGCTGACCAGGGAGGATGTTGAAGGCGTCTACGCCGGACTGCGCCCGCTCCTGGCAGGGGAGAACGATTCCACGGCGAAACTGTCCCGTGAACACATCGTGGCCCACCCCGTACCGGGCCTGGTGGTGGTGGCCGGCGGCAAATGGACCACCTACCGGGTTATGGCCAAGGACGCCGTGGACGAGGCCACCCGCACCATGGATGAGCGGGTCCCGGCGAGCTGCACCGAAACCATTCCGCTGCTGGGCGCCAGCGGCTTCAAGGCGGCCTGGAACCGCCGAAGCCGGACCGCTGAAGAGTCCGGCGTGCACGTGGCCCGGGTAGAGCACCTGCTCAACCGTTACGGGTCGATGACTCCGGAGGTGCTGGACATCATCGCCCGGAATCCTGAATTGGCGGAGCCGTTGCCCGGTGCTGACGACTACCTGCAGGCCGAGGCCGTCTACGCCGCAACCCACGAGGGCGCCCGGCATGTCCACGACGTCCTGACCCGGCGGACCCGCATCTCCATCGAGGCCTGGGACCGTGGCGTGTCGGCGGTGCCGGTTGTCGCTAAACTGATGGGCGAAGTCCTTGGCTGGAGCGATGTACAGCGTGAAAGCGAAATAAAGCACTACATAGCACGCGTTGAAGCTGAACGGCTGAGCCAGCAGCAGCCGGACGACGAATCCGCCGACGCCGCACGGCTGGGCGTGGAGGACATCGTCCCTTTGCGCTGAGGCGGCACCGCACACCAGCAATTCTCCTGACTGAAGGGACACGCCTTGGCGGAACCACTTGACCGGTACGATGCCGATCTCACCACCTCCGATTTGGTGATTCTGGAGTTGGAGGCAACGGGCAAGTCGGACGCCGCGGCGCAACTGGCAGAACGCCTCTTCGCCGCCGGGCGGGTCACAGACCTCCCGCGGTTCCTGGAGCACGTCAACGCCCGCGAACACCAGCTCGCCACCGGCCTGCCCGGCGGGATCGGGCTCCCGCACGCCCGCAGCGAGTTCGTCTCGCGGACGTCCATCGCCGTGGGCATCACCAAGTACGGCCATGCCCTGGACTTCGGTGCCGCCGACGGTCCGGCCACGGTTATTCTGCTGATCGCCACCCCGGCAAGCTCGTTTTCCGATCACCTGGAAGTTCTGGCCACCCTGGCTCGGTCCCTGTCCAAGGAGTCCTTCCGGGAGTCGCTGCGGCGGGCCTATGATGCCGAAGTCATCGCCGAGCTCATCAACTCCAGCCTGGTGTTCTTCGACCATTAGGAGCCTCCGCGCACCTGGTCGTTTAGTTGTTCTACAGAGGAACGAAGTACGGTTAACACGTGTGGAAAACAGCCCTTAAGCCCCGATGGATCGCAGGCCTGGTCTTCGCGATCGCCGTCTCCGGGGTGTTTGTCCTGCTCAGTCAGTGGCAGTTCGGTCGGTCCACGCAGCCCGAAGTTGTGGTCAGTCCCGCCACCGAGGACGTCAGGATGCTGACGGAGACGCTTGAGCCCGGAGCCTTCTTCCCCGGTTCAGTGTCAGACCAGATGGTCTCCGCCGAGGGAACCTACGACCCCGCAAAACAGGTCCTGGTGCCAGGCCGCCTGAAGAATGGTGCGAACGGCTACTGGGTGGTTTCCGCCTTCGCCGTGACCGGAGCGCCCGCGCTCACCGGCGCCGCAACTTCACCCCAGACCTGGATTCCAGTAGCCCGCGGCTGGGTGGCGGAGCCCGACGACGCCGGCGCACCGCCGTCGGGCGTTGTGAACCTGACCGGACGGCTGCTGCCGTCAGAATCGCCGCTGCCGTCCACCGCACCGGAACGCGGACGCGCTTCCGCCGTGTCGGTTGCCGAACTCATCAACTACTGGGACGTCAGCATGTACCCGGGATTCGTGGCCGCAGCCTCCGAACTGACGGCCGGGTCCGACCTGTCCGCCGCGGCAGTTGACGGTGCCCTGAAACCCCTGGAAATCGGCCCCCAGCCGCCCGCGCAGCAGGTCAACTGGCTCAATCTCTTCTACTCGCTCGAATGGGTGGTGTTCGCCGGCTTCGCCCTGTTTATCTGGTGGCGCCTGGTCAAGGACGACTACCGGCGGGACGTCGAAGAGGAACACGACGACGACCAGGATGCTCCGCCCGCACTGCCCACCCCGGCAACTTCTGCACAGCTCCAACAAAAGGCAAAGCCATGATCGAACCGAAACCGGCCGTCCAGCAGGATTCTGCGCAGGGCAAGGGCAAGAAGCGCCGCTTCGGCGGTACAGAGCGGCAGATCCGTTCCGCCCTGAAGTTCTACAAGGTGCTGGCGTACCTCACAGGCGCCATGCTGCTGCTGCTCTGCGCCGAACTCATCGCACGTTACGCCTTTGGCCAGTACCTGTTTGCCGGCGGCACCAACGCCGTCACGGGCCAACCGTTCGGCCTGGGATTCGCCGACGCCGAACCCAAGGGCGTGGTGGGCGGCGCGAACATCTCCGTCGCCGTGCTGATCGTCCACGGCTGGATGTACGTGGTGTACCTGATCTCCAACTTCCGCCTCTGGACGCTGATGCGGTGGCCGTTCATGAAGCTCATCCTCCTGGCCCTGGGCGGCGTGGTGCCGTTCCTGTCCTTCGTGGTGGAGAAGAAGTTGCACGCCGAGGTGGACGCCGAACTGGCCGCGAACCCGCAGGCCGCACAGCGGTACTGAACGTTGCAGCGGTGGGGGAGTCCCGCCGTCGGACGTTCACTGCGTCACACCCACGGTCCTGAACGTGCGGCGGGGCAACCGCGCAAAGTAGGCTAGTACGGTGACTACTCCCACTGCATCCCAGACTTCCCAGAAGCCGGTGCTGGTTGTTGACTACGGTGCCCAGTACGCGCAGCTGATTGCCCGCCGCGTCCGGGAAGCGAATGTGTATTCGGAAGTGGTTCCGCATACCTTCACCACCGAGCAGCTCCTGGCCAAGGACCCCGCCGCCATCATCCTTTCCGGTGGCCCCTCCAGTGTTTACGCGGACGGGGCACCCTCCGTCGGCGCCGACCTCTTTGAGGCCGGAATCCCGGTCTTCGGCATCTGCTACGGCTTCCAGGCCATGGCCAACGCCCTGGGCGGAAAGGTCGACAAGACCGGCCTGCGCGAGTACGGCTCCACCCAGACCACCATCCTCGGAGAGGGCCGCTCTGTCCTTGAGGGGATGCCGCAGCACCAGAACACCTGGATGAGCCACGGCGACTCCGTGCACGAGGCGCCCGAAGGCTTCGAAGTGCTGGCGACGACGGCGGGCGCGGAAGTGGCTGCCTTCGCCAACGAAGAGAAGGCCCTCTACGGCGTGCAGTGGCACCCCGAGGTCAAGCACTCGGCCTATGGCCAGCAGGTGCTGGAAAACTTCCTGTTCAGGGGCGCAAAGCTGGAGCCCAACTGGACCACGGGGAACATCCTCGAGGAGCAGGTGGACCGGATCCGTAAGCAGATCGGCGACGCCCGGGTTATCTGCGGGCTCTCCGGCGGCGTTGACTCCGCCGTTGCAGCGGCGCTCGTCCAGCGGGCCGTCGGCGACCAGCTGACCTGTGTGTTCGTGGACCACGGCCTGCTGCGCGAAGGCGAAGCCGAGCAGGTGGAACGCGACTTCGTTGCTGCCACGGGCGTCAAGCTGTATGTAGCCAATGAGCAGGAGCGCTTCCTGTCCGCCCTGGCCGGCGTCAGCGATCCGGAAACCAAGCGCAAGATCATCGGCCGCGAGTTCATCCGCGCGTTCGAAGAGGCCGAGCTGGCCATCATCGCCGAGGCCGCGGCCCATGGCGAGAAGATCAAGTTCCTGGTCCAGGGCACGCTGTACCCGGACGTCGTCGAATCCGGCGGCGGCGAAGGTGCTGCGAACATCAAGAGCCACCACAATGTCGGTGGCCTTCCTGAGGACCTGCAGTTCGAACTGGTAGAACCGCTCCGGGCACTGTTCAAGGACGAGGTCCGCGCCGTCGGTGCCCAGCTGGGCCTGCCGCAGGAAATCGTGGGCCGCCAGCCGTTCCCCGGCCCCGGCCTGGGAATCCGCATCGTCGGCGACATCACGCAGGAGCGGCTGGATCTGCTCCGCAAGGCGGACGCCATCGCGCGTGCCGAGCTGACCGCGGCCGGGCTGGACAACGAGGTGTGGCAGATGCCTGTGGTCCTGCTGGCCGACGTCCGCAGTGTGGGCGTCATGGGTGACGGCCGCACCTACGGCCACCCGATTGTGCTCCGCCCCGTTTCGTCCGAGGACGCCATGACGGCGGACTGGTCCCGCCTGCCGTACGATCTCCTGGCCCGGATTTCGAACCGGATCACCAACGAGGTGGAAGGCGTCAACCGGGTGGTGCTGGACGTGACCAGCAAGCCGCCGGGAACCATCGAGTGGGAATAACAGTGTGAGTGGCCGGTCTCCGTCAGCGGAGGCCGGCCATTGCTGTCATCCGTTGAAATCCGCCGCAATTTGGCCTGATCCAGTGTTGCGGTCTCTCATCCCGGCTCCTTTGCGGCTACGCTCGAAAGTATGCCGGTATGGTCCAGGGCGTCACGTGCAAACGCAGAAAAGAAGGCAGTAGTGTCAGTTGGTCAAGGCCACGCGGAGGGTTCTGAGGAGCTCGGAAAATGGCTGTCCGGGCTTAAACCCGTCACCGGGGCAGACACCATGCTGCGTTTCACCAAGACCCCCGAAGGTTCCATTGACCTGACCCATGCGCACCCGTCAGGTCTGGCCCAGCTCATGGCCGGCCGCCGCACACGGTTGTCCACACTCATCCGCGACCACCAGCAGTACGTCGTCGCGGCCCGGGCATCGCGGAACATCCGCTCAAAAATCTTCGAACTCGGTAATGACCGTGGCATAGATGCCGGTTACCTTTCCGCAGGCACCGTTGTGTGGACGTCCGCTGTTGGCGGCAAACCCCAGCGGGTTTCCGCGCCGGTGATGCTCACCGCAATCTCGCTCACGGTCCGCCCGGGTGAGGACGACTACGAACTGCAGCTCACCGAGCAGGCCAACATCAACCCGGCCCTGGTCCGGCACCTGAAGACCATCCATGGCATTGTTTTTGACGTCAACGCCGTGACACGCCTCGCGTACAGCACCGCACGCTTCGATCCCCAGCCTGTCCTGGATAAGCTCGCAACCCTCATCCGGCCCATCCATGGCGCCGAAGCCCAGCACAATCTGCTGGTGTCCACGTTTGCGGACCTCTCCGGCAACCTGGACGATCCCTGGATCAACGAGGGCAACCCGCTGGTCGCCGCCCTGGCCAAGGCGGCCAGCGGTGAAGTCATTGATGTGCCCGCGCCGGACCCCTCCCGCTTCCCGAGCGTGGACGCGCGCCACCCGGACGACGAACTCCTCCTCCTCGACGCCGATCCGGACCAGCAGTACGTCATTGATGCCGCCCGCGCAGGAGACTCGCTGGTGGTCAGCAGCCCGCCGGGCACGGGACAGACCCAGACGGCGATCAACACCATCGGTGCACTGGTGGACGCTGGGCGGTCGGTCCTGGTGGTGGGTGACCGCCGGGCCAGCCTGAATGAAGTATCGGCACAACTGGAATCGCTGGGACTTGAATCCATCCTGTTCCAGCTCTCCGGCACAGCCACACCACAGCAGCTCAAGGCCCAGCTGGTGCGGGCCATCGTACGGAACGAAAAGTCACTTGAACCGCAGCTGGGGAACCTCCACCGGACCCTCACCGAGCACCGGCACGCCCTGATGGACCACGTGGCGTCCCTGCATAACGTGCGCCAGCGCTGGGGCTGCTCGCCGTATCAGGCCATGCAGTCACTGGCCGAGCTGACCTCCATCCACCCCGCCCCCGCCACCACCGTGCGGCTCAAGCGCAGTGTGCTGGACAGCATCCGCGACCGCAACGAGCTGGCCGGCAGGCTTCGCCGCGCTGCCGAGCTTGGCAGCTTCAGCCGCGCCTCCACTACCAGCCCGTGGCACGGCGCCCGGCTGCTCACCCGCAAGGAGACCGAGGAGGCCCAGGAACTCGCCCGGTCAGTGGCCAGGAACCTGCCTGTCCTGCGCGACCGGATGAACAGCGTGGCCGAACATGCCGAAATCCGGCTTGGCACGTCCTTCTCGGAGTGGGGGGAGCAGCTCGAGCTCCTCATGGCTGTCCGCGAAAGCCTCGACAAGTTCACACCGGACATCTTCGACAGGCCGGTCAACGATCTCATCTCCGCCACGGCGTCCTCCGCCTGGCGCCGGGAGCGGAATGTCGACATGGCCTCCATGCAACGTTCCCGCCTGCGCCGCGTCGCGAAGGAGTACGTCCGTCCGGGCGTCCACATCACCGATCTCCACAGCTCGCTGGTGCTGGTGCAGGACCAGCGTGCCCTCTGGTCAGGCTACGCCACCTCGCAGCGCCATCCGGCCGTCCCCTCGGGCCTTGCCGAGATGAACGTGATGTACCGATCCCTGGACCGGGAGCTGACCCAGTTGGGGGAAGCCCTCCGGTACACGCAGGCCGGCGGTTCGCTGGCCACGGCCCGCTATGAGGAACTCATGGAGCGGCTGGAGCGGCTCGTGGCCGACACCCACACGCTGAAAACGCTGCCCGAGCGCACTCTGCTTGTAGAAAACATGCGCGAGCACGGCCTGGGGGAGCTCCTCGCCGATCTTGCGGAGCGGGAGGTTCCCGCAGAGTCCGTCGCAGCCGAGCTTGAACTGGCCTGGTGGCAGTCCGCGCTGGAAGCGATGATCAGCGGGGACGATTACCTGGCCATGTCTGACGGGGACGCACTCCGGCAGCTTGAGGCCGAATACCGGCTCGCGGACAACGCCCATATTGCCAGCGGCGCGGCGCGCCTGCGCTGGGAACTGTCCGAACGGTGGCGTGCCGCGCTTGCGGAACATCCGCGCCAGGCCCAACTCCTCAGGAGCCTGCTCAAGGACGGCCGGGTTACCCTCGCCGCGCTGACGGCCCAGGCAGCCGAGCTGGTCCCCATGCTGGTGCCGGTCTGGTCGGTCAGCCCGTACCTCATGACCGGGCTCCTGCCGGCGGAACAGCGCTTCGACGCCGTGGTCATCCTGGACGCCGAAGCGACGTCGCTGCAGGCCGTCTTGCCCGCCATCGCCCGCGCCAGGCAGGTCATTGCTTTCGGTGATGCCAAGATTGCCAGCCCCCGGACGTTCACTGTGGGTGTTGAGCGGCTGGCCGCCGGGGAAGCGGCCCACCAGCGCGTCGAAAGCGCGTTCTCGGCGCTGTCTGCCATCCTGCCTGTCTGGCGGCTGAATTTTGTCTACCGCGCGGTTGACGAGGACCTGGTCCTGCAGCTGAGCAAGAACTCTTATGACGGCGCCCTCCGCAGGCTCCCCGAGGGACAGTCCGCCACGGGCTTGGACAGGGCGCTGCTGGTGGAGTACCTTCCCGACGGCACCGGACTGCCCAGTGCCGACCACGAAGGCGTCGAATCCGTAGTGGCCGAAGTTAACCGGGTGGTGCAGCTGGTCTTTGAGCACGCCCGGACACGGCCGCGCACATCGCTGGCAGTGGTCACCGCCAGCCTTCGACATGCTGCCCGGATCGGTGAGTCCATCCGTCTTCAGCTCCCGAACCACCCGGGCCTGGCCAGCTTCTTCAGCGCAGGATCCGAGTCGTTCCGCGTGGTTGACCTTGAGCGGGCGCAGGGCCTGGTCCGTGACCACGTGATCTTCTCACCCGGTTTCGGCCGCACTCCGCACGGCCGGGCGCTGCACAATTTCGGACCCCTATCCGCTGAGGGCGGGCGGGAAAAATTCGCTTTGGCGATGACACGTGCACGGCGTTCACTCCACGTCCTGACGTGTTTCCAGCCCGAAGACCTCGATCACACGCGGCTGTCCTACGGCGCGGTGGACTTCTACGAGCTCCTGAACCGTGAGATTGCGGGAAAGACCGATCTCGGAACTCCGGCCTCGCGTGCCGCCGCCAGTGAGCAGGCGCTTGGGGCCGATCCCCTCGTCGCCGATCTTGGTGACCGGCTGCGTGCCCGCGGTGCCCGCGTCTGGCACCAGTACGACGGCGTGATTGACGTGGTGGCCGCAGCAGACCCGCTCAGCACCATGGGGCAGGACGACGCCGAGATTCCGCGGCCGGTGGCCATCGAATCGGATGGCACGGAGCAATACCGCATCATGAGTGTCCGTGAGCGGAGCCGGCTCCGTCCGCAGCTGCTGGAGCGGATGGGCTGGCGGTACATGCCGCTGTGGACCATCGAAGTCTTCACGGACCCGTCCGCCTGCGCGGACCGGATCGCGGGTTACCTGGGCCTTGAGAATGTTCTGCCGCCCGGACGGGGCGCGGCTTCGGGCGGATTCTTTGACGAGGACATGGACCCGCTCGCGCTTGCTAGCGAAGGAAACGACAGGAACGACGACCAGGCCGGACGCCTGGCCAGTGAGGAGGCGGTTGTTGTGACCCCACGGAACGCCGACCAGGCAGATACACACGGTAACGACCAGGCGGACGACGCACGAAACGGGAACGCGGCTGTGCCGGAGCGCCAGCTGCCTGGGACAGCTGGCATCCTGCCCAACAAGGCTGCGGAGGATGACCCAAAGCGCTGGGGCGATGGCCCCGACAACGATCACGACGCATGGCTGAAGGAAAACAAGCCGCCGCACTGGGGCTGACCTCCAGGCTGCAGCGGCGTCACCCGGCCCCGCCCTCGGGTCCCACCAGTACGAAAAACAGCTTGCCCTGAGTGGAGGCTCCCGCCAGCCGGGCAGCCTGCTCCGGGGCTGCTGCCACGACGATCAGCCCGTCGGTCTCGCCGGTGCCCAACCACTGACCCGTCTTGCCTCCTTGTCCTGACGTCCACAGGACGGGAACGGATGAAGCGAGCACCTCCGAGGGGGACTGCTGGTCGTAGCCGTTCGCCCCGGTCAGCACCACGTTGACCAGTTGCCCGGGCGACACGAGCTGGATGGAGGAGGGATCGGCCATCCTCAAGGGCACGGCTGCGGAGCCCGGTGGCGTTCCGGTCAGGAGGCCGGGACCCAGCAGCAGGGAGTCTGTCACCAGTTGGCCCTTCCGCAATGGGGCTGCCAGTTGCTTACCCGCGGCGTCACCGGTGTCGGACATGGACCCGGCAGTGAGCATCCCCGGCGGGATTTTCGTGGCCGTCAGGTCCGTGGCTGTCAAGGCCGTGCCTGCGGGGAGATCCCGTGCCGCCGCCAACACCGAGACCGTATCGGCGGGCGGGGGAGTGAGCTGATGGACCGCGATCCCGGCAGCAAGGCAGAGCAGGAGCGCTATTACGAGGCGCCGGTTCCGGCCCAGCCAGGACAACAGCCTGTGGCCACCCGCGCCCCGGGGTCGTGCTGACGGGAGCGGACGGCGGGCCGGGCGCCCCGGCGGGGCGGATCCACGGCTGGAACGAAAGAGGGTAGCGGGCATGGGAACCACGCTACGTTCCGGCAACCGAGCCCGACAGAAGCCAAGGTGGCTATGTGGAAAACCGTGCTGCCGACGTCGTACGTCTTTTTTGGCGTGAGGTCAGCTGGCGGCAGCGGCAACCGTGGCAGGTGCCGGTGCGGCCGCGGGGGCGGAGGGGGCAGCCGAAACGGTGCTTCCCTTGGCATCCCGGGAGTCGGTCCGGTAGAAACCGGAGCCCTTGAAGACCACGCCCACGCTGTTGAACTTCTTGCGCAAGGCGCCCTGGCACTCCGGGCATGAAGTCAGGGTGCTGTCGGTAAACGACTGGAAAACGTCGAAGGCGTGGCCGCAATCCTTGCAGGCGTAAGCATAAGTGGGCACTGGTGATCCTCCTCGGGGGCAAACGAGAGGTCCTGTGCTGCGCTGAGCGGAAACCGTCCATTAGCAGTCGCAGGGCCTGAGTGCCAATTCTATCACCCCCGGAAAGCAGCCTTCCGTCAGGCCGGGTCCGTCAGGCCGGGTCCGGCAGCCGGATCAAACCTGAGGGCGTGAGCGCGGCCGGAACCCTCCGGTCAAAGTCTTCGGCGGGAATGCTTCCGGCCGGGAGCAGTTCGGAATCGAAGACGATGGCCGCAAACGGGATCTCAAGGCCGTCTCCGGCGAGGGAGCCCAGCAGGACGTCGTAGTAGCCGCCGCCCTGGCCTATGCGGTTGCCGTCCTTGTCCACGGCCGTAGCGGGGACGAAGAGTGCAGCAACGGAGGCCATGATGCCGAGGCCATGGCGCGGTCCAGCCGGTTCCAGCACGGGGGCGTAGCGGCTGCGGACAAACTCGACGCCGGGAGTCCAGTAGGTCCAGCTCAGCCGGCGGCCGGGCTCGCAGACAGGGAGCAGGACCCTGTGGCCATGCCGGTGGAGTTCGATGATCAGGGGCAGCGTGGGCGGCTCCGGGGCCACGCCCAGATAGGCGCAAAAGGTCGACGGCGTCCCACCGGTGAGCTGTTCAGCCCAAGCAACGCCGTGGACCGCCAGGGCGGCGCCTGCCGCGTCGCGTTGCGTGGGGTCCGTCGCGGCGCGGCGCGCACGATGCTGTGCGCGGATGTCCGCCTTGGCTTCACTGCTGCCTTGGGGCATGCCGCTCCTTCGTTGCCGTTCGGGTGGCCGTTGCAGCGTCTGCGCTGCGCTGGCTCAGGAGCCACCACCAATTACTGAATGGTCAGCCCCTCCGTTAGATTAGTCCAGTGACTACCACTCAGCAGACAGTACGCAAGGCCGTTATTCCAGCTGCCGGCCTCGGCACCAGGTTCCTGCCGGCCACAAAAGCCATGCCCAAGGAAATGCTCCCGGTGGTGGACAAGCCTGCCATCCAGTACGTGGTTGAAGAGGCTGTCAACGTTGGCCTTAACGACATCCTGATGATCACGGGACGCAACAAGCGTGCCCTGGAGGACCACTTCGACAGGGTTCCTTCGTTGGAGGACACGCTGGAAGCCAAGGGCGACCTGGCCAAACTTGAGTCCATCCAGGCAGCCAGCAACCTCGGTGACATCCACTACGTCCGCCAGGGTGACCCCAACGGCCTGGGCCACGCGGTACTGCGTGCAAAGCAGCACGTCGGCAACGAACCGTTTGCCGTCCTCCTCGGCGATGACCTGATCGATGCCCGGGACGAACTCCTCAGCACCATGATCGAAGTCCAGTCCAAGACCGGCGGATCCGTGGTGGCCCTCATCGAGGTGGAACCCTCCCAGATCAGTGCCTACGGTTGCGCCGATGTGCAGGAGATCGACGGTGAAGGCTACGTCAGGATCAACAAGCTCGTCGAAAAGCCCAGCGTGGATGAGGCGCCCTCAAACCTGGCAGTCATCGGCCGCTACGTGCTCCACCCGGCAGTTTTTGACGTGCTCGAGCACACCGGCCCGGGCCGGGGCGGGGAAATCCAGCTGACCGATGCCCTGCAGGAGCTGGCAGCCGGCGATGGTGATGGCTACGGAGTTTACGGCGTGGTCTTCCGCGGCCGCCGCTACGACACCGGTGACAAGCTCAGCTACCTCAAGGCCTGCGTCCAGCTCGCCATCGACAGCGACGACCTTGGCCCCGGACTGCGGGAGTGGCTGCCAGGCTTCGCGGCCGGCCTCGCTAAATAACTGCCGTGCGCCCCGGATCCATCTGGCCCGTGACACTCGAATGCGGCGACCTGATCCTGCGCCCCATTCGGTACCGGGACAAGAAGGAATGGACCGAGGTCCGTGGGCGCAACAGCGAGTGGCTGGCGCCCTGGGAAGCATCCAACCCGGCACCAGGCGGTGCACTGCCTGACTACCGGCAGATGGTGCGGTCCTTGAAAATCCAGGCCGCCCAGGGGACGGCCCTGCCGTTCCTGATCACTGAGCGCACACCCAGGTTTGCTGCCCCGGTCATTGTTGGCCAGCTGACTGTGTCCTCGATTGTGTGGGGGTCGGCCATGATGGCCACGCTGGGGTACTGGGTTGACCAGGCGCGTGCGGGTCACGGCATCGCACCCACGGCGGTGGCCATGGCCACTGACCATTGTTTCCAAGCCCTGGGCCTGCACCGGATGGAGATCAACATCCGGCCCGAGAATGGCCCCAGCCTGCGCGTGGTTGAGAAGCTGGGATTCCGCGACGAAGGCTACCGTCCACGCTTCCTTCACATCAACGGGGAGTGGGCGGACCACAGGTCCTTCGCGCTGACCTCTGACGAGGTCCCGGAGGGGCTGCTGGCCCCGTGGCTCGCGTCCCGGTCCTGACCCGCGGGACCTGAACCCGGCATGGCAATTCCAAGGTCATAAATCCAATGAATTGCCACGTTGCCGGCGACACACCGTTGCTAATGCGGGGGCGGCTGCCCTAATGCTCATACGGTTTTGATTGTGGACTTCCCCCTAAGCAGCTCAGTGATCCTTGTGGTTGCCGTTGTGCTCTGGATCGTATGGGTTGCGCCCTACGTTCTGCGGAACCGCCGGCACCAAGCCCAGGCTGCTGGTGACTTCCTGGCGGAAGTACCAGCCATTGAATCATCGGACCCGAGAGCCGGGACGGTATTGAACATCGCCGCCCAGCAGGAGAAAGCCATGGAGATCAGGAAGAGCCCCGAAACCGCCACGGAAACGTCCGGCAACGCGACGACGCGCGGCGCGTTCCGGATCCGCTATGGCAGGACAGGGATCGCCCTCGTTGGTGTCCTAGCGTTGCTGACCGCGTTTGTTTCGGGTGTTCTCCTGCCGTTCGGAATCGGCAGCGCGCTGTTGCCGGTCACGGGCCTTGCCACCACCATTGCAGCCGTCTTCCTGCTGCGTTTCCTGGCTGTGCGTGACCGCACAGCCAAAGTGAACGCAGCTTTCCGCTCAGCGATGAGCGCCCCCGCCCGGCGTCAGGGAGCGGCGGCCGCAGACACCGCAGTGCGTCCCGCCGCCCGGCCGGAAAGCCGTCTCTTTGATGCCGAGGCCCACCAGGCCAAGCCGAAGCCGAAGCCCCTTACCGCGATGGAGCTCCGGGAAGCCGCACTGGCTGTTGCGGTAGCCGCCGGAGATGCCAGCGCCGCCGCCGCTTCGCTGGCGCCGGCCATCACCACCTGGGAACCGGTGGACGTGCCAAAGCCGGTGTACGTTGAGGCCGCCAAGGCCGAGCGTCCGGCGCCCCAGCCGCTTGACCTTCCCGACGCACCCAAAGCCGTCGGTAAACCGTCCCTGAAGCAGGGCGTTCCCGCAACCACGCCCGGCGCGCCCGCCGCCAAGCCCCTCACCAAGGCGCAGAGCGCCCTAAGCAACCTCGACGACGTCCTGCAGCGCCGCCGCGCCTGATACCCCACCGGGTTCGCCCGAAGCAGACCCAACCGCTCTTCAGTCCGGGCGCGGAGTGTCAATTCGCAATGCGGGACGAAAATTTGTAGCCTAAGGTCACCGGTACCGCCGTTCCTTCCCGGGGACACGGACTGTTCCGGGGCTATAGCTCAGTTGGTAGAGCGCTTCGTTCGCATCGAAGAGGTCAGGAGTTCGAATCTCCTTAGCTCCACTGCAAAAGCCTTCTGACCTGCGGAAACGTTGGGTTGGAGGGCTTTTATCTTGCCAATTTTTGGGCCAACCACACGCTTTGGGAAGAGTTCCCGCGTTCACACGGACTTTCGTTCCGGATGAGACGGTGGCTCTTTGCCAGACTCTTGGAGTGCCTCAGTGAGATCCGGCGATTCGGTTGCCGTTGCGATCTAATGCTTCTCCGTGACTGCGGTTCCGGAATGACCCCACTGGGCGGCAGCTTGTGTGGAACTGTATTCCTAGCCGATGAGAGTGGCAACGGATTTACCGAAGACATGGAGGCACCTTCATGGTGCGGAAGCCGGCTCTGGTCTTCGGACGGTCTTGCCGGTAGGCGCCGCAGCCCTTTTCCATGACTACACTTCCGGGAATGGTGATAGTTGCCGGTTCTGCTCGAAGATCGATGTCCTGATGCGCGGGCCACGTCCGGGCCGGCGCCGAACAGCTCGTCCTCGATCTCGTCGATGTCGTTTTCCAGACCGGCGACGACGGGCTGGCACTGGTCCAGGACCACGTCCAGGATCGCGTACAGCAGGGCCTGCGGGCCAAGGGCCCGCAGCTCCGGGGGGCGTCCTCTAGCCAGTGGCGGACCCGGGCCAGGTTCGGGGACTCCGCATGCCGGCCCGTAACGACGAAGTCCGGACCATTGCCCCCGATCTCGACATCAGACCCGGCATCTCTTCCGATCTCTCCGTTTCGCGATGGGACATTGTCTGGTCGTGACCATACCGGACTCTGTGGATCGCGCCTTTCGGGGTGCGCCGTGGCGTGGGCGGCACTACGCTGTCGGCAAAGGAGAGGGAGGAGCATCATGCGTGCAGTAGTAGTCTTCGAATCGCTCTGGGGAAACACGGAGCAGCTCGCGCGTGAGATCGCCGCCGGAATCGGTGGCGAACGCACTGACGTAGTGGACGCGGCGTGGGCGCCGAGCGCGCTGGACTCCGACGTTGATCTTCTCGTGGTCGGCGGACCAACCCACGCGTTCTCCATGTCGACCGGGTCGACACGCGAGTCGGCGAAGCAAGAGGGTGCCGAGCACGTCCCGGCACGAGGCATCCGCGAGTGGATCGAAGCGCACACCTCGCCGGGTCGCGCAGTTCCCGTGGCGACGTTCGATACGCGGGTCGTCAGTCCTCGGCTCCCGGGGTCGGCGGCGAAGAAGGCGATGAAACGGCTTGTCGGGCTTGGATTCCGGCCGGTCGCGAAGCCCGAGACGTTCGGCGTGCACGGTTATGCAGGCCCGGTCGCCGACGGCGAACTGGAACGCGCGCGACGCTGGGGAGCGGAGCTCGCGAGACTCCTATCCCACCACTGAGGCTCACGCGCCGAGGCGCGCCATCTCCTCGCCCATGGCGCGCGCGAACGCGGCGCCCGGCACATTCGTCGCGTCGAAGTGGATGCCGCAGAACAGGTTGCCGGTGTACGAGACAGCCGCGACACCGAACCGTACGTTGCCGGCGAGCACGCCAACCGGCCAGAGCGAGACGACCGGAGCCCCCGCGAGGCGGAAAGCGCCTTCGGGGCCCGGCACGTTGGTGACGAACCCGGCGACGAGATGCTGCCGCCGAGCGACGCGGTCCAGGATGCGCGCGCCGATCGGGCCGCGCATGAACTCGAGCGTGCCCTGGTCCCTCGCCCGGGCCTTCTCCTCGCGGGTCTGCGCGGCGATGAGCCGCAAGCGCTCACCGGGGTCGGGCTCGCGGAGCGGCAGCCCCACGAGCATGACCCCCACTTGGTTCCCCGCGGTCCCGCGTCGCCGCAGCGCCACCGGCACCGATACCATCAGCCGCGCGGGAATCGGCTCACCGGCTGCCGTCAGGGCGGCTCGGAAGCCGGACGCCGCTGCAGCGAGCAGGGCATCGTTCACCGTGGCACCCTGCGTGCGCACCGCTGTCTCGAGCGCCTCGATGTCGGTACGCAGAAAGACGACCCCGCGGTGAGCGCTGCGCTCACCCAGCAGCACCGTGGCGCCGATGTCACGACCCCGCAATGTCTGGCGGATGCGGTGCAGACCGACACGCAACCGACGCACGGTCTGCCACAGCGTACGACTCGGCGCCTCCGTCAGCACCCGCACACGGCGTGCCATCGCCGGTGCCTCACGCGGCTCCCCCGCATCGAAGAGCTGCTGCACGATCGCCACCGCCGCCATCCCGTCGGCGACCGCATGATGGATGCGCAGCACGACTCCGAGCTCTCCCGCCGTCGCACTCGGCACCACCAGGATCTCCCACAGCGGACGATCCAACCCGAGCGGCTGACTCATGAGCTCGGCGCATTTGTGCTCGAGACCCGCAAGACCATCGACGGGCTCCACGAGGCGGATGTGGTGCTCGAGGTCGGGCGCGGTGTTGATCCAGTGGTGTCGACGGCCCATCAGGACAGCTCTTCTGCACAGCGCCGGCAGCGCCGCGATCCGCTCGCGGAGAGCCGCCCGCAGCTCGGCCATATCCGTGGTGCCATCCGGAGCCAGGAAACCGCCCGGCGCGAGCAGACCGGCGACGAGGAACACGTTGACCTGGCCGACGTGATCGAGCAACAGGTTCGCTTCGTCGACCGGGGCAAGCCTTTGCGTCACGGCGTGCATGTTACGACAATAGCCGTGAGATCCCCGGCCTGACATGCCACGAGCGACAGTCCGGACGCCGCAGCACTCTGTCGCTACGGGAATCGCTGTACATTGGGCTGCACCACGAGGGGGTGATGAACTGTGTGGCGTGTGCTCCTCCTGATCCTCACTGCGTTCTGCATCGTGTCGACGATTGCTGGATTCGTCTACCTCGTTCCAGGGGGCGCGCAGGGCTGGTCGAGGGACTTGCTTGAGGACACCCCCTTCGACAGCTACCTCAGCCCCGGCATCATCCTCCTCGTCGTGGTCGGGGGAACCCGGCTGCTCGCTTTTGTTCTCCTGCTCCTCCGGCGCGCTTCGGCGGCGTTCTGGACCGCGGTTGCGGGCTTCGCGATGGGGGCTCTTCGACCGCGGGCACACGAGCGCGGCTATCGGCCGAAAAACGACCTGGCCATGGGGGCCGTCAGCGCAGCGATCGTGACAGCCATGAGGAAGCCAGCGAGGACGTAGAGTGCTGCGACGAGCGGGATCGGGCTCCCCTCGTCGATGAAGGGCGACGGCGCAGCCGTCCACAGGATCGCCACGAGCCAGGCGCCCATGTTGATCGGCACCCAGCGGAACGTGCCCGGCCGTCGCATGGCCAGCCACTGCGCGAACGGGATGCTGCCGAGCAGCACGAGCGCCCCGACAACCAGCAACGCGATGGTACCGAAGGAATCGATGCGAAGCCCGATCGTGTTCGGCAGCATGCCGAGCAGCCAGGCAACGGATGCCGCGACTGCCGTCGCGCCGATCCACAAGCCCCTTCGCGGTCGGTGCTGTTCCATCGCGAGATACTGTCCGGTCGCCAGGGCCGCACCCTCGATCGCACCGGCTGCTACCACGAGGATCAGGCTCCACGGGGCCCCGATCCCCATGACGATCGTGAGGATCCCCGCGCCCGCAGTGACGGCGAACCCCGTCGCCTCGCCGATCGTCACCGCGACGATCCACCGAAGCGTGAATTTTGCGCGCATGGCAAGAGACTAGCACCGGCGAACCTCAACGAGAGGCACCGGGCGCGGCATCCACTCGCTCGCGCGCGCGATCACAGGGAACCCTCTGCAGGGACTAGCTGGGCGTGCTCGGTAGGCTCGATATAAGAACGCCGTCCAGTCCCGCTTCCGGGCGGTCGTGCAGCCACGCGGAACGCCGTTTGTCGTCGCGTCCTTCGGCATTGCTGTCCGTGGTCCTCGCAAGCCTGCTCCATCTGCTCGCCTCTTGGCTGTACCAGGGGAACCGAGAACTGGGTCTTGCAGGCGGGAGGGCAGGATCTCGGCAACCTTCTCGCGGTCGTCGTTCTCACCGTGAGTGCGATCAGGATGCGCGCTGGCTCCCTTAGAGCGATGCAGCTCTGGGCTCGCGTTTTCGCCGGGTGGGTCCTGATCGTCACCGGCGGGCTCTTCGCCCTGTTGTGGTTGAGTGAACTAGTTCCAGCTACCCTTTCGGGGCAGGCACCGGCGAGCCTGGAAGTAGCTGGGCTGACAATGAACCCCATCCATGTCATCGACCTGTCCGTGGTCCTGCCGGGCATGATTATCATCGGGGTGCTCGCCCTGCGCGGGAACCAGAAGGGGTTGTTCTTGACCCTACCGGCACTGGTCTTCTCCATTGCTGATGGGATCGAGCATCATCGCCGCGATGGTGCTGATCGTCGTGAGCGGGGACACGAGCGGCTTGGTTCCGATGGCGATGGTCGCCGTTGTTGTCGGCGCCAGCCTCGCAGCTGCCTCGCCTACCCGCGCCGAACTACTGGACTTCCTCGACCGACCGCAACACTTCAATAGGATGGGAACCGACGAGGGACCGAACCCGCGCAACACCAGAGCGTCGACCGGCACCGCGAGGGGAATATGTGGGTGCGGATCGCAGCCTGCAGGACACCGGGGAACTCCCGGTCACCTACAACGAGCGAGTCGGCGATCTCGTGGTAATCGCTGAAGCGCGTCTTCGTGTCCGCGATCAGCGAGGTTTGGAGAGGCTGTGGGCGATCGCGACGACGACCAGACCGAGCCCTGCGCCAACGGCGGCGCCGATCGCGATGCCCGGTTTACCGGCATCGCCACTCCGCTGGTCATTCCGGCTCCCGCTCCCAGAGCCAGCCCGAGCCCAGGAAGCGACTGAGTGAGGCAAGAATTCGAACCCTGTTCCTCCGCGGCAGCGCCGAACAGCAGCAGCGGAACTCCAAGAATGAGCGCGATGATCGCCGGTCCGTAATCCTTGGACGACCGGGACCAGTAGCTGCGACCTGGCCCCGGCCTTCAGGGCTACCCATACCGGGCGGCTGGCATCGGCGTTCATGACCACCAGCCTCCAGCGTCCCGGTCGCAGATCCCAGGTGATTTCTTGAGGTCCCGTCCCCGGTTAGGAGCGGGCCCAGCAATCCTGCCATCCCGGCGCTGGCGGAACCCGGCCCCCTGCCGACTGCTCCGGTTCGCCTCCTGCCCCGAAAAAGGGGCCGACGGTATGTTCCACGTCCGTAGACCCGGAGAAGCTCCCACCAAAGCATGTGCCACCCGTCAAGGTATGCCAAGACCGCGGAGGCCTCGGCGATGCCGACGAAGATTTCCTGGTCGGGAACCGCGAAGAAACGCGCACCTGAACGCTTTCCAGCTCGCTTAACGGCGGAGCCCTGGGCAGTCACCGACTGCGCGATGCGCTTTTCCTGCCCGGACCCGGCCATTCGGCGGACCGGCCTGGGCAGGGCGGCCGACATGCCCACGCTGAACAGCCACACGGTTTGCCGGCGGGCACAGGGGCATGGGCGTGCAGGAACGCGACAGCTTCCGGCAGCCACGCCTGGCTGTGGATGGCGCTGCCCAGCACGGCACCTCAAAGTCCACGGGACGATCTATCTCCTGCGCCGGGCTTACGTCCACGTCGTTTCCCGAACGCCGCAAGATTTCGGCTATCCGATCCGCGATCTGCGCGGTGGACCCTTCCTGCTCGGATAACCGACGACAGCACGCTTCCGGGCATCCAAAGAGGCGAGCAACGGGGCGGGAACAGCATGAGTCCTGTGCGGACAGACCGCCCGGCAGAGGCGCCATGGCACGAGATGATGGCAGCGGCGGGACGTCACACCACGAGGGCTGAGGCGGTAGTGAGGTAGATCATCACGGTCAGAAGGTCCTGTGTCACCGTGGCGAGGGGCCCGGAGCCGAAGGCCGGGTCCTTGCCCAGTTTGCTGATCCCCCAGGGCAAAACCAGGGCAATGACGGTAGCGATCGAAGCGGCAGCCAGTAGTGAGAGCGCGACGGCCAACGCGACATGCCAGTCCCGCCAGATTGATCCCACAAGGAGCAGTGACACCCCTCCGAGGATCAGACCCAGAAGCACACCGGTGGCGATCTCGCGCCCGACGATCCGCCGCACGCCTATCCCAAGCGAAAGGCCGCGAATGACAAGCGCTTCCGTCTGCGTTCCGATCGCGTCGGCGAGATAGACCACGCCGGGGACGAAGAAAGCGATGAGGACATGCTCAGCCAGATCGGCTTCAAAGTTGCCCACGATCCCGGCCGCCAGCAACGCGCCGACGAGCCCAACACCCAGCCATGGGAGGCGATGCCAAAGGCGACGCAGCACCGGCTCCACCGTGGTCATCTGAGCAGGTGATGCAGATCGCAGGAATCCGCCAAGACGGACCAAGTCCTCGTCATGTTCTGTCAACAGCACCTCAAGAAGGGCGGTGGCGGGTACGAGACCGACGAACCGACCCTCATCAATGACGGCGAGGGTGGGCTCGTTGTGGTGGACGGCTTTCCAAGCCGCCTGCTCCTGAACGGTTGAGGACGCGACAACGGGAGGGTTGGCGTCCATCAGCAGGCTAATCGGAGCGGTGGGTTGGGCGGCGAGCAGCCGCTCGATGGTGACCAGGCCGAGCAGCTGGTCACCATCGAGGACCGCGACCGCTGCAGCACTTTCGTAGTGTTGGCCACGCATGGCGTCCAGGACGTGGCTGGCCAGTTCGTCGCGTTGCGCGATAGGCACCCGGCGCGAAGCGTGCTGGGCCGCTGTGCGGAACTGACCGGACCTGGCAGGGTCGAGAACCGTCATCGGACATCCTTCGACAGTTTGAGGCGCGATACTTGCGCAGGAGCCTGGAGCCACGCCTTGCCGCCGCCGTGAACATCGTACAGAACTTCCAGCCTATACCGCGGTTGCTTTCGTGCAATGTTTGTTGGCACGGACGCTGCTCGGGATCATCGCCGGATTCGTCGGCCTGCTAGTGGTCGGACTCAGCAGCGGCGCCGGTTCAGGTGCCTGGCTGGTCCTGCTCGCCGCCGGTACGGGCGATCAACTGGACCCCTCAGTTCATCACATTCCTGCTCTTCCTCTCCCTCGTCGGGACGGCGGCAGCGTTTTTGGCCTGGTTCACAGAAGCCGTGCACCCCGCTTGGACCTCCTGACTGCCTGGACGCTGCTCATGCCCGTCATTGGCATCGGCGTCTCCCTGTTCCTCCCCGGGGAACGGCCCCCACCACCGGCGGCAGCCGGTATCGTCCTGGTCCTCGGTTCACTCTGGCTCGTGCTCCGCCGGCCCCGCCCCCGGACCGCCTCCGCCAAGCGGGACCAAAGCCTCTGACGCCCCGCACCGGGGACGGACGATAGTGAACTGCAAGGGCAGCCTGGCGCGCCCGCGGACAGGGAGGAAGAACATCGATGATGTATTGGGACGGGAACATGGGTGTCTGGGGCTACATTCTGATGGGGGTGAGCCTTGTCCTGTTCTGGGGAGCCATCATCACCGGACTCGTCCTCCTTGCCCGCTCCCTGGGCGCAGGCAACCGCCGGTACGACGGCGGCACCCCGGGTGGCGGCGTCGCTGAACATCTGCTCGCCGAACGGTTCGCCCGCGGAGAGATCGACGAGAGCGAGTACACCGCCCGCCTCACGGTGCTCCGGCGCGGCCGCGGCACCTAGGCAGCCAGGGTGCCCCGTCGATGCCGCCTCAAACCTTGACCTATACCCCTAGGGGGTATATGTTCGGCCTAACCGGAAACCGACGTCCCGGGCGAAAGCCCCACGCAGTGAAGGTCCGGCAGCGGGGTCAACCACCCCCGCTGTCCTCCCCGGATCCCTCATGACCTAAGGACGACGACACCATGTCTGCTGACCCGAAGCCCGGCGCCGACGCAGTGGCCACGCCTCTGCAACGCACTGTCGTGGAAGTCCGCGGCCTGCACTGGGCCACCTCCAAAGCAGTGATTGAACGAGTCCTGTCGCAACGGCCTGGCGTTGCCGGCGTCGACGCGAACCCCGTTGCCCAAACCGCAACCGTCAGCTTTGACCCCTCAATGACCTCGGTGGAGCAGATTTCCGGGTGGGTCCGGGACTGCGGATACCACTGCCGTGGCGAGTCCGTCCCCGACCACATCTGCTACCCCATGGAGGAAACACACACCGCCGGGATGAAGCATGACACCGCCACGAAGACGGGCACGGCCCACCCGCACACCGGACATGCCCCCAGTCCAGCGCCGCACACCGTGCATACGCATCCGATGGGGCACGATCACCACGCCATGCCTACCGGCCACACCCCGGTACCGGTGGCACAGGGCACCGGGCACACTCACCCGGACGCTGGCCACGCCGGACACGGTGCGATGGCCCGGACTCCGCAGGACATGATGGGCCACGGAGGACACAATGCCGGAATGTCCATGGATGACATGGTCAAAGACATGCGCAACCGGTTCCTGGTCGCCGCGATCCTGTCAGTGGGCGTGACGCTGTGGTCCCCGATGGGCCGGGATATGCTCGGCTTCACCGCCCCGACGCCGTTCGGTCTCCGCGACGACGTGATGGCCTTGATCCTGTCGCTGCCGGTCATCTTCTACTCGGCCTGGATCTTCTTCGATGGCGCCTACCGGGCGCTGAAGGCCCGCACCCTGGACATGATGGTCCTGGTCGCGATCGCCGTGGGCACCGGATGGCTTTACAGTGTCTGGGTCACCTTCACCGGCGGCGGTGAAGTGTTCTATGAAGCCGCTACCGTCCTTGCCTCCTTCGTGCTGCTGGGCCACTGGTTCGAGATGCGCGCACGGGGCGGCGCGAACGAGGCCATCCGTACGCTGCTCGAGCTTGCTCCGCCGGTCGCGGTGGTGATCCGCGACGGCGACACGGTTGAGATCCCCACCTCCGACGTCCAGACCGGGGACCTGCTGCTGATCCGGCCGGGGTCGAAAATCCCCGTTGACGGGGAGGTCGAGGACGGCCAGTCGGAGGTCGATGAGTCCATGGTCACGGGCGAGAGCCTTCCGGTGACCAAGACCATCGGTTCGGAGGTGATCGGCGCGTCCATCAACACCACCGGCACGTTGCGGGTCCGGGCCACCAAGGTCGGAGCAGACACTGCCCTGGCGCAGATCGTGGCCCTCGTCCAGGAAGCCCAGAACTCCAAGGCACCGGGCCAGCGGCTGGCCGATAGGGCCGCGTTCTGGCTGGTCCTGGTCGCCCTGATCGGCGGAACCGTGACGTTCGGCGCCTGGCTCGCCCTCGGCGCCGGGGTCCAGACGGCCCTGCTGTTCGCCATTACCGTTGTTGTGATCACCTGCCCCGACGCGTTGGGGCTTGCCACGCCGACGGCCATCATGGTGGGCACCGGACTCGGTGCTAAGCGCGGTGTCCTGTTCAAGAATGCCACCGCGCTGGAGGTCTCCGCCCGGATCGACACCGTCGTCATGGACAAGACCGGCACCCTGACCAAGGGCGAACCGGAAGTCACCGACGTCGTCGTCGAAGGAATTAGCGAAAGCGAACTTCTGGCGTTGGTCGCCGCGGTGGAGCAGGAATCCGAACACCCCCTCGCTGCAGCGGTGGTCCGGCACGCCCGTGAGCACGGCGCACCCGTCCTGGCGGCTTCGGATTTCCTGAACGTTCCCGGCCACGGTGCCGGCGCTACGGTGGACGGACACCGGGTGCTGGTGGGCAACCGCAAGCTCATGGCCGACGAAGGAATCGACCTAGGACCGCTGGCCGCAGTGCGAGACAGACTTGCCGCCGCCGGCCGGACGGCCGTGCTCGTCGCCGTGGACGGAAGGGCCGCGGCCGTGATCGCCTTGGCGGACGCCGCGAGGGAAACAGCCGCCGCCGCAATAGCTGCCCTGCACGAGGCCGGGATCGAAGTCGTCATGCTCACCGGAGACAACGAAGCGACCGCCCGGAGGATCGCCGGCCAGCTGGGCATTGACACCGTCATCGCCGAAGTGCTCCCCGGAGACAAATCGGCGAAGATCGCCGAGCTGCAGAAGCGCGGAAGGGTCGCTATGGTCGGGGACGGCGTCAACGACGCCCCGGCCCTGGCGCAGGCCGACCTCGGTATCGCGATCGGCGCCGGCACCGATGTGGCCATCGAAACGGCCGACGTCGTGCTGATGCGCTCGGACCCGCTGGATGTGCCGATCGCCCTGCGGATCGGCAAAGGGACTTTGCGGAAGATGCGCCAGAACCTTGGCTGGGCCGTCGGATACAACGCGATAGCGCTGCCCATCGCTGCAGGGGTGTTCGCGTTCGCCGGGATTGTCCTCAGCCCGGAGATCGCGGCCCTGTCGATGTCAGGCTCCAGTTTCCTGGTCGCCGTCAACGCCCTGCTGCTCAAGAGGCTGCGGCTGCCCCGGCCCGAAACACCGGAGGCAAGCACGGCCCGCCCGGTCCGGCCGCTGGCCCCGGCCGGTAACCGCTAGGCGTCCCGGCCGTGGACCTCCGCCTCATCTCCCGGGTGGTGTTCCTGCGGGCGGCGTGGCGCAAACGCGACCGGTGGGACGCCGCCCGGATCGCCGAGCACCAGGACCATGCCCTGCAGGAGCTGCGCCGGGCAGCCTACGCCGGGTCGGAGTTCTACAGGCGCCACCACACAGGACTGCACGACGCGCCCTTGGATCAGTTGCCTCCTGTGACGAAGGCTGACCTGATGGAGCACTTCGACGAGGCAGTCACCACGCCGGACCTGCGGCTGGCGGATCTGGAGGCGCACCTGCGGTCACTGACCGAAAGCAGGGGAGACCCGGGAGTGCCATGGCAGGGCCGGTGGTGGGCTGCGGCGACGTCAGGGACCACGGGCCGGCGCGGGACCTTCGTCTGGAACCGCTCCGAATGGGGCACCGTCCTGGCCTCCTATGCCCGGGCGAACGACTGGGCCGGCATCTCCGCAGGGCCGACCCGGCCACTGAAAATGGCACTGGTCAGCTCCCGCGTCCCTACCCACCAGTCCGCCGTCGTCGGGGCGTCCCTGCGCTCCCGGCTTGTCCCCACCCTCCGGCTGGACGTCACCGCACCCATGGAGGACACGGTCGCCGCGCTAAACCGGTTCCAACCCAGGATCCTGGTCGGATACGCCTCAGCCCTGAAACCCCTCGCCGCGGAGCAGCATGCCGGGCGGCTTCACATCTCCCCACAGGGCGTGATGTCCGCCTCCGAAGTGCTCACCCCGCACACCGCAGCGGAACTCGAAGCGGCGTGGGGAAGCGGGCCCTTCGACGTTTACGCTGCGACCGAAACGGCCGGCATGGCCTCCCCCTGCACTTACCGGAACCGCCACGTCTACGAAGACCTGCTGATCATCGAACCGGTGGACCAGGACGGGAACCCCGTGCCGCCCGGCACTACTGGGGCGAGGCTCCTAGTGACCGTCCTGTTCTCCCGCACCCTGCCGCTAATCCGGTACGAAATGTCCGACTCCGTCAGACTGGGCGGACGAGGCTGCCCGTGCGGGCGCGCTTTCACTTTGCTGGGAGACATCGAAGGGCGGCTCGAAGACATTCTGAACCTGCCAGGCAGGCAAGGACCGGTCAGCATCCACCCGATCGTGTTCCACCACGTACTCGATGAAGCCGGCAGCGCGGGGTGGCAGGTCATCCAGGAGCCCCCCGGACTGCGGGTCCTCCTGGCGGGCCTCGCGCCCGGGGCATCCATCGAGGGAGTCCGCGCCGCTGTCATCGGCGCGCTCAACGCGGCCGGCGTGGTGGAAACCCGGGTGGACGTGCAGCTGGCCGATCACGTCGAACGGACAGCCCTTGGTAAAGCGCCGTTCGTACGAGGGCTTGCCGCACCGCACTAGGACGTAAGCCCCTAACCGGGGTCTGCCATCAGGGGTAGCATCTCGCTATGGAAAAGGCTGGCAAGAATGCGGTTGAGCGTCTCGGCCCAGAAGCCTGCTGGGATCTCTTGCGGTCGGACACTGTTGGTCGGCTCGCAGTTGTCGTCCAGCGCCGTCCGGACATCTTCCCGATTAATTACGTTGTCGACGGGGAGACTTTGGTCTTCAGGTCAGCGGTCGGCAGCAAGTTTTGGGCGGGTCTAGACGTTGAATCCGCGTTAGAAGTTGACGGGTATAAACCGCTGACGCAGATGGCTTGGAGCGTGGTGGCCCAAGGACAAATCCGGATCGTTCTTGACCCTCTCGAAAAGAAGGCTGCAGACACTCTGGGTCGGCAGCCGTGGGAGCCAGGGGAAAAGAACATATACATGCGCGTGGTTCCCGAATCCATAACAGGACGCCTGTTCCATACCGTAAAGCCTGACATCTGGAAGATTTCCGAGGTTGATCGGCGTAGGTCCGCCTTCGAATAGGTGGGTGATCCCTGGCGACCGAAACGTCGCAGGACCATCCATTGCAGCGCGGGGATTGAGAGCAAAAGAACGCTTCCGAGGACGATGACCAACGGCAGCATAAGCGGTCATTAAGGTCCATGCCGCCCGTACTGCGGGGCAGCATTCCGATGGACCAGGTGATGACAGCTCCCGTTGCCGTCGGGCCAACCCTAGCCGCCCGGGGAACAACCAACCCGCCGAACCCGATCCACTGGCCAAGCTCGATCAGCACACCTTCGCAGGTGCCGGCCAAGATCATGGAGAAGTAGACGACAACGGCCGGAGCCCCAGCGCTAGCCAATATTTCGGACCCGAGCACATGCGACGTCAGTCTGGGCAACGCCGGAGGCCATTTTGTGTTCGGTTCGCGGGGCTGACGGTGCCGGTGGTGCAGTGCGTAGCTGTCAAACACGGCCGAGGACGTCGTCCCGGATGACCGGATCTGCCGCGAAGTACTGCGGCGAGATCTTCCAGGTCTGCATCCAGCATCCGTCCGGCAAATCGGAGTTCCTTGTTTTCACTGGCTTGGGCTTCAGAGGCGAGTTGCTGTGCGTAAGTGACGGTGGCCGGCAAGGAACCCCGGCGGAAAGATAAAGACCACGCCATGAGTGACCCGATTCATCATGCCAAGTATTGGCCGAAGCGCTGGGCTGTCGCCGCTCATCCATGACGTGCCCGCCGGGGTTTGCGTTCTTCCGGGCCTGGGATTACTGGTTCGTTATTCACTGGCCGTGGGTTTGGTCCCTTGAATGGGCGTCCACCACGTGTTGGGGGCCGCGACGCTAAACCGGCGCCCGGAGATTGAATCGGGCATTACCCGTACGAAGTGGTCTTTCTTCCCTGCTTGCCAGGGAAACAGGGGCAGGGAGAACGCGGCGAGAACATCCGTTGTTTTTGTCAGAAGTTCTGCCTTGCCGCGGATCACAACGCTCCAAGCCACTCCTGTTTCCGGATTAACCCCATCGGCTTCCATAGCTACGGGATAATCACCCAAGGCGCCTTCAAGCTTCTTCCCCGAGCCTGTCCGGAAGACTATCGTGCCGTGGTCGGTCGTGTAGTTAATGGGAAAAATATCGGGGCCGTCTCCGACCCATACCGCCAGGCGGCCCACAGATACCAGCCGCAGTAGACTCCAGCACTCGTGGACAGCCAACCGCTCGGTCGTAGTTTCACTCGGCTTGTTCTCCATATGCCGATCCTAGGCACAAGTGCTTCCAATGCACAGAGCCTGGGTTCTCCTCCCTGGCGGGCGGAGGACCTGGGTCAACTGCCTTATCCGTACTGTGTATGCTCGGCCGCCTGAACATCTCCGAGGAGAGGACGGAAAAAGAGATCCGCCAACAAGGCCCTCCGTCTTCTGGATCTCCTGGCCTATCTCCGTGTAATGGCGCTATTGGTCCGGCCGTCGACGGCAGCGACCGCGATGAGGAACCAGTAACGGGCGGTCCGGGCCTTCGGGCTCTGGCGGCGGGCCGGCAACGGGTTCAGAATCGGAATAGTAACTGGCTCAGTCCGAAAGGTGCCGGTCATGATGTGGGGTTACGGGAACATGGGCTGGATATGGCTCTGGGGTTTTCTCATGCTCGCGGGGACCGCGGTATTGGTTCTGCTTGCCGTCCGGATGTTTGGCAGCGGTAACGGATATGGCCAGAGCGGCCGGCAGGGGCCGGGCGGGCCCCCACCGGGAAGGAGCAGGGCGCGCCAAATCCTGGATGAACGCTTCGCGAAGGGAGAGCTGACCGCGGAGCAGTACCGCGCCCAGCTCCGGGTGCTGGGTGAGGGGCCGTAGTGCAGCCCATCAGCCGGCGCAACGCTCTGCTGCTGGGCGGACTTGGCGTAGCGGGCACCGTCGTGGGCGGGGCAGGCCTGTTCTGGACACTGACATCCCTGCCCGCTCCCGTCACGGGAGGTGAACTGACCCAGCCACCGGATCTGCGCAGCGAAGGCGGCCGGCTGGACGTCCGTCTCGACGCGGGGCCGGGGCGCATACCGCTCGCAGGGCTGCAGGCCTTGGCCCTTGCCTATAACGGGGGGGATCCCGGGCCCAACTCTTCGTTTGCGGCCGGGAGATGTCCTGAACGTCCGGCTTGTCAACAACCTGGATCGGCCAACAAACCTGCATATGCACGGGCTTCATGTTTCCCCGCAGGACAACGGCGACAATGTCTTCGTGACCGTGGATCCCGGCAGCACCTTCGACTACGAGCACAGGCTTCCTGCCGAGCACCCGCCGGGCGTGTACTGGTACCACCCGCACCGTCACGGCTTGGTCGCCGATCAGATTTTCGCCGGACTCTTCGGAGCGATCATCGTGGAGGACCCCCAGCCCGTTGCGGCAAGCCGGGAACGGGTGCTGCTGGTGTCCGATATCACCTTGGACGGACTGGGCAACATCCCGCCGGTCTCAGAGATGGAACGGATGATGGGCCGCCAGGGCGAATTCATCCTCGTCAACGGTCAAAGCAACCCGCAGGTCAGCGTCCGCCCAGGAGAGCGCGAAAGGTGGCGGATCGTCAATGCGTGCGTATCCCGCTACCTCCGGCTGCGGCTCGATGGTCAGCAGTTGCAGCTCCTGGGCATCGACTCCGGCCGCTTCCAGAAGCCGGTAGACGTGGAAGAGCTGCTGCTGACACCGGGAAACCGGGCAGACCTACTGGTCACCACGGCCGCCGGTGACTCTGTCCTGCGCGCGACTTACTACGACCGCGGTACCATGCCGGGGATGATGGGTAATGGCCGACCCGGCGGGCCGCGCCCGGAGGATCCTAACCGAGCCGCCTTGGCGACACTGCACGTAGCCGGCGAACCCATTGAACCCTTGAATGCCGTGGCCGCCCGGGCGGAACCGGATGACCTGAGATCCTCCCCCGCGGCAGCCCACAGGCAGCTGACTCTCGGCACGGGAATGGGCATGATGCGCTTCACCATCAACGGAGGGGAGTTCAACGAGGCCAGAACAGACACAACCGTTGCGGCCGGCAGCGTAGAGGAATGGACGCTGGTCAACACCAGTCCCATGGATCACCCGTTCCACCTCCATGTGTGGCCGATGCAGCTCATCGAGGAAAACGGTCAGCTCCTGGATTCCGTTGTTCGACGGGACGTTGTCAACGTCCCGTCGAACGGGCAGGTGAAGGTCAGAGTGGCTTTCGAGGACTTCAGGGGCCGTTCCGTATACCACTGCCACATCCTCGACCACGAAGACCAGGGAATGATGGGCGTCATCGAAGTTCGTTGAGCAGCTTCACGGTCGCTTTCGGCCCACATCAGTGCCTGAGCGGACTCATTCTGCGACGGTTTTCTTACGGGCGGCTCTTGGGTCTTTGGGCCTTGTTTGGGCAGAGCAACCCCCCGTAGGATCTCCACATGACCGACAAGAAGTTAGTGCCTGAGCCAGAGATTCTCGATCCGGACGATTGTTGGAGGCTGCTGGGAGAAACGCCCGTGGGACGGCTCGCGGTCATCGTCGATGGCCATCCCGACGTCTTCCCGGTGAACTTCACGATCGACAACCGGACACTCGTCTTCCGCACGGGCAGCGGAACAAAGCAGCAGGCGATTGAAGCCGATGCCGTCGTTGCTTTGGAGGCGGACGCGGTGAGCGCCGAATTCGGTTTGGCCTGGAGCGTTGTGGTCAAAGGTCGGGCTGAGGAGACAACGCCCACTGGTCCGGACATGGACGAAATCCGCCGCGCACTTTTCCCCTGGCAGGGGGTTGGACAAGACCATCTGATCCGGATCGTTCCCCAGTCGGTAACAGGCAGGCGCTTCAGCGTCACCACGTCCATGTTGTGGCGCACATCCGTGGACGAGGCCACCCGCGCGGGACTTGAGTAATACGGAGAGCGCCAGGGGCAGCTGAACCTGAATAGCTTAGGCGGTTCGAACTAAAGTTGCGCCTCGAATAGATCGTTCACGGTGGGCTTGCGGTCGGTGAACCTGGGTCGGGTGGGCTCGGCCCTCACCCTTCGGCGTCTAAGCCTTATCATTCCGCAGTTAACGGCAGCACGTTTCTGGTGAGCAACTCTACTGGGTTCTATCCGCCTGTCCGTGTTGATTGTGCCGGGGGCAGGCTTGGGACATTAGGCCCGCGGCTCAGCCGCCCCCTGTCGTAAACGCCAGCCCAGCGCCTGACTCTCGCCTAGCCCCGCCGGCCGGACCCTTTCAGGTCGACTTCACGGACGTCCACGAAACGCGAGAATACGTCGCGGTGGCTGGCTTCCGTTTCGATCGGACCGGGCGCGGTGAGGAGTCAGGCGGCCATGGAGGAACAGGACTTTTCGCTGCGCACCCGCTTTCGCCAGGTGGGACAGCATGCCTGCCATCGGCGTAATGCCGATTCCGGCGCTGGCGAGCACCACGGGACGGTCGGTGTACTCCATGACCACGTCGCCAAACGGTGCGGAGAGAACCACCTCGTCTCCGACATTCACGGAGTCGTGGAGGAGGTTTGGACATCTCTCCGTCGGGCCGGGCGTCCGGACCCGCTTGACGGCGAACTGCCGGTGGCGGCCGTCGTCGGCTTTCGTGAGGCTGTACTGGCGGGGCTGGTGGACGCCGTCGGGCATCTTCATCTTGATGGTCACGTACTGGCCTGGCAGTGAAGGCTTGACGTCACGTTCGTCCGTGCGCTCAACTCTGAAGGTGGCCACATCGGGACAGAGGTCGGGGTGAAGCTGAACAGCACCCTCAGACAGCCGGTCAGAACCCTCGAACACGGAGCAGGAACTCCTGCCGCGTCAGAAGCGCTCCGGCTGTTCGCCCAGGTTGAAGTGCCTCCCGCTGACACGCGACGGTTTGATTTCCACTTAGAAGTCTTCGAGCGTCGGGACCCACGTCTTGAGGTTCAGCGCCTCGGCGGCGGCAATATCCGTGCTGTGCTCAAGGACCCTGGCTGTCCCCTTGACTACGGAGCGAAAGACAACTAAATCCGGTTGACGCCGCGGGCACTGACCGGACGCCGCTTCAAGGTGAACAAGCCCGACCTGTGGAACACGCGCCTGAACGATTCCCGGCGCTCCTCCTTCGAATAGCGCACAGGAAGCCCTCGACAAGTCCGCTTACTGGGCTGGTGTCGCTGAATTGAGGGAGGCATTCGAAGCTACCGGTGGCGGCGAATGCGGCCATACGCGTGCAACCGATGGTGACGGACACACCTGGGAAAGCTGCCGCTTGTGAAGGCATATTGAGACAGGGGAGATATGGGCTGCCGCGTGGGACTAGCCTTGTTTACGAGGCGCTGGAATCGGACGGCGCTCCCGCCGACGTGCTCATTCGTGCCGCAGAAAAGGCAAGCCTATTGGTGATTGGCTGCTGGGGACGGGGCGGACTTCGGAAACCCATCGGATCCATCGCCGAAAAAGTGCTGATGCGGTTGCCTTGTCCCACCATCATCACCCGTCCTGCATCTGGACACGCCTCCTGATATCAGCCACCGGTCAA